>JBOGSW010000191.1:0-5751 GCA_050695815.1 Candidatus Limnocylindria bacterium | reverse complement strand
GTGCCGGTGTGGCACATCGAGACCACCAAGAGAGCCCGATCCGGCCCGGAATCGGTCCTCGATGGCCGATGCGTGCCGCTGCCGCACATCAGCCGGTCATGGCGCGACCTTCCTGGCCGGTTCGTGCCGCCGCTGCACGTGGCGACGGCGTGTGTGCCCCTCGGCGGGGAGGAGCACTTCTTGGTAAGTCGGTCCGCATCAACGGGCCGTCTCAGAGCGCCGATCACCGTTCGCCACAGAGGAGAGGCGGCATAATGCGCGCCGTGCCGCCCTACCTGGACCGCCCAACCGCTCAGCCTTCCGACGCCGATTCCGCCGTTGCCCTGCCGTACGGGCTCTCGGCGGCTGCAGTTGTCGCCGCCGTCAATGACATCCACGCCTACCTCTACGCGATGAACAGTGCCAGCGTAGAGCACGGCTATCAGCGACTGGAGGAGCTGATGCAGCCCGCGGCCTTCAGCGGCATGCTGTCCGGCTTGGCCGTTGAGTCGATGGCCCGGGAGACAGAGCGCGAGGGCGCCCATCCGGGCCTGCGGCCGAATCGCTATCACAATGGGCGACCCGATCTCGTGCCGCGCGGCACTTATCCAAGTGATGCGGTCCAACACGGAGACGAGGGCATCGAGGTCAAAGCGAGTCGGGCTGTCCGTGGTTGGCAGGGCCACAACATCGAGGTCGGTTGGCTGATGGTTGTGCAGTTCTCGACCGACACGACGACACAGCCCATCTACGGTCGCGCGCCAACGACCATCGAGCGGGTGATGGTCGCCAGCCTGGATGAAGCCGATTGGTCATTCAGCGGGCGGAGCGCCACGAGTCGCCGAACCCCCACGGCATCTGTCGGGCCGACGGGATACGCCAAGCTCATAGTGGGTGCCGTCTACGAGCGCGGACGCAGCGCAGGACAGCATCCGCCGGATGTGACCTAGAGTTCGGCGAGCTTAGGGATCGCCTCGCAGGCGAGGTCGAAGTAGTGGGGATCGATCTCCGTCCCGACGCCGGTCAGGTTGAGTGCCTCGCAGGCGGCGAGGGTCGTCGCGCAGCCCGCGAAAGTGTCCAGCACTGGGCCGGTTTGCTCATCGACGGGAATGACGGCGCGCACGATCTCCCGGAGGAAGGCCTGCGGCTTAACGCTCGGATGGGGCGCGAGCCTCCGCTCTCGGTCGGGGGTCGTCCCGCTCTGTATGACGTCGAGGAACGGCGTCTCTGCGGAGCGCCGGCGAAGGCCACCGACGCCCCACCGCCGTAGGTTCATGGCGACCGTCCGCTCGCTGATCGGCTTGCGGTACAGGCCCCACGGCTCCCACGCCGACCTCGGCATCGTCGAAACCATCGAGTAGTCAGCCTCCGCTCCCTTTGGCCGATCTCCGCCACGGAAGGTTCGGACGAGCCGCACGATCTCGCCGCGTCGCTCAAAGCCCGCGCGCTCCATGGCGACCGCCACAAGTGGCGAGACGAGGGGATTACCGGCTACAACGACATGCGCGCCCGGACGCAGAGCCGGCAGCAGGGCGCGACCCCATCCGAGGAAGAACGAGAGGATCGCCCGACGCTCCGAGCGGTGCAGGACCGTGAAACGCGGTAGTGGTTGACGGTTGGAGCCGTCAAAGGTCGGCGGTATGCGCCAGACGCCGCCACGGCCGGCGCGCAGCTTGGCCTGCTGGTCCGGCTGGTACTCGACGAGCCCGTATGGCGGGTCGGTGACTACCGCCGCGATCGACTCCGGATCGGCTGTCGCGAGCCAGTCGAGACAATCGGCGAGGTAGAGGCGTTGCCGCCCGTGAACGAACGGCTCTGTGCGCGCCGACCCCGCCGCGGGAGCGATCGACTGGACCATCGTCATTGGGCTCCATAATGGCAGGCTGGGCGACAGCTCGTCTGTCGCCGCGGCCATTGAGAAAGTAGCCGCGCACCGCCAATACCGCGTTACCGCGTCCGTTTCCGCGGCCCTTCCTGGCGTGCGCGAGCCCGCCCCGCGACCGCGTACGCGGCCGCTTGGTGCCGCCGCTGCCACGGGCACAATGGGTGCGACCGGTGAGGGGCGGGAGGGCGGATTACCGAAGGCCGGGAGATCGGACGCAGACGAACCAGGTGCCGAAGAAGAGCGTCTCGCCACCGCCGAGCTCCGCGAGAAGGAGATCCTCGCAGAAGAAGCGCTTGAAGACCTGCCACTTCGTGCCGTCGTTGAGCTCGCGGTCCTGCCACACGTCGCGGGGCTCGCCCTCGTGCAGCGCCGCGTCGAGGACGATGAGCTCCGGCGCCACGCGACGCGCCTCGGAGAGGAATCGGTCGCGCTCGTCCTCTTCGAGATGGCCATAGAAGTGGCTCGTGAAGACGCGATCGAACAAGGCATCGGGGAACGGCAGCCCGAGACCGCTGCCCTGCACGAGGGTTGCGTGAGGCGCTGCGGTCCGGGCGACCTCGAGCATGCGGGCACTCTGGTCGAGCCCGGTCACGTCGCCGCCGAGCCGGCTGGTGATGAATCCCGTGCCGCAGGCGACGTCGAGCGTGCGCATCGGCGGCAGGGAGGCAACCAAGTCCAGCACGGCATCGCGCTCGTCGAACCAGCTCTTCGGCCCAGGAGCGTATCGGCGCCGCTGGAGCCAGAAGTCGTCGTACTCCGGCGCACGCCAGTCGTAGTAGGCCTCGCGGCTGCGGCTCTCGTTCAGTGGTCCCCTCCGGCGAGCTGGTCGAGCGCGTGGCGCAGGACGGGGAGCAGCGCGCCAAGCGACTCGCCCGCGCCCTTCGGGGAGCCGGGGAGGTTGGCGATCAGCGTGCTGCCGCGCGTCCCGACTACGCCGCGGGAGAGGGCGGCCATCGGCGTCGAGGAGAGACCAGCGGCGCGCATGAGCTCGGCCAGCCCAGGCGCCTCGCGGTCGATCACGCGGCACGTGGCGGCGGGAGTGACGTCCGTGGGCGTCAGGCCGGTTCCACCGGTGGTGAGGATGAGCCGATGCCCCGCATCGGCCAGGCGTGCCAGGAGCGTCGAGATCTGGGCCTCGTCATCGGCGACCACGATCGCATCCGGTGCGACGTCGAACCCGGCATCGCGCAACAAGATCACCAGCGCCGGCCCGGAAGCATCCTCCCGCTCCCCCACGGACGACCGGTTCGAGCAGGTGACGACGATCGCCTCGTGCTCGGCGGGCGCGAGGGCCTCACGCGAATAGTCCCCCGAGCGGCCGCCGGACTTCTCGAGCAGCTCGACGCGCTCGATGACGATGTCGCGCTGGAGCGACTTGGCCATGTCGTACAGCGTGAGCGCGGCGACCGACGCGGCGGTGAGCGCCTCCATCTCGACACCCGTACGGGCGGTCGCGCGCGCCTCGGCCGTGATGCGCACGGTGCCCTCCGCAGCGTCCGGCAGGAGCGAGACGTCCACGCGGTCGAGCGGCAATGGATGGCAGAGCGGAATGAGCTCGCTGGTCCGTTTCGCGGCGCCGATGCCGGCCAGGCGCGCGGTCACCATGGCGTCGCCCTTCGGTCCGCCGGCATCAAGGAGCGTGGCCAGCACCTCGGGCCGCATCCGGACCAGGGCCGCGGCCACCGCGCGGCGCGCGGTCACGGGCTTGGAACCGACGTCGACCATGCGCGGCGCGCCCTCGTCGTCGAGATGGCTCGGCTTCGTCATGACACCGCTCCCAACAGGATCGCCTCGTACGTCGCGCCCGGCTCCGTGGCGGCCACACCCTCCGGCACCACGAGCAGCGCATTGGCCGATGCCAGCGGCAGCAGCTGCGACGACTGCTGTCCACCGGCCGATACGGCACGGTAGCCGTCGCCATCGGCCTCGACGCGGACGCGCAGGTAGGCGCGACGGCCCGGATCCTTGCCGATCGCCTCGTCGATGCGCGCTGGGACGCGAATCCGGCCATCGCCGGGAAGGTCGAGCATGCGGCGCAGCATCGGTCGCGCGAAGAGCTCGAACGTGACGAGGGCGCTGACCGGATTGCCCGGCAGGCCCATGACCGGGCACTCCCCGACGCGGCCGAATGCGAGCGGCTTGCCGGGCTGGACCGCGATGCGCCAAAAGTCGAGGCTGCCGAGCCGCTCGATCACCGTGCGCACGTGGTCGTGCGCACCGACGCTGACGCCACCCGAGACGATGAGCAGATCGGCGGATTCGGCGCCTTCGCGAACGCGCGCCTCAATGGCGGTCGGCTCATCCGGTGCCGGCTCCAGCGGAAGCGGCTCGCCGCCGGCCTCCACGACCGCCGCGGCCAGCGCCGGTCCGTTCGCATCGTGGATGTGGCCCCACGCCAGCGGCTCGCCGATCGGCGTCAGCTCGTCGCCCGTCGAGAGGATCGCGACCCGCGGCCGGCGGTGCACCTCCAACGTCGACAGCCCGAGCGCCGCCAGCAGGCCGAGCGTCGAGGGCGTCACCGACCGGCGCGGCAGCGTCACCGAGGAGCCGCCCGCCACGTCATGGCCGGCCGCGCGCACATGCGCACCCACCCTCGGGGCGGCCGTGAAGCGGACGCGCCCATCGGTCTCCGACGCAACCTCGATGGGAATCACCGCGTCCGCGCCGTCGGGCAGAGGCGCGCCGGTCATGATCCGCACCGTCGTGCCGGGCTCGACCGCGGGGGCAGGCGAGCCACCGGCACGGGACTCGCCGATCAGGCGCCGTTCCGCATCGGTCTCCGAAGCAATGACCGCGTAGCCATCCATGGCCGAATTCGCGAAGGGCGGGACGTCGTGGTCCGCCACGAACGGCCGGTCGACGGGCGCCCGTCCAAGGGCGTCCGACAGCGCAACCGTCTCGGCCGGCACGGGACCGACAGTCGCCAGGAGCCGTTCGAGAGCCTCGTCGACGGTGAGCATCGGTGCTCTACACGCCCAGCTTCAGGCGTGCCTCGATGAGGCGCAGGATGCCGCGCCGGGTGACGACGCCGATCGGGTTGCGGTCCGCGTCGCGGATCACCGGCAGCTGGCCGACGTCGCGCTCCTGGATGACGCGCAGCGCATCGGTGAGGGGCGCATCGGGCCCGATGGTGGCGAGATCGGCGAAGCGGGTCATGATGTCCGTCACCCGCGCGGCCGGCCAGTCGTCTCGGGGGAGCCGGCGGACGTCGCCCAGCGTGACCACGCCTGCCAGCCCGCCATCGTCGTGGCGCACCAGGTACGAGCGCTCCTCGCCGCGCAGCATCCGCTCCTGCACGAGGTCGGAGACCGACTCGTTCGGCGAGACCGATGCCGGTTCGACGTCCATGGCATCGCGCACGCGCATGCCGTCCAGGCTCCGCTCGACCCCGGCCTGTGCAACGGTGGTCTCGGCCGCGTTCGAGAGGAACCAGCCGATGAGCGCCAGCCAGATGCCGCTGAACGGGTTCCCGTTGAGCGCGATGAAGACGCCGATGCCGATGAGCACGTACGCGAAGATCCGCCCCACCAGGGCGGCGTTGCGGGTCGCCCGCAGCCGATCCCCGCCGAGGCGCCACAGGAGCGCGCGCAGGACCCGGCCGCCGTCCATGGGGAAGCCGGGGATGAGGTTGAAGACCGCCAGCACGACGTTGATGACACCCAGCCAGCCGACCAGGGCGCCGATCTGCGGCTGCGTGATGAGCTGATCGAGGCCGATGAGCGCTCCGCCGATGATCAGGCTGGTCGCGGGACCCGCCACGGCGATGAGCGCCTCCTCGCGAGGCGAGCGCGAGTCGGAGTCGATGCTCGTGGCGCCGCCGAAGATGAAGAGGGTGATCCCCTCGACCTTGAGTCCAAAGCGACGCGCCACGATCGCATGCGAGAGCT
>JBOGSW010000190.1:0-4227 GCA_050695815.1 Candidatus Limnocylindria bacterium | reverse complement strand
CCTCGCGGCGCTCGGCTGCGCGGATGCCGACCTGTTGCGCCGACGCGAGGCGGCGGCTGCCGAGCGCCGGGCGCTCCAGTCCCGGGCCCGTGAGCTGCGAGCGTCGTTGGCGCTGAGCGCCGGCGGCCCCGATGCGGTCGATGCGCTGGTCGCGCAGACGCACACGGTTGCCGCGCCGGCCATCGAGGCGGAGCGGGCCGAGGCCGCGGACCAGCTCGAGCGGCTCGAGAGCGAGGAACGCGAGACGATGAGCCGGATCGGTGCGCTGGCGGATCGCATCCGACAGCTCGAGGCGGCCGAGGAGCTCGGCCAGCGCCGCCAGGAGCTTGCCATTCTCGAGGGTCGTGCGGCGGCCATGGCCCGCGCGTGGGCCGTGCGCGCCATCACCCTGAAGCTGCTGGAGGAGACGCGCTCGCGGTACGAGCGGGAGCGGCAGCCCGACGTCCTTCGCGCAGCTACGGCGCATTTCGCGCGCATCACCGACGGCCGCTACGCGCGCATCGTGACGCCGCCGGGCGACGCGACCGTTCGGGTCGAGACCGAGGGAGGCACCGGAAGGATCACCGACGAGCTGTCGCGCGGCACAGCGGAACAGCTGTACCTGGCGCTCCGCTTCGGCCTCATCGAGGAGTTCGCGCGGAACGCCGAGCCGCTGCCTGTGGTCATGGACGACATCCTCGTGAATTTCGACGCGGCCCGTGCCGACCGGGCCGCCGCGGCGATTCGCGACCTCGCCGAGCGCCACCAGGTCCTCTATTTCACGTGCCACCGTCCGACCGCAGAGCTCCTCGACCCGACCGGCGCGCGGACGGTGACGCTCGAGGCGACTGCTACGATCGGGCGACCCGATGCCTGACGACAAGCTGCCCACTCCCGCGCGCGTCCTCGTCGTCGCCGCCCATCCGGATGACATCGAGTTCGGCGCCGCCGGCACAGTCGCGCGCTGGGTGGGGGAGGGCACGCAGGCGCGCTATCTCATCGCGACGCGTGGCGACAAGGGGAGCGACGACCCGGCCACGGATGCGGCGGCGTTGGCCGCCCACCGCGAGCGGGAGCAGCGCGCGGCCGCCGCCGAGATCGGCGTCGAGGACGTCGAGTTCCTGGACGAGCCCGATGGGCAGGTGGAGGCGTCGCTCGCGTTGCGCGAGCGGATCACGCGCGCGGTGCGCGCGTATCGGCCCGAAGTCGTCATGACCCACGACCCGACCGTGCTCTTCGTCAACAACGAGTGGGTCAACCATCCGGATCATCGCGCGGTCGGCGTGTCGACCGTGGATGCGGTCTTCCCCACGGCCCGCGATCCGCTCAACTTTCGCCAGCACCTCGAGGCGGGGCTCGAGCCGTGGAAGGTCGCCGAGCTTTACCTGTGGAGCACGAACGAGGCGAACCAGCTGGTCGATATCGGCGATACGATCGAGCGCAAGATCGCGGCGTTGGCCCACCATGCCAGCCAGTTCAGAGCCTTCGACGAGATCGCCCGCTGGATGAGGCGTCGCAGCGAGGAGCTCGGGGAGCGGGCCGGCTATCGTGCCGCGGAGGGATTCAGACGGGTGACCCTGGCCCGATGAGGAGCCGCAGCATCGCCCTCCGGGTGGCCCCGTGGCTCCTGCTGCTCGCCGCCTGCAGCACCGATCCCTCCCCCGACGCGACGCCGATCCCGACCACCTTCCCGCTCGACCCACCGGACGCTGCGGCCGCCGTGGCGAGCTCCTACCTGCAGGCGTGGGCGGCGGCCGACTACGCGGCCATGTATGCGACGCTCGACCCCGCGGTCCGCGAGCGCTACTCGCTCGACGCCTTCACGCAGCTTCACGCCACATTCGCGGAGATGGTGAGGATCGAAGGGGTGACGGGGAGCGCCGGCACGCCCGAGCTCGTGGCGCTCCCTCCGGAGCCGCGCTCGGCAGCGTTTCCACCGCCGTCTCCGACGCCGATCCCGAGCCCCGATCCATCGGCAACGACAGGTCCATCGGCAACGACGGGTCCACCGGCGACGCCGGTGCCGAGCGCAGCGCCGGCAGACGCCGACGAGCCGCTCGCGGGCCCGGTGCCCGGACTGGCGGTGCCGCTCGAGATCACAGTCACGTCCGAGCGCTTCGGCGAGCTCGAGCTCGAGCGCCAGCTGGTGATGGTCCACGGCGTCGATGGATGGCTCGTGCGCTGGACGCCGGCGGATCTCTACCCCGCGCTCGGCGCCGATGGCACGTTGCGGTTGGATCGCTCGCTCGGTACCCGCGGCCGCATCGTGAACGGCGACGGGTCGGTGGTCTGGGCCCAGAGCCGGGACGACGGTGCGCGGGTCTACCCGCAGGAGGCGCTCGGCGGCCAGGTCATCGGCTACGTGAGCGAGGTGACCGCGGAGGATCTCGAGCGGCTCGAGGGCACCGGATACCGCGCGGGCGACGTGATCGGTCGCTCCGGGCTCGAGTCGGGTGCTGAGGCGCTCCTGCGCGGCACTCCGGGCTGGACGCTCGTCGCGGTGGCCGGCGACGGGACCGATACCGTGCTGGCGGAGACCGAGATGGTGCCCGGCGCCGATCTCGCCATCACCCTGCGACCGGCCATCCAGCTCGTCGCGCAGCAGGCGCTCAGCCCGTACGCCCAGGCGGCGACCGCCGTGATCGACCCGCACAGCGGCGACGTCTGGGCGCTCGCTAGCGCGCCCGCTTTCAACCCGAACTCGATGACGCTCGGCACGACGCTGGCCGGAGAGCCGCTCAGCCCGGCCGGCCAGGCCCAGATCTTCAACAAGGCGGTGCTCGCCGCCTACCCGGCGGGCTCGTCGTTCAAGCCGTTCACGCTGGCCGTGGCGCTCCAGACTGGCGTCGTCACGCCGGCCAGCACGCGCACCTGTCCTCCGACCTGGCAATACGGCGACTTCACGTTCCGCAACTACATGGAGCACTCGCTCCCGGGCCAGGTGACCCTGGCGCAGGCGATGGCGTTCAGCTGCAACACGACCTACATGCCGCTCGGCTTCGAGGTCTATCAGCAGGACGAGACCGCCCTCACCGAGCTGCTCAAGGAGTTCGGCTTCGGGGCGCCGACCGGCATCGGCTACCTGGTGGAGGAGATCGGCATCGTGCCCGACGACGAATGGCTGGCCGCGAACGGGCGGGGCGGCTACTCCGGCTTCGAGCAGATCCAGCTTTCCATCGGCCAGGGAGCGTTCCTCGGCACGCCGCTGCAGCTCGCCAACGCGTACGCGGCCATTGGCAACGGCGGCACGCTCTGGCAGCCGCGCATCGTGACCAGCGCCACCCTCCCCGACGGAACCGTGGTCGCCGAGATCGGGCCCACGGTGACGCGCGAGATCTCCGTATCGGACGCGGACCTCGCCTACGTGACCGATACGCTGCAGGCCGTGGTGACCCTGCCCTACGGCACCGGCACCGCCGCATTCGCCGGCTTCGGGATCCCGGTCGCGGGCAAGTCGGGGACGGCCGAGACCGGCACGCCCGACCCGCATGCCTGGTTCCCCGCCTACGCCCCCGCGGATGCCCCCACGATCAGCGTCGCCACCATCCTGCCCTACATCACGCTGGGTACCGGCGGCACGGACGCGGCTCCCCTCGTCCGCCGCGTCATGGCCGCTCACTTCGCCAACTGACCGATGCGTCTCTTTTGCGGGGCGGACCCGCCGATCTATCGCACGAAATCGTCGCCGGGCGGCTTCGGGGTCGCGGATTCGCGATCTATCCACCGCTGGCTGGCGTGAAGGTGCCCGAGAGGCGGTCCCGCGCCTCTGGGTGGTCGATACATCGATCCAGGGCCGCCCAGCAATGGGTCCACGTCAGAATCGGTCGATACATCGCCACACACAACCGTCGAGTGCGGTGGGCATCGCCACACACAACCGTCGAGCGCGGTGGGCACGCCACCCGCGCGCGCGCGGCGTGGCAGCCACTCCCCAGCTGGTGGTCGCCTTGCACCGCACGCTCCGGACCGGGTAGCATCGGTGCTGCCGCTCCTTTGAAGCCCCATGGTTAACGACGCCCGGAGAGCGACCACGACGCCGTGATCAGCGATACCGCGATTCCGCTGAGGTTCCAGACCGCCGAGGTGGGCGTGGACTGGCTTCAGTGCAACATCGAGTGCCAGGAAGGCTGCCCCGTCAACACGAATTGCCGTGGCTACCTGATGCTGGCCGCGGAGGGTCGGTTCGAGGAGGGCTACATCCTGGCCCGCGACCCGAACCCGGTCGCCGCCATCTGCGGCTACGTGTGC
>JBOGSW010000189.1:0-5043 GCA_050695815.1 Candidatus Limnocylindria bacterium | reverse complement strand
CTTGCGTCCTCGCGACCGCTGGTGGTGGTGGCGCGCACCGACGACGAAGCGCACCGCCTGGCCGACGACCTGGCCGCGTGGGTCGGCTCGACCCATGTTCGGACGCTGCCCGAACGCGCGGCGCTGCCCCTCGAGCGCGCGCTGGCCGAGCACGACGAGTCGTCCGAGCGGCTCTCCGTGCTGGGCATGCTCGCGGGCAGCCCGCCGCGGCTCGTGGTCGTCGCGTCGCTGCTGGCACTCGCGCAGCGCACCCTCTCGCCCGAACAGGTCCGGGCCGGCCGGACGCGGTTGCGCGTCGCCGAGCGGATCGCCCAGCACACCCTGCTGGAGCGGCTCGTCGCGGCCGGATACGAGCCGGCGGTCGAGGTCACCGGCATCGGCGAATTCGCGCATCGCGGCGGTCTGATCGACGCCTGGCCGCCCGGGACCGACGAGCCGTTCCGGGTCGAGCTGTTCGGCGACGAGATCGAATCGATCCGGTCCTTCGACCCCATGACTCAGGCTTCGCGCCGCCGGGTCGACCAGGTCGAGCTGCTGCCGGCGAGCGAGTTCCTGCCCGAGGCGGGTTGGACCGGCATCACAGGGCGCGCGCCGTCGCTCAGGTCGGACCAGCTGGCCGAGGACGCCGCGCGGCTCGAGCAGGGCGATCTCGGCGAGGCGGCCGAGACGTGGGCCGCGTTTCTCACCGCCGGCCCGGCCGCCGGTCACGCGGCCGAGGCGCACCTCGCGCTGACCGACCTCGACGAGCTGCGCGCGCTGGCCGGTGACCTCGATGCGCAGGCCGGCGAGCGGCGCCGCGGCCTGGTCGAGAGCGGCGAGCTGCCCGACGACTGGCCGTTGCCCTACGACGCCACGGCGACCCTCGACGCGCTCGCCGCCCGCGCGACCGAACGGCTCGAGGAGCAGGTCGACGATGACCCCGGATACGCGCCCGCGCCACCGCTTGCGGGGCGTGCGGAGCGAGCCGGCGCCTGGCTGGCGGAGCTGGCCGAAGCCGGCCACCGGATCGTCGTCAGCACGGACCAGGCGAGCCGCGTCGGCGAGCTGCTCGAGGAGGCTGGGCGGCCCACCTCGCCAACCGCCGAGCTGCGCGAGGTGCCGGCGCCGGGCGTCATCGGCCTCGTGCATGGCTCCCTCTCCGGCGGCTTCCGACACGCCCCGAGCGGGCTCCTCCTGCTCACCGATCGTGAGCTCTTCGGCGCCACCCGGCTCCGGCGTCTCGCGACCGCCAAGCGGGTGGTGACGCGCGACCTCATCGGCAAGCTTCAGCCGGGGGACCACGTCGTTCACGTCGACCACGGCATCGCCCGCTACGCGGGGATGACGCAGCGGACGTTCGGCGACGACGTGCACGAGTACCTGCAGCTCGACTTCGCCGGCACCGACAAGATCTTCCTGCCGGCCGACCAGATCGGTCGCATCACGCGCTACGCCGGTGGCCCCGCGCCAGGCCTGAGCAAGCTCGGCGGCACGGAGTGGGATCGGACGAAGCGACGCGTGCGACGAGCGGTCGGCGATCTCGCCCGCGAGCTGCTCGAGGTCTACGCGGCACGCGAGGCCGCCGAGGGCTTTGCGTTCGGGGCCGATACCACATGGCAGCGAGAGCTGGAGGAGAGCTTCCCGTACAGCGAGACACCCGACCAGGAACGGAGCATCGAGGAGGTCAAGGCCGACATGCTCCGGCGCCGGCCGATGGATCGGCTCGTGGTCGGCGACGTCGGCTACGGCAAGACCGAGGTCGCGCTACGGGCCGCCTTCAAGGCGGTCCAGGACGGCAAGCAGGTCGCGGTCCTGGTGCCGACCACCGTCCTCGCCCAGCAGCACCTTCGGACCTTCGAGCAACGGCTCTCCGCCTTCCCGCTGCGCGTCGCGATGCTGAGCCGCTTCGTGTCGAAGAAGGAGCAGTCGGCGATCGTCGACGAGGTCACCGATGGCACGGTCGACATCCTCATCGGGACGCATCGGATCCTGTCGAAGGACATCTCGTTCGCCGACCTCGGACTCCTGATCGTCGACGAAGAGCAGCGCTTCGGCGTGGCGCACAAGGAGCGGATCAAGCAGATGCGGCGCGAGGTCGACGTGCTCACCCTCTCGGCCACGCCGATCCCGCGCACGCTGCATCTCTCCCTGGTCGGCGTGCGCGATCTGAGCGTGATCGAGACCCCGCCAGAGGCGCGGCTGCCGATCCAGACCCGCATCGCGGAGGACGACGACGGCCTGGTGCGCGATGCGATCAGCCGGGAGCTCGATCGCGGCGGGCAGGTCTTCTACGTCCACAACCGGATCGAGACGATCGAGGCGGCCGCCGAGCGCGTGCGCCGCCTGGTGCCCGGGGCGCGGATCGCCATCGGTCACGGCCAGATGGCGGAGGGCATGCTCGAGCGGGTGATGCTCGACTTCAGCGACGGCCGCTTCGACGTGCTGGTGTGCACGACGATCATCGAGTCAGGCCTCGACATCCCGAACACGAACACGATCATCATCGTGCGCGCCGACACGTTCGGCCTGGCACAGCTCTACCAGCTGCGCGGGCGGGTGGGCCGATCCGACCGCCGCGCACACGCCTACCTGCTGCATCGGCGAGCGATGCCGTTGTCGCCGGTCGCCCGCAAGCGGTTGCACGCGATCTTTTCCGCCTCCGATCTCGGGGCTGGCTACCAGATCGCGCTCTCCGACCTCGAGATCCGGGGCGCCGGCAACATCCTGGGCGCCGAGCAGCACGGCTTCATGGCCGCCGTCGGCTTCGAGATGTACACGCGCCTGCTGGCCGAGGCCGTCGACACGCTCCGCGGCCGGCGCCCGCCGCCGGAGCCGTCGCCGGTGCGCCTCGAGCTCCCCGGATCGGCCTACCTGCCCGACGACTACGTCGAGGACTCCGGCGCCAAGCTGGAGGCCTACCGCCGCTTCGCGCAGATCCGATCGGAGGCCGATGCCGACGCGCTGCGCGCCGACCTGCGGGACCGATACGGACCGATTCCCAAGCCAGTCGAGAGGCTCTTCACCGCGGTCCGGGTACGGCTCGCCGCCGAGGCCTCCGGCGTCCCCGAGGTGCGAGCGGAGGAGCGCCAGGTCACGCTGAAATGGGCCGGTCGCATGCTGGATCGGCGCGAGGTGAGCGTGGCACTCCAGGTGGCCGGCATGCGTCCGGAGACCGCCTCGAACCAGGTCCGCATCCCGGTTGTCGCGGGTGGCGACCCGATCGATGTGGCATTGCGTGCGCTCGAGGCCCTGAATGTCGCACTGCCTGAACCATCGGCGTCGACTGCGTGACGGTCGCCAAGGGGTGCTCAGGCGAACGCGACCTCGACGCTGCGTCGGAGGCTGTCCGGGTCGATCGCCGGGAAGCGATACAGCTCCGGCTCGATGGCCGCGTAGAACTCGAGGGCGCGCTGGCGCTCGATGAGATTGCGCTCGAGCATTGCTTCCACGTCCGATCGATCCTGCGCGTGACCACGCTCTACCTTCGAGAGCGCCTGGGCATAGAGGTCGACATGGCGAAAGGTGAGGCCGGCATGCCGCGCGATGAAGGGTGATCGGTCCTGCCAACCGGGCAGCGCTGGCAGGAAGTCCATCGGCGAGGCGAGCTCGACATTGATCTGCAGGCGCTCTTTGATCTCGGGGAGTCGACGCAGGAGGAGGTCCGCATCTGGCTCGATGCGGATATCCACGTCGATGGTCGTGCCTCGCCAGCCCATGAGGACCGCCGTCGCGCCCCCGGCCAGGTAGACGGTGGCCTCAGTCCGCTCGCCGGCGGCCAGTGCCGCCATGAACGAGCGGATCCTCGCCTCGTCAGCGGGTTGTCGCATGCTCGGCCGCTCGCTCGAAGCTCACCAGCCTGCGGATGAGGGCGTTGTAGCGCCCGTGGGCGGCATCGGTGTCATCGGCGCTCAGGAGCTGATAGAGCCGGTGCTCCGGGTTGTCCGGCAGGTCCGCAGGGATCTCCAGCCCGATCCGGCTGAGCCGCGGAGCCCCGATGGCAACGACGAGACCGGCGATGGTCAGGCGATCAGACCGAGCGAGGTCCTCCAGGCCTTCACGCACGAGCTCATAGCCCGGCAGCCCCTCGAACGCTCGTGGATCGCGATGGTTGGTGCGCACAACCCGGATGCTAGTCCAGTGCTCGCGAGGGGTATAATCGAATCCCACAACTCGACCCGGGACGGGCGCACCCGTCCGGCGCCGATCTTCGACCGATGCCGCTGACACCGAGCGGCGACGAAAGGAGGCGACCGTGACGTCCCAGTCATCCATCGACCCGGCAGCCGCCCGTGACACCCTGCAGGTCGGCGATCGTTCGTACGCCTACTACCGGCTCGACGCGGCAGGCGCCCCAGACCTCGAGCACCTGCCCTACACCGTGAAGGTGCTGCTCGAGAACATGCTGCGAGGCGCCGCCACGCAACCGGATCTCGTGAGCGCCGCGGACATCCGGACTCTGGCCTCCTGGGATCCGACGCAGCCCGGCGAGGCCGAGCTGCCCTTCACCCCTGCGCGCGTGATCCTCCAGGACTTCACCGGCGTCCCCTGCGTCGTCGACCTCGCCGCCATGCGCGACGCGATCGCCGACATGGGCGGCGACCCGTCCAGGATCAATCCGCTCGTGCCGGCCGACCTCGTCATCGACCACAGCGTGCAGGTGGACCAGTTCGGCTCGGATGCCGCGTTCCTCATCAACGTCGAACGGGAGTACGAGCGCAACGGCGAGCGCTACGCCCTCCTGCGCTGGGCGCAGCAGACGTTCGCCGACTTCCGGGTCGTGCCGCCGGGGACCGGCATCGTGCACCAGGTCAACCTCGAGTACCTCGCGGACGTCGTCGGCGCGCGGGAGATCAACGGCGTGATGACCGCCTTCCCCGACACGCTGGTCGGGACCGATTCGCACACAACCATGATCAACGGCCTCGGCGTCGTCGGCTGGGGCGTGGGGGGCATCGAGGCCGAGGCCGCCCTGCTGGGTCAGCCGCTCTATCAGCCGATGCCGATCGTGGTCGGCTTCCGCCTCGACGGCGAGATGCCCTCGGGCGCTACTGCCACCGACCTGGT
>JBOGSW010000188.1:0-11267 GCA_050695815.1 Candidatus Limnocylindria bacterium | reverse complement strand
CTCGCCGCGGTCCAGGCCGGCGTTCGTCACGTGCAGGGCACGATCAACGGCTACGGCGAGCGCTGCGGCAACGCCAACCTGGTGACCATCTGGGCCAACCTCGGCTTGAAGCTCGGTTTGCCGGTCGTTCCGGACGCAGGCGACCTGAGCGGCCTGCCCGAGCTCTCGCATTTCGTGGCGGAGGTCGCGAACATCGCGCCCGACGCTCACGCGCCGTACGTCGGCACCAGCGCCTTCGCGCACAAGGGCGGGGTGCACGGCGCCGCCACCACGCGTGTCGAGCAGGCGTACCAGCACGTGAATCCGTCATTGGTCGGCGGCACGTCGCGGCTGGTGGTGAGTGAGCTGGGCGGCAAGGCCAACGCGGCCTGGCGCGTCCGGCAGCTGGGGCAGCTGGCCTCCGAGGGTCTCGACCCGGCCGAGCTCTCGCGCCTGGTCAAGCAGCTCGAGTCCGAGGGCGCCAGCTTCGAGGGGGCCGATGCGTCCTTCGAGCTCCTCGTCCGCCGGCGCCGCGCCGAGTACGTCGCGCCGTTCCGCATCGTCGACTTCACGGTGGTGGTCGAGCGCCGCAATGGCGCCGAGTCGCGGGCCGAGGCGAGCGTCAAGGTCGAGGTCGACGGCGAGATGCTGCACACCGCGGCCGACGGCAATGGCCCGGTCAACGCGCTCGACCTCGCGCTGCGCAAGGCCTTGGGTGCCTTTTACCCGGCGCTCGACGGCGTGCACCTGGTCGACTACAAGGTCCGCATCATCGACGGCGAGGCGGCCACCGGCGCCCGGACCCGCGTGATCATCGAGACCGGGCACGAGACCGGAACCTGGCTCACGGCCGGCGCCGATGCGAACATCATCGCCGCCTCGCTGGCGGCGCTGCACGACTCGCTCGAGTACGCCATCTGGCGCCTGGACGCCCGGCCCGAGCGGCGCGACGAGCGCAGCTCCTCCCACGCGGCTCACGCCCGGGCGCGGCTGGCCGCGGGGGAGGCATCGTGACCGCCGTCGAGCCCACCATCGAGCCGACCGTCACCGCCGCCGATCTGAACGGGGGTCGGCCGGCGCTCGGCGCGTGGGCCTACTTCGAGGGCGACGTGGTGCCCATCGGCGAGGCGACGGTGAGCATAGCGACCCATGCCTTCAACTACGGGACCTCGGTCTTCGAGGGCATCCGCGCCTACCGCCAGGAGGACGGCACGACCGCGCTCCTGTTCGCCCACGAGCACTACGAGCGGCTGCTGCGCAACGCGCGCCTGCTGCGCGCATCGGTGCCGGAAACCGCATCCGAATTGGTGGCGGTCACGCGCGATCTGCTGCGTCGCAACGAGCACATCGGCGACGTGTACGTCCGTCCGCTGGTCTACAAGTCGGCGCAGTCAATCCGCGTCCAGCTCAGCGACCTGCACGACCGCATCGGCATCTTCACCATGCCGCTCGGCGACTACCTGCCGACCGGTGGCATCCGCGTCACCGTCTCGGGCTGGCAGCGCGTCAGCGACAATGCGATTCCGGCGCGCGGCAAGATCGCCGGCTCCTACGTCAACGCCGCCTTCGCCTCGGAGGACGCCCACGCCGGCGGCTACGACGATGCCCTGCTGCTGACCTCCGACGGGCACGTGGCCGAGGCTTCGGCGGCCAACGTCTTCGTGGTTCTCCGCGGCGAGGTGGCCACGCCGCCGCTGGTGGACGACGTGCTGCCGGGGATCACGCGCGGGGCGGTCATGCAGATCGCGGTTGACGCCGGCTACGCCGTGGTGGAGCGCCGGATCGACCGCTCGGAGCTGTACCTGGCGGACGAAGTGTTCCTGACCGGCACCGGCGTGCAGGTGGCTCCGATCGCGTCCATCGACGACCGGCCCATCGGCTCCTCTGGGTTCCCCGTTTCTCTGGATCTTCAGCGCCGATACTTCGCCGCCGTGCGCGGCACCGATGGGCGCTACGCCCCCTGGCTCACGCCCATCATCTAGGAGAACGACCGATGACCATGACGAATACCGATACCGAGACCACGCCGACGCCCGACGGGCTGAGCGTGGAGCGCTGGTCCGCCACCAGCGGCAGCGATCGCCCCAGCCGGGCCAACCTGATCCTGCGTGGCGGAGGGCACCGCTGGCGGGCTCACGCGGACGGCAATGGCGCCGTCGATGCGCTCATGCGGGCCGTGGACAGCGCGCTGGAGCCGCTCCTCGGAGCCGGCGTCGAGCTGGCCACCTACGACGTCCACGCCACCGGGCCGGGCCACGAAACCAAGGCTTCGATCTCGGTCAGCGTGCGTCCGCGCGACGAGCCGGATGGCCCGCTCTATCCCGGCCGAGCGGTCCACGAGAACGTCCTGGATGCCAGCCTGGCCGCCTACGTGGATGCGCTCAACGAACTGCTGGCTGCCCGCGAAGTCGACGTCGCTGCGGCCGTGCCCACGCCAGGTTCGACCAGCCGCGACGAGCACGACCCCGATCATCGGGCCGGTGCCAAGGACCGCATCATGTCGGCCTACAACAGCTAGACCGCGTGTGCAGGCCCCGAGCGTCGAGGCCGGTCGGAAAGACGATGGGCGGATGTCCCGTCAGGTTGAACGGCTCCGTGTGGCGCGCGAGCCTCCCGTACGGGACCGCGATGCCGCCCACCTCGATCGGGCTGCCCGTCGGCCGGCTCTCACGCCGGCGGCCCGAGCACGGCGCGCATGGTGCATGATCATGCACCCAGTCACGCGAGGAGCCAATGGAGCCGAGCCACACGATCGAATCGGACCGAAGCGACGCCACCGAGCTTGGAGCGCTCCAGGAGATCGTCCAGCTCGCGGCCGGAGCTGCGACATGGGACGAGCTCATGCAGCTTATCGTGGATCGGTCCACGGGTGCCATGCAGACCGAGGTCTGCTCGCTGTACCTGGTCGATCGTGACGGCGCGGGCCTGACCCTGGCGGCAACCAACGGGGTCGACCGCGAGCACATCGGCGTGGCGCGGCTCGACATCGGCCAGGGCATCACCGGCCTCGCCGCCAGCGGCCGAGCCCCGGTCGTCAGCACCGACCTCGCCAACGATCCGCGATGTGCCTGGATCCGGGGCGTCGATCACGAGCGCTTCACCTCGATCCTGGCCGTCCCGCTCGAGGTGGGCGACCGCGTGGTGGGCGTCCTGAACGTGAAGACCGTCGCGCCCCGCGACTTCAGCGAGTCGGAGGTGCGCCGCCTGTCGACCATCGCATCGCTGCTCGCCGGCGTGGTGGAGCGACGACGGCTGCACCTCGAGACCGAGGCGCAGCTGGACGGCCTGCGCGGCGTCGACCAGGCCCGCGCCGAACTGATCGCGGTGGTCACGCATCAACTCCGGACGCCGCTGGCGGTGATCCGCGCCTACCTCGATCTCCTGGCCGAGGCGGCAGCGGGCCAGCACGCCGAGGTCGCGACCTGGCACGACGCGGCCACCGACCAGCTTCTGCGCCTGAACGATCTCGTCGACGCCATCCTCGAGACGGTCCGGGCCGATCGGCTGCTCACCGTCGAGCGGCGGGCGTTCGATGTCGGCGCGGTCATCGACGAGGTGCTGACCCGGCTGGCGCCCCTGCTGCGAAGGCATCGGCTCGAGCGCTATGCGACCGACAGCCGCGCGGCCCTCGGCGATCCGGCCCGGCTTGCCCAGGTGCTCGAGCTCCTGCTCGAGAATGCGAGCAAGTACGCCCCGGCGGGCGTGGAGATCATGGTCGCCGATTGGAGCGCGGATGGCGAGGTCCGCGTCGCGGTCGGTGATGCCGGCGCGGGCATCCCGCCCGAGCTGCGAGAGAGCGTGTTCGAACCCTTCGTGCGCGCCAACCTGACCGATGCGCCCGGCGCCGGGGTCGGCCTCTTCGCGGCCCGCCGCCTGGTCGCGGCGATGGGCGGGCGGCTCTGGATCGAGGACAAGCCGGCCGGCGGAAGCCAGTTCGTGACCGCTCTGCCCGAGGCGCCGGATCTGTGAGCCTGCGGATCCTGGTCATCGACGACGAGCCGGCAATGATCGGCGCCGTGGCGGCACTCGTCGGGAGCGCCGGCCACCGGGTCAGCGCCGCCTACGACGGGCACGAGGCGCTGCGACGCTTCGACGCGGATCAGCCCGACCTCGTCATCCTGGACCTGGCCATGCCCGGGCTCGACGGCATCGCGGTGTGTCGCGAGATTCGACGGCGGGGGGCGGCCCCGATCATCGTCCTGTCGGGTGAAGGGCAGGAGACGGCCAAGGTCGAGGCGCTCGACGCCGGTGCCGACGACTACGTGACCAAGCCATTCGGCAAGGACGAGCTCCTGGCCCGCATTCGGGCCGCCACACGGCGCCAGGCCGATGCGCCGCCGGCGACCGGTGGGTCGGTCCGGATCGATCAGCGGCGCCACGAGGCACGGGCCGGTGAGCAGCTCCTGTCCCTGACGCCGATCGAGTTCGCGCTGCTCGAGGCCCTCGTGCGCGCGCGCGGAGCCCTCGTCACCCACGAGGAGCTGCTGCACGTCGGATGGCCCGGCGAGCCCGATCCGGACCCGCTCTGGCTCAAGCCCCACTTCTCGCGGCTCCGCGCGAAGCTGCGCACTGCCGGCGCGACCCTGCCGATCCCGGTGCGGGCGCTGGGCTATCGGCTCATCGAGCCAATGCCATAGGCTCGACCTGGACGGCGGGCTCGTCCGCCACCGGTTCGACGACCAGGAAGCGTCGGCGCCAGGCCGGCCAGCCCTCCAGGATGGCGGCCGCCTGCGCACTCCCCTCCCCGGCGTGGGCGGCCAGCAGATCCAGCAGCACCCGATCGTCATCGTCCAGCTCGCGGCCGGTCATGCTGACATTGAGCCGGTCGCGATCGGCGTCCAGCAGGTACGCCCGCCCGCCGGTCATGCCCGCCCCGAAGTTCGGTCCGACGGGACCGAGCACGACGACCGATCCGCCGGTCATGTACTCGCAGCCGTGCGCGCCGATGCCCTCGACGACGGCCCGCGCGCCCGCGTTGCGAACCGCGAACCGCATCCCAGCGCGACCGACCAGGTGGAGGACGCCACCGGTTGCGCCGAAGAGGCAGACGTTTCCGGCGATCGCCTCGTCCTGCGGTGATCCCTCGGCCGGTCGCACGACCACCGTGGCCCCCGAGAGTCCCTTGGCGACGTAGTCGTTCGCCTCCCCGGTCACGACGATCTTCATGCCCGCCACGGCGAAGGCGCCGAGGCCCTGGCCCGCCGAGCCGCTGAGCTCGTATCGAACATGCGGCAGCCGGCGAGGCTCCGAGCGCCGCTGCAGGCAGCCGGCCAGGCGCGCACCGATGCTGCGATCGCGCGGGGTGACGCGGGCTTCGACGAGCGTCTCGCCAGAGGCGGGGCGAGCGAGGATCCCATCGAGCGCATCGGCCTCGAAGCATTGGTCGACCGGGTGGGTCGCGAGGGGACGATCCTTCGGCGCCGCGGCGGCCGACGGCACCCATGCCGGCGCCTGAAGGAGCGGCGCCAGGTCGAGAGCCGCATCGGCTCCGCGCAGCAGGTCGGCGCGTCCCACCGCCTCGTGCAGCGAGCGCAGGCCGAGCGCGGCCAATTCGCGCCGCACGTCCTCGGCGACCGCGGTGAAGAAGGCGACCACCTGGTCCGGCGTGCCGGTGAACTTCGCCCGCAGGTCCTCGCGCTGTGTCGCGATCCCGGTCGGACAGGTGTCGAGATGGCATTGGCGCGCCATATCGCAGCCGATGGCCACCAACGCGGCCGTGCCGAATCCGAACTCCTCTGCGCCCAGCAGGGCGGCGACCACCACATCGCGGCCGGTCTGGAGTCCCCCGTCAGTGCGCAGCGTGACCCGATCGCGAAGGCGGTTGCGGACGAGGACCTGGTGCGTCTCCGCCAGGCCGAGCTCCCAAGGCAGACCGGCGTGCTTGATCGAGCTCAACGGTGAGGCACCCGTGCCGCCGGCATGCCCTGAGATCATCACGTAGTCTGCGTGGGCCTTGGCCACACCCGCCGCGATGGTGCCGATCCCGGCGCCTGCGACCAGCTTCACGCCGATGCGTGCGCGCGGGTTGATGGCACGCAGGTCGCTGATCAGCTGCGCCAGGTCCTCGATCGAGTAGATGTCGTGATGCGGCGGCGGGCTGATCATCGTCATCCCCGGCTGCCCGCGGCGCAGGCCGGCGATGAATGCCGTCGCCTTGCGACCCGGCAGCTGGCCGCCCTCGCCCGGCTTCGATCCCTGGGCGATCTTGATCTCGAGCTGCTCAGCCCGGGCGAGATACTCGGCGGTGACCCCGAAGCGGGCGGAGGCGACCTGCTTGATCGCGGCGTCACGCCGATCGCCATCGGGGGATGGTGCGTACCAGTCCGGATCCTCGCCGCCCTCACCGGAGTTGGCGCTGCCGCCGAGCCTGTCCATGCCGATGCTGATGGCCTGGTGCGCCTCGGGCGAGAGAGCCCCGAGGCTCATCGCCGAGCCCACGAAGCGACGCACGATCCGCTGGGCCGGTTCGACCTCGTGGAGTGGAACGGGCGGGGCACCTGGCGCCAGCGCCAACAGGTCGCGTGGCTGGCGCGGACCGAGGTCGCGCAGGAGCTCCCGGAAGGTGGCCAGGTCCCCATTCGGAGTGGCAGCGGCCTGGAGCACCTTCACGACCTTCGGGGCGTACGCGTGCGTCTCGCCCGAACCCCGGAAGCGCACCAGCCCGGGATCCTCCAGCGTGGGCGGGTCGGCCTCACCGAACGCGCTCCGATGACGCCGGATCAGCATCTCGGCGACCTGCCCCATGCCCACCGATCCCGGCCAGTGGTTGGCGGCCGGGAAGCAGCGCGTGGCGAGATCGGCGTCCAGGCCGACGACGTCGAAGATCTGTCCTCCCCGATACGAGGAGAGCGCGCTGATTCCCATCCGCGCCAGCACCTTGCGCAGGCCCTGCTCGAGGGCGGCAAGCACATTGGCGCGTGCCTCTTCGGGCAAGAGCTCCTCGGCGCCGCGCTCGCCGGCCTGGTCACCGGCGAGCTCCAGCAGCAGCCACGGATGCACGGCCGATGCGCCCACCGCCACCAGCATTGCGACGTCGTGGACGTCGAAGGCATCGCCGGCCTCGACGGCGACGTCGGTCCGCGACCGTCGTCCGGCCGCAGCGAGCGCCTGGTTCACGCAGCCGACCGCGAGAATGGTCGGGATCGCGACGCGGCGCTCGCCGGCCGCGCGGTCCGAGACGACGACCAGCTGCGCGCCGCGTCTCGCGGCAGTCCGGGCCTGGCGCCCGAGTCGTGCCAGCCCAACGGCGAGGCCACGCGGCCCGCGCGATGCCGCCCAGGTCGCGTCCAGTTCCACGACGTGCCCCACCGAGCCGAGGAGCTGCGCCCACCCATCCACGTCGAGCACCGGCGACGCGATCACGACGGCATCGGTCCCGCGTTCCGGCCCGAGCAGGTCGGGATGCCGGCCCACCGCCATGGCCAGCGTCATGACCGCCCGTTCGCGATCGGGGTCGATCGGTGGGTTGGTCACCTGCGCGAACGCCTGGCGCAGAAAGGCCGAGACCCGGCGGGGACGGCGGGCGAGCGGCGCGACGGGCGTGTCGTCGCCCATGCTCCAGATCGCCTCGTGCGCCTCGAGCGCCATCGGCCGGATGACCTGCCTGACGACCTCGGCATCGAGGCCGAGCGCGATCCGCACGCGGTCACCGGCCGGCGCACCGCCCGCCGCGGCCTTCGCGACCAGCGAACGTGGCCGATCGCCATCGGCCGACGGGTGTTGCCGCTGAACGGCCGGGCCGAACATGCGGCCATTCACTGTGTCGATCACGACCATCTCTCCCGGACCGAGCCGGCGGCGGCGGGTCACGCGCTCCGGGGCCAGCTCGACGCTCCCAGCCTCCGATGACACCACCACCAGGCCGTCCCGCGTGGCTGTCAGGGTCAGCGGTCGCAGCCCGTTGCGATCGAGCATGCATCCGACGCGCCGGCCATCGCTGAACACGAGGGCCGCCGGACCGTCCCATGCCTCGCAGCGGGCTCGTGCCGGATCGAGCGTCGGGCCGCCCAGGCCCTCCGCCGCAGGAATGAGCGCGCCGATTGCCTCGTCGACGCGCATCCCAGCCAGCACGAGGAGCTCGACCGCGTCGTCGAGCGACTGCGAGTCGGAGCCATCCTCGGTCACCAGCGGCCCGAGCTCGGCCAGCCGCTTCGCCCATCGGCCCCGTCCGAGCGCACGACGGCGTCCACGCATCGCTTCGCGGTTCGATCGGATCGTGTTGATCTCGCCGTTGTGGGCGAGGTAGCCGAAGGGCTGGGCGAGGCGCCAGGATGGGAACGTGTTCGTCGAGTAGCGCTGATGGAAGACGGCGTAGCGCGCATCCAGGTCATCGGCCCGCAGGTCGTCGTAGAAGCGTCCCAGCTCATCGCCGACGAAGAGGCCCTTGTACACCACCTGCGTTGCACTGATCGAGGAGACCGAGACCGATGTGTCCCGCTCCACGCTCTTCCGCAGCATCGCCAGCCGGCGCGCGAAGGCGAGCGGCGTCTGACGAGCGTCGCCGACCACGATCGCCTGACCGATGAAGGGCGTCCCTCCCACCCGCCGGTCCGTCACCAGTGCCCGCTGCACCGGCACGTCGCGCCAACCGGCGACGGTCAGGCCCTCGTCGCGGGCGCTCCGTTCGAACGTCGCCGCAGCCTGCTCGGCGTCGTCGGCAGGGAGGAAGCACATCGCCACCGCCACGCGGCCGGAAGGTCGCTTCGCCACGCCGGCCTCGGCCACCAGGCGTGCGCGAAATCGGCGCGAGATCGGGATCGATATGCCGGCGCCATCGCCGGTGGCGTCATCGGCCGCGCGCGCACCGCGATGTGCCAGCGCGGCGAGTGCCTCGAGCGCCATCGGGACCGTATCGCGCGCGTGCCGGCCGTCCAGGTCGGCCACGAACCCGACGCCGCACGCGTCGTGCTCGTGCCGCTCGTCGTACAGGGGGACGTCGACCGGGAGGAGAGGCGTGGTGGCGGCCATCGGCAGTCCCGTGCGCAGGTTCCCCTATCACGCTATCCACGAGGCCTCCGCGTGTCGGCAGCGGTTCGGTTCTGGATCGTGTGCGGATGGGCGACATCGAGGAGCCTGGATCGCAACCATCGCGCAACGCAACCTCCACCGACGCGACGCTGACCCGGCGGGAGGGCGCGGGTACGCTCGCTCGCATGGACACCATCCAGGGCGCGACGGCCCCGCTGCGCGACCTCTCCATGTTCTCGGTCCGCGACGGCAGGCTGGCGCCGGTTACGTGCGTCTCGTGCGGGTGCCGCCTCGAGCGACATGACGACGGCACGTGGTGGCACTTCGCCGGTCGAGGCGAGCGTGATGCGCGAGGCTGCATCGTCGAGTGCACCCAACAGCCGCACTACGCGCCGGGAGGATTCGCGGCCGCGATCGGTTGACGGCAGGCTCAGCCCTCGTCACCGGTCATGGCCCGGTTCCGCGGTGCCAGCTCCTCGGGTGCGGCGCGACCGTTGAAGAGCGCGAAGAGGCCGACGTCGTAGAGCGTCTTGAGCATGCCTCCGGCCACCAGCGGAACACCCACACCCAGGGGCACCAGCAACACTCCGGCAATGCCCGGACCCAGCATCTGGGCGCCACCCCGCGCCAGGTTCGTGAGGCCAGCCGCCGCGGTCCGCTCGTCGGGGTCCACCACGGCCATGAGGTAGGACTGACGCGCCGGCACGTCCATCGAGGAGAGGGCTGAGCGGAGGAAGAAGAGCGCGACCACTGCGGGCAGGGCGGGCGCCAGGGCCATCCCGACGAGGCAGACGTTGGCCGGAATGTGGGTGAAGACCATGGTGCGGATCAGCCCGATGCGCGCAGCCAACCAGGCGGCGACGGGGAACGATCCTGCCGCCAGAAGGTTCCCGATGGCGAACAGGAGCCCCAGGGTCGCATCGCTGATGCCGAAGCGGGATGCAAACCAGAACGCCAGGTAGCTGTGAACGATGAAGCCGGTGGCGACCGAGTCGAGCGCGAACAGGCCCGACAGGCGTGCGACCGTGCCACGAGACCGATGGAGGGCAAAGCGGCGCTCGATCCGAACGCCGACCTCGGCACGACCATCGAGGCCGAGCATCGATACGGCACTTGCGAGACCGCATAGCCCATACACGGCGAAGGCCGGTGCATACCTCGCAGCCCCATCCAGACCGATCGAAGTTCCGAGCGCACCCAACGGGCCCACAGCCAGCGCTCCCACGGCCCCCGACGCCGACGCCACCAGGTTGTAGACCGCGAACGCGGCGGTCCGCTGACGATCCGGCACCGTCTGGGGCAGGACGGCCTGGTCGATCGTCTGGATGCCGATCGACTCGTTGTTGTTCACCGACACCATCCCGGTGAGGCCGATCACGACCAGCAGGAATGGATCGCCCCCGGCGAACGGGATGAGTACCGTGAGCACCATGAGTCCGCTGCCGATCAAGAGGAGACGTCGACGTCCGATGCGGTCCCCCCACAGCGCCACCACCATGGTCAGGGCCATGGTGCCCACCAATGCGGCGGACAGGATCAGGCCGATGATCGCGGGCGAGAGGTCGAGAGCGGCCAGGTAGAGCCCGAGTTCGACGGCGTTCAGACCAGACCCGAACCCTCGAAAGGCCTTCGCGACCAACAGCCGCCGCCCGTTGCCATCAATCTCGGGCACGCCGACCGCCTACGCTGAGGTCGAAGGTCATTCCGGCGGCTCCCGGTTGCGGCTATGGTGTCCACGACACCATACTGCGGTGTACATAGTGGACGGACGATGGACGGAGGATCGATGAGCGGCAACTGGCGTGCGGTGACCAGGTATGAGTCGGCGGACTTCCACAGCGATTGGATCCGCCGGAGCGAGAGCAACGAGCTGGCCGTCAAGAATTCTCCGGTCGTCGCGCGAGGCCGCGACCTGCATTGGATCGAGACACCGAACGAGCACCGGATCGCCATGCTCATCGGCCGCCAGGTCGGCTTCCCGACGCAGGGCACGAATCTGTGCAGGGTGGTGATCCCGGCGGAACACCACACCGGACGTCAACGGCACGGCGAGGAGGCGATCCATATCCTGGCGGGATCCGGCTTCATCGTGGTCGATGGCCGTCGCTTCGACTTCCATGAAGGCACGACGATCCACGTTCCGTACATGTCCGAGCATCAGCTCTTCAACACCGGCCCGGGCGATATCGAGTACGTCTCCGCATCGGCGCTCGATCTTGACCTGTACGCGATGCTCGGCCGGCTCGAGCATCTCGAAGAGAAGTGGCGGAACGAACCCGGCTTCGAGGATGGGGTTCCGGCCGAGGACGGGCAGCTGGACG
>JBOGSW010000187.1:0-10127 GCA_050695815.1 Candidatus Limnocylindria bacterium | reverse complement strand
ATCGATCACGTCGAGGATCGGCTCGTCGGCATCAAGAGCCGCGAGATCTACGAGGCGCCGGCGGCGGTGGTGCTGCACCAGGCCCACGCCGCGCTCGAGCAGCTGACCCTGTCGCGTGAGCTGCTCGCCTACAAGCGCGGCGTGTCGGATCGGCTCGCCACCCTGGCCTACGACGGCCTCTGGTTCAGCGAGCTCGCCCGCGCGCTGCGCGCGTTCGTGACGTGGACCCAGCGCCAGGTGACCGGCGAGGTGCGGCTGCGCCTGACGCCCGGGACCGCGAGCGTGGTCGGCCGGCGCTCGCCGAACTCGCTCTACGACCTGGGACTGGCGAGCTACGGCGGCGAGGATCGCTTCGACCACGAGGCGGCGGTCGGCTTCATCTCGATCTGGGGCCTGCCGGTGCGAACCCAGGCCGCCGTGCGTGGCCCGTTCGAGGACCCCGACGAGGCGCCGCTCCTCGGCCGCCTGCCCACGGTTCGACGCGAGTCGAACGGCAGCAAGGGCCACGACGTCGCACCACCTGCGCCAGAGGAGGAGCCGGTCGGCGGCCCGCGCCACGTCGTCTCGCCGCTGACCGCCGGCGCCTCGTTTCAGCGCCGCGCGCGGATGGCGGACGTCGAGGCGATCCGGCAGATCAACGAGCGCTACGCGCGGCGCGGGATCCTGCTGTCCCGCACGCCAGAGGAGATCGCCGAGCAGCTCGACCAGTTCAGGGTGGCCGAGCTCGACGGCGAGGTGTGCGGCATCGCGGCCCTGCGCAACTACGGCGACGGACTCGCCGAGCTGCGCTCGCTGGCGGTGCAGGAGCCGGCCCAGGGCCGCGGGCTGGGCGACATGCTGGTGCGGGCAATCGTTCGCGATGCCCGGGACGCGAAGATCGGCGCCCTCTACGTCCTCACCGCCAACCCTGGCTATTTCGCGCTGCACGGATTCGAGGAGGTGGCCTGGGACGACGTGCCGGCTGTGCTCGACGCGGACCGCGCCTCCGGCATCGCGCGCCGTCGATGGAACACCGCCATGCTGCTCGAGCCGTGATCGCCCCGGCCACGCTGGCGCCCGCGTCGCCCCCGACGCGGCACCTGCTCTCATCGGCCGACCTCGACGCGGCCGGCCTCGAGCGCATCATGGCCTCGGCGGCCGCTCTGCGCGAGCAGCGCGGGCGAGGTCCCCTGCCGCAGCCGCTCGCCGGCCGCAGCGTGGCCCTCCTGTTCGAGAAGCCCAGCCTGCGGACCCGGGTGACGTTCGACGTCGGCATCGCCGCCCTCGGCGGCCACGCGCTCTATCTCGGCCCGGACGAGGTCGGCATCGGTCGCCGGGAGAGCGCGACCGACATCGGTCGCAACCTGAGCCGATGGGTGGACGCCATCGTGCTGCGCACGTTCGCCCACGACACGCTCGTCGAGCTGGCGCGCGCTGCATCGGTCCCGGTCGTGAATGCCCTGACCGATCACGAGCACCCGTGCCAGGCACTGGCCGATCTGCTGACCCTGCGTCAACATCTCGGCGAGGTGCGCGGGCGGACGCTGGCCTTCGTCGGCGACGGCAATAACGTGTGCCACTCGCTGCTCCTGACTGCGACGCTGGCCGGCATGCGGGTGCGGGTGGCCACGCCGCCGGGATACGAGCCCGACACGGCCGTGGTGCAGCACGCCACGCGCCTGGCGCGACGCTCCGGAGGCACGGTGAAGGTCGGCACCGATGCGCGCGCCGCGGTGCGCAACGCCGACGCGGTGTACACCGACGCCTGGACGAGCATGGGCGCCGAGGCGGAGGCGGATCTGCGACGGCTGCGCTTCGCCGGCTTCCGGGTCGACGCCGCGCTGCTCGCCGCGGCACCCGAGGCGCTGGTGATGCACTGCTTGCCTGCCCACCGGGGCGAGGAGATCAGCGACGGGGCGCTCGACGGGCCGCGATCGGTGGTGCTCGACCAGGCCGAGAACCGGCTTTACGTGCAGCAGGCCCTGCTCGCGGATCTCCTCTCGGCCGGGGGTTGACCGTGCCTATCGGCCGGGGTTGACCGTGCCTCTCGTCAGATGGCACTACCGATGCCATCAGGCGCGTTCGCAACCCTTCTCGTGCCGTCGTGGCCACCTACCGAGCGTGGCGCACGGCTGATCTGATGCCCGACGCATGGCCTCGGCTGTCTAACGGCACTGCAGGTGCCAGGTGACGAAACCCGGACGAATCCGAGGGCGGGCCACGGTGCACTGGCCGGGGTTGACACCGCTGGTACGGTCCGAGCAGATGTATCCCGATCACGACGTCCCGCACTTCACATGCATGTGTATGCTCCGGCGGCCCCGCCGCCTGGAGGAGTCAGCCTGAGCCCGGAATGCACCTAGCACGCGCCAACCGGGACCCACTCGGGACCTGATCGGGGCCGCACCTCTCTCGACGAGACGGTGCGGCTTGTTGTTTTCCCTTCGGAGCGACGCGGACCAGCCGCACCCCCACCGATCTCGGGGCCGCGTCGCATCGACCACCACCGTGGCCTCGCTCACCACTCGTGGTCGACCCAGAGGAAACAGAACCGATGAGCGACACCAACGGCAACGGCAACGCCCCCGAGCGAGCCCTCCTCACCGAGACGCTGGCCCTCCACGCCGGCCAGCAGCCGGATCCGACGACCGGCTCGCGCGCTGTCCCGATCTACGCCACCAGCTCGTACAACTTCACCGATGCCGGCCATGCCGCGCGCCTCTTCGCGCTGCAGGAGTTCGGCAACATCTACACCCGGATCATGAACCCGACCACCGACGTCTTCGAGCAGCGCATCGCGGCGCTCGAGGGCGGCGCCGGCGCGCTGGGAGTGGCCAGCGGGCAGGCGGCGGAGACCCTGACCATCCTCAACCTGGCGCGCGCCGGCGACAACATCGTCAGCTCCACCAGCCTGTACGGCGGCACGTACAACCTGTTCGAGTACACGCTGCCGCGCTTCGGGATCGAGGTCCGCTGGGTCGAGGGCAACGATCCGGCCGCCTTCGAGGCCCAGACCGATGACCGGACGAAGGGCTACTACCTCGAGACGATCGGCAATCCACGACTCGACGTTCCCGACCTCGCCGCCATCGCCGAGGCGGCGCATCGGCTCAAGCTTCCGCTGATCGTCGACAACACGTTTGCGCCGATCATCGCGAAGCCGATCGAGCACGGCGCCGACATCGTGGTTCACTCGGCCACGAAGTGGATCGGCGGGCACGGCACCTCGATCGGCGGGGTGGTCGTGGACGGCGGCACGTTCGACTGGGCCGGCAGCCCGAGGTTCCCCGACTTCACGGAGCCCGATCCGTCCTACCACGGGGTCAGCTACACCGGCGCGTTCGGACCACTGGCCTTCATCATCAAGCTGCGCGTCCAGCTGCTGCGAGACCTCGGTCCGGCGCTCTCGCCATTCAACTCGTGGCTCTTCATCCAGGGGCTCGAGACGCTGCCGCTGCGCATCGAGCGGCACAGCGCCAACGCGCTGGCGGTGGCCAAGTGGCTCGAGGCCGACGATCGCGTGGAGTGGGTCAGCTATCCAGGCCTGCCCTCGCATCCGACCTACGCGCTCGCGCAGCGCTACCTGGCCGGTGGCTCGGGCGGGATCATCACCTTCGGCGTGAAGGGTGGCGCCGATGCCGGCCGCACGCTGATCGACTCGGTGCAGCTGTTCAGCCTGCTGGCCAACGTGGGTGACGCGAAGTCGCTGATCATCCATCCCGCCTCGACGACGCACCAGCAACTCGGCGAGGAAGAACAGCGAGCGTCCGGCGTGACCGCCGACCTCGTGCGCCTGTCGGTCGGGATCGAGGCGGTCGATGACATCATCGCCGACCTCGACCAGGCGCTCGCCGCCGCCGTGCGCGAGGGGGTCACCGCGTGACGCTCCTCCCGTTGAGCCCGCGGGAGCCCGCGCTGCGCCTCGGTCCGTTCCGGACCGAGGCCGGCGTGACGCTGCCTGACCTGCGCGTCGCGTACCGCCGCGACGGGCCGGCGCGGCCGTCGGCGGTGCTCGTCGTGCACGCGCTCACCGGATCGGCCGATGCGGCGGGCGACTGGTGGAAGCCGCTCATCGGCCCCGGACGGGCACTCGACACCGACGAGCGCCAAACCGTGTGCGCCAACCTCCTCGGTTCGTGCTACGACACGACAGGTCCGCGCGAGGTGCCCGACTTCCCGCCCGTCACCCCGCGTGACATGGCGCGCGCCCAGTGGGCGGCGCTGGATGCCCTCGGGATCGAGCGCCTCGAGCTGGTGGTCGGCGGATCGCTGGGCGGCATGGTGGCTTTGGAGGTGGCCCTCGAGCGGCCCGAGGCCGTGGATGCGGTGATGCCGATCGCCGCCCCGGCGGTCATCGGCAACCTGGCCGCGGGCTGGAATCATATCCAGCTGCGGCTCCTGGAGCTCGACCCGGTCCGGGGTCTCGAGCTGGCGCGCCAACTGGCGATGACCACCTACCGCTCCGAGGTCGACTTCGACACGCGGGACGGCATCGGCTCCTACCTGGAGCACCAGGGCGAAAAGCTGCGCCAGCGCTTCCATCCCGGCTCGTACGCCGCGCTGGCTGGCGCCATGAACGCGCATGACGTCGGACGCGAGCGGGGTGGGGTGGTCGCGGCCTTCCGCTCATTGGCCGATGCAGGCGTCGCCGTCGCTGGCGTCGGGATCGAGGGTGACATCCTCTTCGGCCCGCGCCAAGTGCGTGCGCTGGTGGATGCGGCGCGGTCGACGGGTGCGCACGCGACCTACCGCGAGATCGCCTCGGACAAGGGCCACGACGCCTTCCTGGTCGAGTGGGACCAGCTCACGTCGATCCTGCGCGAGGCCCTCGCCGCCCGGGAGACCCAGGTCGCCGCCAGCGCGTGATCATGGGCCCTGTGACCGGCCGGTAGCAGCGTCGTTCAGCGGCCGCCGGGCTAGTCCACTTAGGCTATAATCGAACCATGATTCGGCTCAACATCCACGAAGCCAAGACTCATCTGTCCCGATACCTGCCCCGACTCGAAGCCGGCGAGACGATCATCCTGTGCAAGCGCAACGTTCCCATCGCGGAGATCCGGCCGCTCCCCGCAGCGCGGCAGGACCGGCGGCCCATCGGCCTGATGAAGGGCATGTTCGAGGTAGCGGACGCGTTCTTCGAGCCACTGCCCGAGGACATGCTGCGCGCCTTCGAAGGCCGTGGCGAGTGAGGCTCCTGCTCGACACGGCGACCTTCCTCTGGTACATCCTGGACAGCCCCCGGCTGAGCGCCGGCGTCAGAGAAGCGCTCACGAGTCCCGCGAATGAGCCGCTGATGAGCTCAGTCTCCGCGTGGGAGATCGCCGTGAAGCACCACCTTGGTCGCCTGGCGCTTCCGGAGGATCCTCGGCAGCTGATCCCGCGGGCACGCACGGATCACGGCATCGGCTCGCTCGCCTTCGACGAGGAGTCGGCCCTCCAGCTGGGCGTCCTGCCGGACCTGCACGGCGATCCGTTTGATCGCATGCTCATCTGCCAGGCGTTGATCGGCGGGATCGCCATCGTCACCCCCGACGAGATGATTCGCCGGTATCCGGTTCGGACGTTCTGGTGATCGGCTACGAGGTTCGGTGGCTGCATCTGTTCGGGCCTTCCAATTTCGAGCCTGCGGTCGATGCTGCGCAGCTCGCGAACGCAGGAGAGCCCGTGGCGGCGAGCGCGTAGGCTGCGCGCATGAAGATCACCAGGTCCGACGACGTCCCATCCCAACCGACCGATGCGAGCCACTTCGACGGCGGGGTCACGAGCCGAGATCTCGGCACCTACGAGGCTCCGTCCGGCGGCGCGCTGATCGTCAGCTTCTCGGCGGGCGCGCGGACCCACTGGCACAGCCATCCCGACGGCCAGTTCCTGTTCGTGACCGATGGCGAGGGCAGGGTCGGCTCGCGAGGCGGCGAGGTCTCCCGCATCCGACCGGGCGACCTCGTGTACGCCGCACCGAACGAGCAGCACTGGCATGGAGGCGCCGAGGAGTCGGCCCTCAGCCATCTCGCGCTGTCGCTCGGAACCACCGAGTGGTTCGAGCCTGTCGAGGACTGACCAGCCCTACGGCTGCGCCGGCCGCCCCGTGGCGCTCGCCAGGGACGCGACGAGGGCACCGACGCCCTGCGGCCCCCGATCCCCGATGGCCTGCACGATCGCCGATCCCACGATGATGCCGTCCACCACCGGGGACAGCTCCCGAACGTGCCCCGCGTTCGAGATCCCGAATCCCACGGCGACCGGGAGACGACCGCCGACCGCGGCACCGATGCGACGCAGGAGCGGTAGGGTCGTCGCCGCCACGCTCTCGCGGGTACCGGTCACCCCGTAGAGCGGCACGACGTAGAGGAACGCCGTCGAGGCGCGGATCGCGCGTTCCATCCGCTCCGGCGCCGTGTTCGGGGTGACGAGGAAGACGATGCCCAGGCCGGCGTGCGCCACCAGGCGCTCGAGCTGAGGATCCTCGCCGGCGGGCAGGTCGGGAACGATGAGCGCATCGACGCCGGCGCTCGCCAGCCCGGCCAGCGTACCAGGGGCGCCGCGGGCGACGAGCGGGTTGAGGTAGCCCATGGCGAGCACCGGCTGCTCGTGCCCGGACGCTCGCAGGGCGCGCACCAGGCGCATCGCGCTCTCGATCCCACCGCCGGATGCCACGGCCGCATGGCCGGCGGCCGCGACCACCGGGCCATCGGCCACGGGGTCGCTGAAGGGCACGCCGATCTCGAGCAGGTCCGCCCCGCCGGCCAGCGCCGCCTCCGCGGCCGCGAGGCTCGCATCGTCGTCCGGGTAGCCGGCCATCAGGTAGGCAACGAGCGCGCTGCGACCGGCGTCGCGAGTGTGATCGAAGGCGGCGCGCACCCGAGCCGCACCGCGTGGCAGGCTCACTGCCGACCCTCGAATCCGGCCACGATGTCGAGATCCTTGTCCCCGCGTCCCGAGAGGTTGACGACGACGATCGCATCGGTCCCGAGCGAGGGCATCAGGCGCGCGACCGCCGCTAGCGCGTGCGACGACTCGAGCGCCGGCAGGATCCCGGCGTGACGTGTGAGCCGATGCAGGGCCGCGACCGCCTCTGCGTCCGAGGCGCGCATCACCTCGAGGCGGCCGGCCGCCGCAAGTGCGGCCAGCTGCGGGCCGACGCCGGGATAGTCGAGCCCGGCCGAGACCGAATGCGGCTCCACGACCTGGCCGTCATCGGTCTGGGTGAGCATGGTGAACGCGCCGTGCAGGACCCCCGGCGATCCGAGCCCCAGCGAAGCCGCGTTGTCGCCGAGGCCGTTGCCACGCCCACCGGCCTCGACGCCGACCAGGCGCGTCCGTGCGTCCAGGAACGGCCGGAAGAGGCCGATCGCGTTGCTGCCGCCGCCGACCGAGGCCACGGCGAGGTCCGGCGGGCGCCCGACGGCGTCCATCAGCTGCGCACGGGCCTCGCGCCCGATCACCGACTGCAGCTCGGCGACCATGTCCGGATACGGATGCGGTCCAGCGGCCGAGCCGAGGATGTAGGCGGTCGTCTCGACGTTGGCGACCCAGTCGCGCAGCGCCTCGTTGAGCGCGTCGCGCAGGGTCCCGTTGCCGGTGGCCACCGGGCGCACCTCGGCGCCGAGCAGGTGCATGCGGCGCACGTTCGGCGCCTGCCGCTCGATGTCGGTGGTGCCCATGTAGACGACGCAGCGCAGTCCCATCAATGCGCAGGCCGCGGCGGCCGCCACGCCGTGCTGGCCGGCCCCGGTCTCGGCCACGATCCGAGTCTTCCCCATCCGTCGCGCGAGCAGCGCCTGGCCGACCGCGTTGTTGATCTTGTGCGCGCCGGTGTGCGCCAGGTCCTCGCGCTTGAGGAAGACGCGAACGCCGGTCGGCGGATCGTCGCGTAGGGCGATGCCCGGCACCTCGAAGATCGGAGTTGGTCGACCGATGAAGTCGCGCTGCAGCGACGCCAGCTCTGCCTGATAAGCACGGTCGCGGCGAGCCTCACGCCAGGCGGTTTCCAGCTCGTCGAGCGGCGGGATGAGCGTCTCGGGCACGAAGCGGCCACCGTAGGCGCCGAACCGTCCGCGGGCGCTCACGCGGTCGGTACCGCCGGGGTCACGTCGTGCGGCACGGACGAATGCGCCGATGCGTCGCGGGTCGGACCTACCGTCGCGCTCGAGTCCCGAGGCCGCGTCGACCAGGGCGGGCCTGGCATGTCGGACCGCATCGGCCACGTTGGTGGGGCCAAGACCGCCGGCGATCCCCGCGGGCACCAGCCGGTTCAGGCGACGAGCCACCTCGATCGGCGCGCCGGCGCCGTGGCCGCCACCCGCGCGGGCCGCCGCTCCCTCGAGCAGCAGATGGGTCGCGCCGGCCGCGAACCACGCCTCGGCGGCACACAGCGCCTCTCGGACCGATCTCGGGGCATGCACGACGCCGATGACGGTCTCGAGGCCCTGCGCGCGATCGCGCAGCCACGGCGGCGGGCCATCGAAGCCGGCGAGCTGGATGCCGCGCATGCGGCTGGCGGCGATGGTATCGGCCACCTCGCCCGACGACGGAGCCCGGAAGACGAGCACGCCCGCCACGGTGCCCAGGCTCGCCGCGAGCTCGCCGGCACGCTCCGGGGTCACCCGACGCCCGCTGTCGGGGGCGACCACGAAACCGCCGAAGTCGGCGTCGGCATGAACCGCAGCCTTCACGCCGGCCGAATCGCGCAGGCCGCAGGTCTTCACCAACGGCCGCGACGGATGCGACGGAATTCGTGGCGCCCGGCGATCCGGCGCGCCGGCCACGAGCCGCCGCAGGTGCTTTCCGGGATCGGACGACTCGAGGAGCGAGGTTCCGACCAGGACGGCGTGCGCGCCGGCCTCGGCGGCCTCCGTCAGCTCTTCCCGCCGCGAGACGCCGCTCTCGGCGACGAGCGTGGCGCCGCTGCCCCGCGCCGACGCGACCAGGGCGAGCGCCGCGGCACGGTCGACCTCCAGGGTGTCGAGGTTTCGAGCGTTGACCCCGATCAGGGTGGCGTCCGCGGCCAGCGCGCGCTCCAGCTCCTCCGCATCGTGGGCCTCGACCATGGCGTCGATCCCCGCCTCCGCCGCGGCCTCGATCAGCGTCGCCAGCCGCTCATCGTCGAGTGCCCGGACGATGAGCAGCACGGCGCCGGCGCCCAGCGCCCGGGCCTGCCAGACCTGGTACGGATCGACGATGAAGTCCTTTCGCAGCACCGGCGGGCCGACGCGCGCGGCCGCGGCCAGGTCGGCATCGGAGCCGCCGAAGCGGGTCGGCTCGGTGAGGATCGAGAGGGCGGTCGCGCCCGACGCCACGAACCGTCGAGCCATCTCGGCGGCGGCATCCGGACCGTCTCCCACGCGACCGAAGCGGCCGGTGGACGGCGACGCCCGCTTCACTTCGGCGACGATCGCCAGCCGATCGGCGTGGCGCAGCGCGGCCTCGAAGCGCGGCGCCGGCCGCATCGCGGCCACCTGGCGACGCAGCTCGGCCAGTGGCGTGACCCGGGCGTCCCGGCGCGCGCGGGCGCGCGACGCCTCGACGAGCTCGTCAATCAGGCTCACGAGCCGACCCGGGCTGCCCGCGTCACGACCTCGGCGCCCCGACCGCTGTCGATCGACTCCACGGCCATGGCGACCCCTTCGGCGACGTCGGTCGCGCGACCGGCCACGAACAGCGCGGCCCCGGCGTTGAGCAGCACGACGTCGCGTGCCGGACCGGGCTCGCCGCCGAGCACGGAAAGCGCGATGGCGCTGTTCAGCTGCGCGTCTCCCCCGACGAGAGCGGCGAGCGGGGCGCGGGCAAGGCCGAGCTCGACCGCGTCGACCACCAGCTCACGCGTCGTGCCGTCCTCCACCAGCAGCGCACGATTGGGTCCCTCCAGCGACAGCTCATCGCTGCCATCGGCCCCGTGGACCACGATCGCCCGCACCGTGTCGAGCCGGCTCAGGGCGCCCGCGATCAACGGGACCAGGCTCGGATCGGCGACGCCCAGCAGCTGCCGGCGCACCCGGGCCGGCGAGCTCAATGGGCCGAGCAGGTTGAAGACGGTCCGCATCGGCAGCTCGCGACGGATCGGCATGGCGTGCTTCATGGCGGGGTGATAGGCCGGGGCGAACATGAAGCCGAAGCCCGTCTCGCGGATGGAGCGCGCGACCGCCTCGGGG
>JBOGSW010000186.1:0-4795 GCA_050695815.1 Candidatus Limnocylindria bacterium | reverse complement strand
GGGGCCAACGGGGGTGCGCGGGCCTCAGCTGAGCGTGAAAACCGCCTTCGGCGACGGATCTTCGACGTAATGCTCCCCAGGACGCGCAATGTTCCAAACGCGCGCTGGCTCAGCCTCGCTTCGTCCCCGTCACGACCATGTACTCGGTTGGCTGGACCATCATGGCCTCGATGGCGGGGCCCAGCTCGAGCGCCAGCGCCTCCCATCGGCCCTGCGGCTCGAGGAGCTCCCGTGCCGTGATCAACGGACCGAATGAGGAAATATAGAAGGCCGTCGCCTCGCTGACGTCGATCTCCGGATCGAGCCCGAGATGCCGTCGCTCGAAGGCGAGATCGATCCGCGTGTTCGCAAAGACCTGGCGGACATGCTCCTCGACGCCCCACAGCATCGGCGATTCGGCAATCTCGGGTGCGGGCGGCAGGTGTCCTGCCATGGTCGCGAACAGCCCGCCGACCGTCCCTTCGGGGGTCCAGGTCGCCAGACCGATGCGTCCGCCGGGGCGCAGAACGCGCGCCATCTCGCGCGCCGCCACCACGTGACGCGGTGCGAACATCACGCCGAACGTCGACAGCACGACGTCGAAGGTGCCATCCTCGAACGGCTGCGCCTCCGCGTCCGCCTCGATCCACGTGACGTCGGCGCCGGCCTCGGCCGCACGCCGGCGGCCCGCCTCGAACATCTGCGGAGCGAGATCGAGCCCGGTGACGCGACCGCCTGCCAGGGCAGCCTGGATCGCGGCGTTGCCGGTGCCACAGGCGACGTCGAGGACCTCCTCGCCCTCGGCGATGCCCGCGCGCCGCACGATCGCGTCGCCCACTTCCCAGATGCCATTCGCGATGGCGTCGTAGTCGCCCGCCGACCACGTGGCCCGTGCCCGTTCCTTCAGGGCCTGGAGGGTCGCATCGGTGGATGGAGCGCTCGTCGTCATCGGTTCCTCCTCTAATAGCACGATCGGTCGGTCTACTATATTAGCGACCGTTCGTGCTATCTTGTCAAGACCCATGGCCATCCAGACCGATCAGACCGATCAGACCGATCCCCCACCCGCCGCAGTCGACGGCCGGCGCCTGCGCGGGGAGCGCACCCGACGGACGATTCTCGAAGCTGCCGCGCGCCTGGCCAGCGTCGAAGGACTCGAGGGCCTCTCGATCGGGCGCCTCGCGGCCCACCTTGGGATCAGCAAGAGCGGCCTCTACGCGCACTTCGAATCGAAGGAGGAGCTCCAGCTCGCCGCGATCCGGATGGCATCGGAGATGTATGAGCGCGACGTCGTCGGTCCCGCGCTGGAGGCGCAGCCGGGCGTCGGCCAGCTCATCGGCTTCGTCGATGCGTTCTTCGACTACGTCCAGCACGGGCCCTTCCCGGGTGGCTGCTTCTTCATCGCCTCCTACCTGGACCCGGCCAACCTGCGCGGGCGCGTGCGAGCGCTGCTGGCCGAGGAACAGCAGGGACTGCTCGATTTCATGGCCGATTGCGTACGCACGGCCCAGGAGCTCGGCGAGATGGCGACGCGACGCCCGCCGGAGGAGATCGCCTTCGAGGTGGACGCCATCCTGGCCGGCGCGGACGTGAACTACATGCTCTTCGACGCTCCTCGCTATCTCGAGCTGGGACGTGCATCGGTCCGCCGCCTGCTGGACTCAGAGCGGCCGGCCGCGTGATGGCTTGCGCCGGGGGATAGGCTGACGTTCGGCACGTTGAGCCAAACGAAACGCAGGAGGACCCGATGAGCTTCGATGCCCTTGGCGAGCTGAACTGGCTCGCCGTCATCGTGGGGGCCATCATCTACTTCGTGCTCGGCGCGCTCTGGTACGCGCCGTTCTTCCTGGGTCGGGCGTGGCAGCGCTCGATCGGCTGGGATCCCGAGCGGCAGTCGCCCGAGATGAATCCGACGACGTACCTCGTGCCGCTGATCGCCTATGTCGTCATGGCCGTCGTCGTCGGGCTGCTTGCGGCGGGGACGGGGACCGACACGCTCGGCGAGGGGATCGTCCTGGGGCTCGTGCTCGGCATCGGTCTGTCGCTCATGCACACCCTCGTGGACGCCACCTTCGATCCGAACAAGCCGCATCCGTGGACCTGGTTCGCGATCAACGGCACGTACCACGCGCTTGGCATCTTCATCGTCGCGGTCGTGGTGTCGCTGTGGCAGTGATGCGACAAAGGGCGCGCCACCTGCCAATCACCGTGGATCCGGCCAAGGCACCTCGCCGAGGTCGTGCCGGTCCGAGGTGGTGGTGTCCTGCGCATCTATCGACCGAATCTGGCAACGGGCCCCATCGGGGCGTTGTGGCGCCGATCTATCCCTGACACAGGGGCGTGGGAGCGCTTGTCGGGCACCTCCACGACGCCCAACTGCGCATAGACCGCGGATCCGCGACGTGGGAGCCACCTCGCGTCGATTCAGGCCGATAGATCGGGCCAATCGCCGACCGGGGCGTGCGCTCGGGGTCACGCGACATCTCGGTCGACGGGAAACCGGCATATGACGGTCGTGCCCTCGCCCAGCACGCTGTTCAGCTCGACATCTCCGCCGTGGGCCCGCACGAGGTCACGCGCGATCGCCAGGCCCAGGCCCGCGCCGGGCGAATCCGGGGAACGCCAGAACCGATCGAAGGCATGCGTAACCGCCTCGGCGTCCATGCCACCCCCGGTATCGGTCACCGCCAGGAGCTGGGCGCCGGGCGCTGCGGCGACCGAAACGGTCACACGCCCACCGTCGGGCGTGTGACGCAACGCGTTCGAGACGAGGTTCGTGACGACCTGGCGGGTGCGAAGCGAATCGACCTCGATGTCGGGCAGCGACTCAGCAGCCTCGAGGACGAGCGCCACTCCCCCTCGCTCGGCCTGTGGCGCGAAGCCCCTGACCACGTCGGCGGCCAGGGCTCCCAGATCGGTCGGCTCACGCTGGAGGGCAAGCGCGCCAGCATCGGCCATGGAGAGGGTGCGCAGGTCATCGATGAGGCGTTCGAGCCGATGCGTCTCGGCCAGGATCCGCTCGAGGATGGCGCGGTCGGCCGGGTAGAGGCCATCCAGGATGCCCTCGACGTTGCCCTGGATCACGGTCAGCGGCGTGCGCAGCTCGTGGCTGACGTCGGCCAGGAGGCGGCGGCGTTCGTCATCGGTCTCTGCCAGACGCCGGCTCATGGCGTTGAAGGACCGAGCCAGGGCGCGGACCTCGCCGGGACCGTGCTCCGGCACCTGGGTCCCGAACTGGCCGTCCTCGACGCGTGCCGCGGCCTCGATCAGCTCTCCCATGGGAGCCACCGCCGTGCGGATCGCTCGCAGGATCAGGCGACCGATGAGACCCAGCGCAACCGTCGATCCAATGACGAGGATGATGGTGACCCAACCGCCACCGAAGATCGTGGTGAGCAGCCAGATCACGGCGGCCACGAGAACCACCAGGAACACGATGACGGCAACGGCGAAGCCGGCCGCGCGACGGGCGAAGCGACGCCGAAGCGCGCGCCACGCTTCGGGCCGCTGGGGCGGCCACTCCTCGCCCTCCGGCCACCACGGCGGGCGCTCGCGCGGCGGGCCCCAGCCACGGCCACGGCCACGACCACGCCATCGGCCACCGCGCCGGTGAGTGGTGCGATCCTCAGTCGGCAAGCCGGTACCCAACGCCGTACACGGTGAGCAGGTAGCGCGGCGCGCGAGGATCGGGCTCGAGCTTGCGGCGGATGTTCTTGACGTGGGCGTCGATCGCCCGCTCGTACGACTCGAACGCCACCCCGTGGATCGCGTCCAGCAGCTGCGACCGGGTGAAGACGCGGCCCGGCTGCCGTGCCAGGGCGGCGAGCAGCGAAAACTCCGTCGCGGTCAGGTCGACCTGCGCCTCGCCGCGGGTGACCCGGAGGCGCCGCACGTCCAGGGTGAGATCGGCGGCCCGCAGGATCTCGGTCTCGGTGCTCCCGGCGTGGCGTCGCAGCACGGCGCGCACGCGCGCCACCAGCTCGCGCGGGCTGAACGGCTTCGTGACGTAGTCATCGGCGCCGAGCTCGAGGCCGATGAGCTTGTCGGTCTCGTCGTCGCGCGCGGTGAGCATGATGATCGGGAGGTCGCCGGCGCGGCGGATCGATCGCGTCACGTCCAGCCCGTCGATCCCCGGCAGCCCCAGGTCCAGGACCACGAGATCAGGTGGCTCGGTCCGCACCCGCATCAGCGCCTCGTCGCCCGACCGCGCAGTGGTGACACCGAAGCCCGCGGCGGTGAGGAAATCGTGGACGAGCCGCACGATCTTCGGCTCGTCGTCCACGATCAGGATCTGCGGCATGGTGCCGGCATGGTAGGACGCGTCACGCGCCCGCCGCCCGCTGCTCGCCCTCGCTTCGCTCTCGACGGTGGAGCTCGCGATGCAGCTCGTCCATCCGCTCGTACCGGCCGCCCCAGCCGCCGTTGCCGCGCCGACCGGGTCCGCCCGAGCCCGGGCCACCCCATCGGCCACCAAAGGCGAACCGCACCAGACCGATGAGCAGGAAGATCCCGAAGATCCAGAAGATGATCCCGAAGAACCCGAATCCGAACCCGAAGGGTCCATGCGCGTAGGGCGGGCCCCAGCCGTATCCGTATCCGGCGGGAGGCACGGGCACGGGATCCCCTGACGCCGCTGCCTGCTGTGCCGCCTCCGTGAGTCCGGCCGTGATGCCGGCGTTGTAGACCGCTGTGCCGATGCCGATCGCCACTGCAACGAGCACCAGCGCGGCCAGCACGCGAAGGATGAATCGTCCGTTCATGTCTCTGCTCCCTTTATCGTGGTCCGCCTTTTGCGGACCGATGAAGCAGAGCCTGG
>JBOGSW010000185.1:0-8324 GCA_050695815.1 Candidatus Limnocylindria bacterium | reverse complement strand
GCCAGGCGGTGGTCCACCTGTCGCGCTACGCGAGCCGCGTCCACCTGCTGGCGCGCGGCGGCGACATCGGCGAGTCGATGAGCGCGTACCTCGTGGAGCAGATCGGCTCGCTCGACAACGTCGAGGTCCACGTCCTGTGCGACACCAGCGCCTTCGAGGGAACGGATCATCTCGAGCGTGCCTCGTTCACCACCCCCAACGGCGAGCTGCAGCTCGACCTGGCCGCCGTCTTCGTCTTCATCGGCCAGCAGCCGCGCACCGATTGGCTCGGAGGCGTGCTGGCGCGCGACGACCACGGCTTCCTCCTCACCGGGCCGGACCTCGACGGTCAGGGCTGGGGCGAGGAGCGCGAGCCGTACCTGCTCGAGACGAGCGTTCCCGGGATCTTCGCCGCGGGTGACGTCCGCCACCAGTCGATCAAGCGCATCGCGAGCGCGGTCGGCGACGGCGCCATGGCGGTCCAGCTCATCCACCGCTACCTGGCCGGTCTGTGACGCACGAGCATCTGCCCCCTGCCGCGATCGCCGAGCGCCTCCGAGACACGCCGCTCTTCGGCGGCCTGGATGACGAGCAGCTGAATCGGCTCGTCCAGATGGGCGAGATCGTGGACCTGGCACCCGACGAGGTCCTCATCCGCGAGGGCGACACGGCCGACGCCATGTACGTCGTGCTCGACGGCCAGCTCGAGGTGACGAAGCAGTCGGGGACGAGCCAGATTCCCCTGGCGCAGGTCGGCCCCGGCGCGCTCCAGGGCGAGATCGCGGCGCTGGAGGGCGGGCGCCGGCTGGCGTCGGTCCGGGCGCTGGAGGACGCTGAGGTGCTGCGCATCCCGATCGGGACGATCCGCGAGCTGCTGGCCGCCGGCCCGGACGCGGCCCTGTCGGTGATCCGGACCGCGGTGGGTCGGTTGCGGGCCATGGAGTCGATGCTGCGCGAACGCGAGAAGCTCGCCGGGCTGGGGACGCTGGCCGCCGGCCTGGCGCACGAGCTGAACAATCCGGCGGCGGCGGCGATCCGCTCCGTGCGAGCCCTGGAGGGCGCCGTCTCGGACGCCGAGGGGTTGCCGCGACCGGTCCCGCCACCGCAGCCGCCGGATGCGGGGCCACCGCTGACGGCCCTGCAGCGCGCCGACCGGATCGACGAGCTCCTGCCGTTTGCGTCCGATGCCGACGCGGCCAGCAACCTGGCCGATGCCGGCTGGACCGCCGACGCGCTGGCCGCTCAGCCGCCGGAGGTGATTCCGTGGCTGGCGGCGGACGCATCGGTCAGGCAGCTGCTCGCCGAGCTCGGGATGGCGCTCGAGCGCATCAGCGAGATCGTGGCGGCGGTCAAGGGCTACACCTACCTCGATCAGGCGCCGGTGCAGCGCATCGACGTGCGGGTCGGGCTGGAGCAGACCCTCGTCATCCTGCGCCACCGGTTGCGGGACGTCGAGGTCCGGCGTGACCTAACAGACGACCTGCCCGAGATCGAGGCATATGGGTCGGAGCTGAACCAGGTGTGGACGAACCTGGTCGACAACGCCGTCGACGCCATGGACGGCCGCGGCGCGCTGACCATCTCGGTGCGGCCGGAGCCGGAGCCCGGCGGCATGGGGGTCCGCGTCTCGATCTGCGACTCGGGCACCGGCATCCCCGAGGAGGTTCGCAAGCGCCTGTTCGAGCCGTTCTTCACAACCAAGGAGCCCGGCCGCGGCACCGGCCTGGGGCTCCACATCTCGCACAACGTGATCGCCCGCCACGGCGGCCGCATCGAGGTCGACAGCCAGCCGGGGGCCACCTGCTTCAACGTCACCCTGCCCGCGCGCCCGCCCGCCACCTGATCCGCGAATCCCCGCTCAACCGACCTCGGGCTGGGCGCGCCGCTCGCGGCTCGATCGGACGCGCAGGGTCGTCATGAGCAGCCCGGCCAGGATGAAGAGCACGCCCAGCAGCTGGAACGGCGACGGCGCCTCCGCCAGGATCCAGATCCCGAGTAGGACCGATCCGACCGGCTGCACGGTCAGCACGACCGAGGTGATCGCCGCGGGGAGGCGCGGCAGGCTGATGCTGATCAGGAGCCAGCCGAGCACCTGGACGCTCAGTCCCAGCAGCACAAGCCAGCCATGGGCGGGCCAGCTGGGTACGACGTCCAGGTCACCTCCGACCAGGCCGATGACGATCGAGAAGACCGCCGCGGACAGCGTGGCGTCGAAGAGCGGGCCGGCCGGGCGTCGAACGTCGGCGTTGGCGCGGCGCTGGACCAGGAGGAAGCCGGCGTACGCGATTCCGGTGCCGATCCCGAACAGGACGCCGAGCACCGGGTCGCGCCCGTAGGCCCCGCCGCCGCCCACGATGCCGCTGATCAGGACGACGCCCATCAGCACGACGGGCACGGACGCGGCCACGCGCGCACCCGGTCGCTCACCGAGCAGAAGCCAGGCGGCGATCGGCACGATCACGACCTGCGTGTTGCCGAGCACCGTCGCCAGGCCGGCCCCGACCTCCTCGATGGCGTGGTGCCAGAGCACCAGGTCGGCGGCGAAGAATGCGCCCGCGATCCATGCCAGCCGCGCCTGGCCCGACGCGCGTGGTCCGTATCGGCGCTGCTCGTACCACGCCAGCCCGGCCAGGAGTGGCAGTGCGTAGACGCAGCGGAAGACCGCGGCGGTGGTCGGCGATACGTCGGCGAGGCGCACGAAGATCGCCGAGAACGCGATCGTCAACGCACCGAGAACGGCGGCGAGGACGGGCCGTCCGGTCAGGAAATCGAGCACGGCGCGCACTCGCGCAGCCTACCGGTTGGGTTCGGCTTGCGTGTCGATGCCCGACGGTTGCACACTCACGGCCGATGCCCGAGCTCCTCACCGGTACCGTCACCTTCCTCTTCAGCGACATCGAGGGTTCGACACGCCTGCTCCGGGACCAGGGCGACGCGTGGCCCGCGCTGCTCGAACGGCATCGAGACCTGCTGCGCGGCGCCTTCGCGGCTGAGGGCGGCGAGGAGTTCGGCACCGAGGGGGATTCGATCTTCGTCGCCTTCCCGACGGCGCCGGGAGCCGTGGCCGCTGCCGTCGAGGCGCAGCGCGCTCTCGCCGCCGAGCCCTGGCCGGCGGGGGCCGAGATACGGGTCCGCATCGGTCTGCACACGGGCGAGGCCAGCCTCTCGGCGAAGACCTACGTCGGCCTGCACGTCCACCGTGCCAGTCGCATTGCGAGCGCGGGACACGGCGGGCAGCTCCTGCTCTCGTCGGCGACGCGCGCACTCCTCGACCATGCCCTGCCGGACGGCGTCGAGCTTCGTGACCTTGGCGAGCATCGGCTCAAGGATCTCGAGCATCCCGAGCACATCTGGCAGGTGGTGATCGCGGGCCTTCCCAGCGAGTTTCCGCCGATCAGCTCGCTCGACGCGCTGCCGAACAACCTGCCGCCGAGCCTCACGACGTTCCTGGGCCGTGAGCGCGAGATCGGCGAGATCGGCGATCTGCTCCATGAGCACCGGCTGCTGACCCTCACCGGCCCGGGCGGCACGGGCAAGACGCGCCTCGGCCTGGAGGTGGGCGGCAGGGCCATGAAGCACCACCCCGACGGTGTCTTCTTCATCGAGCTCGCATCCATCAGGGAACCGGAGCTCGTCGCGGTCACGATCGCGCGGGCGCTGGGCCTGCCGGACCGCGGAGGACGCACCGCCATCGAGCGCCTCGTCGACCATGTCGGGGAGCGGCGGATGCTCGTGGTGCTCGACAACTTCGAGCAGGTGCTGCCCGCGGCCGCATCGGTCAATGAGCTCCTGTCGACATGCCGAAACCTGACCGTGCTGGTGACGAGTCGAAGCGCGCTGCACGTCTCGGGCGAGCAGGAGTACCAGGTCCAGCCGCTCGACCTGCCGGACCCGACCAACCTGCCACCAGTGGCCCAATTGTCACAGTACGAGGCGGTTGCGCTCTTCATCGAACGCGCTCGTTCCGTGAAGCCCGGCTTCGAGGTGACGAACGAGAACGCGCCGGCCGTCGCGGAGATCTGCGTGCGGCTCGATGGGCTGCCGCTGGCCATCGAGCTGGCGGCGGCGCGCATTCGGATCCTCACGCCACAGGCCATGCTGAGCCGCCTCGAAGACCGGCTCAACCTCCTCTCCGGCGGCGCGCGTGACCTCCCGCAGCGGCAGCAGACGCTGCGCGGGGCCATCGCCTGGAGTCATGACATGCTCGACGACGCGGACCGCGCCCTCTTCGCCGGCCTCTCCGTCTTCGTCGGTGGCGCCGCGCTCGACGCGATCGACCGCGTCTGCGGCGGCGAGGTGAGCGGTGAGCTGCTCGACGCCCTCGACTCGCTCGTCGAGAAGAGCCTGGTGCGGCAGATCGAGGGATACGCCGGTGAGCCGCGCTTCGTCATGCTCGAGACCATTCGCGAGTTCGGGCTCGAGCAGGCTGGAGAGCGCGGCCGCCTGGACGGCCTGCGCGAGTCGCACGCCGGCTTCTTCACCGAGCTGGCCGAGACCGCCGCCGGCCACGTGATGGGCTCGGAGAAGCGTGGCTGGCTCGATCGGCTCGAGGAGGACCACGACAACCTGCGCGCGGCGCTGGGCTGGGCGATCGAGGACGGACGCGTCGAGCTCGCCATGCGCATCGGCGCCGCGCTCTGGCGCTTCTGGCAGATGCGCGGCCACCTGGCGGAGGGTCTCGAGCGCCTTGAGCAGGTGCTCGCCCTCCCGAGCGGGCATGACCAGCTGGCGCTGCGGGCCGACACCCTCTCCGCCGCAGCCGGGCTTGCGTACTGGCAAGCCGATGCCGAGCGCACGCGCGCTCTCTACGAGGAGGAGATCGACGCCCGGCGCGAGCTCGACGACCGCCGCGGCCTGGCCGAGGCGCTGTACGGCATCTCGTTCAGCTGGACGCTCTTCAGCCTGGAGGACCCCGCCAGCGCCGACCGTGCGCTGGCAAACGTGAACGAGGCGCTGGCGATCTTCAGCGAGCTGGGCGACGAGGGCGGCATCGGTCGCTGCGAGTGGGCGCTGGCAAACATGGCATACGCAAAGAACCGACCGGCCGAATCGCGTGAGCACGCCGTGCGCGCGCTCGAGATCTTCGAGCGCATCGACGATCGATTCATGGTCGGCTGGGCGAGCTTCACGATCGGCGAAGCCGACCTCGCCGAGGACCATGTCTCGGGCGGCCGCCCCGAGCTACGAGATCACAGCCGGCCCTGGCTCCTCCAGGCGTTGCGCATCTTCGCGGAGGCGCAGGATGTGAGCGGGTACACCCTCGTGCTCGATGCGCTGGCCCTGGTGGACCATCGCGACGGCGATCGCGAGCGAGCCGCGCGCCTCTCCGGTGCGGTCGCCAGGCTCGAGCGGACGAGCGGAACGGGCCTCAACCCGTGGAACCGGACGCTGCTGGGCTCGGAGCTCCATACCCTGCGCGAGGATCCCGCCGTGGCGTGGGCGTGGGCCGAGGGCGAGGCGATGAGCGCGGACGAGGCCGTGGCCTACGCTCTCTCCGGAACAGCCGAGGGAACGCTCGAGCCGGCTGTTCAGGCCGGGGCCGCGAGGTCGCGGCGTGGGAAGACCACCAGCGCGTAGGCCACCGGTACGACCGTCGCCACGAGCACGATCACCAGGTCCATCGGCTCAAAGGCGCCGGACAGGATCGCTCCGGGATCGAAATGATGGAGCAGCGAGTACTCCTGCGACCAGGCGACATCGGTCCAGAGCGAGCCGAGGATCTCGAGAAAGTAGTGGAGCAGGACCCATGCCAGGCTGAGCCCGATCGCCGGCCCGGGACGGTCGAACGTCACGGACATGGCCAGGCTGAAGGTGGTGAAGGCGGCCCACAGTCCGAATCCGTTCAGCGTGACGAGGGGGAGAAGCCCGATGTCGAGCTCGTCCATCAGGCCGAGCACCGCCGCGCTGCCGATCATCCCGCCCAGGATCGCGATCAGCACGACGAGTACCGCCAACAGGATCGCGATGAGGATGCTCACGTAGAGCGCTCGCCGCGAGATCGGTCGGGCCAGCAGCACCTCCAGCGTCCCGCGTGCACGCTCCCCGGCCACCGCGGTCGCCGCTGTGCCGATGGCGAAGATGCCGAGCATCGCCAGGGCCAGGGGATGCTGCAGACCCAACGTGATGGCGCCGGGGAGCGTGAGGAGCGAGCCGGAGCCGACGTTGAGCAGCTCCTCCGGAAAGGCGCCCGATTGCGCGAGGTCCTGCATCATGTCGCTGAATGCCTCGTAGATCACCGGGATGATCGCGCCCCAGGCGATGCCGGCAACGATCACCACGACCAGCCGCACGCGCTGCCAGCGCAGGGTCTGAGCGAAGAGGCACCAGCTCATTGCGGCTCGGTGTCCGGTTCGGAGTCCGGCTTGTCCATCTCGGAGACCCAGCGCTCGTCGCTGGCGTAGTACTCGAGGAACGCCTCCTCGAGGCTGGCGGGCTCGATGGTGAGGTCCTCGAGGCTCGGCGAGGCGATCGAGCGCACGAACTCCGAGACGTCGCCGGCGAGGGTGCCGATGAGGCGGTTTCCGTCGACCTGCACGTCCTCGACCCCGGGCAGGACGGACGGGTCGGGCGGTCCGCCGCGCCAGCGAAGGGTGATGCGGCGTCGCCGGCGGGCCAGCAGCGCGGTCACGTCGTGGATCGCCATCAGCCGGCCGGCGCGAATGATCGCCACCCGGTCGCACAGTCGCTCCACCTCGGACAGGACATGGGACGAGAAGAAGACGGTCCGCCCCTCGCGCCGAAGGTCGTCGAGGATGCCGTAGAAGGCCTGCTGCATGAGTGGATCGAGGCCCTCGGTGGGCTCGTCGAGGATCGCCAGCTCGGGATCGTGCTGGAGCGCCTGCACCACGCCGAGCTTCTGCCGCATCCCGCGCGAGTAGTCGCGCACCTTCCGTCGCAGGACGGGACCCGGCAGCTCGAGCCGCTCGCACAGCTGAGCGCGTCGATATGGCCGGCGGCCCTGTATGTCGGCCAGGTAGTCGAGGCACTCCTCGCCGGTGAGGGAGTCGTAGAGTGCGATGCCTCCTGGCAGGTAGCCGGTGAGGCCGCGGATCTCGACCGTTCGAGTGGCGACGTCCAGGCCGAGGACGCTGGCCTCGCCACGGGTGGCGTGGAGGAAGCCCAGCAGGGTCCGGATCATGGTCGACTTGCCGGCGCCGTTCGGGCCCAGGAAGCCGAAGATCTCGCCACCGACCACGTCGAGCGTGAGGTCGCTGAGCGCCTCGATCGAGCCGTAATGCTTCGTCAGCCCACGGGTGCTGATGACCGATCCCGACGGCATGCCCTCCATCGTGTGGGATCGTACCGCGCGGCGGGCCTCCGGCCGGCGCTCGATGTGCGGCAGGTGCACGCATCGGCCAGGCAACCGTCAGTTGCGAGGCTCTGCTTGGCTCTCCTGCGACGCTCCGGCACCAAGGAGCCAGGCGGGGCGTTCGCCGCAGCCTCGTTCGGCCGCTCGTTCTCCGATGTGTGCCTGGGCTGCACGTACGATGGTCAGTGGGTCGCCTGAGTGGCCATCCTGTGCCGTGGCGGCCCGTCCGCGGGATCGGCATGCGGCTCGGCTCCTGCCGCCCCGGCACGTCGGAGCCGCTGAGCGGCGGTAACCGCGAACGAGCCGCGGGGAAGGGTTCCGGACACCTCCGCGACCGGGGTTCGCTCATGATCTGCGCCGTTCACAGGCGGGAGACGCGAGCGACGACTGGGTTCGATGACCTGGAGCCAAGCCCCGTTCGCGCATAGCGCCGCTCGGCGGCGGTTGGTGGGCCATGGCGATCGCCGCCATCCTGGGCGCCGCCGCTCAGCGGCGCTATCCGTGAACGAGCGCACCGAGCGCGTGTTTCGCCTCGCAGCCCCGACACTCGTTCACGATCTGCGCCGCCCAGCGGCGGAAGCATCGCGGAAATGCCCACAGCTCCACCGTTTCGGGCAACCGGCCGGGGCTTCGTTCGCGCATAGCGCCGCGCGACGGCGGTGGTGGCCATGGTGGGGCCATGCAAAGACCCCGCCGCCGACTCACAGCCCGCGCCGAATCTCGTCCACGGCAGCGGCGAACAGGTCGTGGGTCTCCTCGCTGAAGAGAACGAAGCGAGCGAGCTCGACCCCCGTCTCACCGCGCAGATGTTCGCCCACGGTGCGGACGGCCACCCGGGCGCCATCGGGCGGTGGATAGCCATAGATCCCCATGCTGATCGCCGGGAAGGCGATCGATCGAGCCCCAAGGTCATCGGCCAGGCGCAGGCAGGACCGATAGGCGCCGGCGAGCAGCTCGGGCTCTCCTCGGGCGCCGCCGCGCCAGATCGGTCCGACGGCATGGAGGACCCAGCGTGCCGGCAGGGCATGCGCGGAGG
>JBOGSW010000184.1:0-21120 GCA_050695815.1 Candidatus Limnocylindria bacterium | reverse complement strand
AGATGCCCCGATGCGTCCGCGGCAGCAGCCCGTAGTGAATCGTCAGCTCGTCGGACAGGTAGCGACCCTCCGCCACCTTGACCGGGTCCACCTCGCCGATGAGGTCGGCGATGCTGATGTCCGGGGTCGCGAGCTTTTCGCTGTACCGATCCTCCGCGGCCCACCACGCGATCGGCGTCGCGTCGCCGGACTCGGCGATGATCGTGCGCGCCAGCGGCGAGACCGGGTGCAACGGATCGTCGTGCAGCTCGGTGCCGGCCACGAAGGGCAGCCACGGGTCGAGCAGCCCGACCAGCGCCCGCGCGATGCGGCTCTTGGCCTGTCCGCGCTCGCCCAGGAGGATCACGTCCTGCCCGGCGAGGATCGCATTCTCGAGCTGGGGCAGGACCGACTCGTCGTAGCCGAGGATGCCGGGCAGGAACGGTCGCTCGGCCCTGATGCTCTCCAGCAGGTTGGCGCGCATCTCATCCTTCACGCTGCGGCTCCGGTAGCCGGTGGCTCGCAGTTCGCCCAGGGTCGTGTCGGGAGGTCGATCGGTCATCATCGGTCAGGGTACTCGCGAACGGCGGCCGCCACCGACGGCGGGTCGCAGATCCCGCGCTCCGCAAGCGCTTCGAGGTATGCAGACCGATCCGCCAGCTCGGCCTCGAAGGCGTCGGCGCTCAGCCCCAGGCTGGCCGCGAGGACCGCGTAGGCGGCGGGGTCGTGGACGAAGGATCGCGTCGATCGGCCGCCGTCGTCGGGAAGCATCGGCGGCGCGGGAAGGCGCTGCGCGCCGGTCAGGCTCGGCGATCGGTCACCCTCGATGGCGCCGAGCCGTATCGGCGCAAGCATGCCTTCGTCATCCAGGCGCAGATGCCAGGCCTCCTCGATGCGCCGATACACGCCGGCCGGCGTCGCGTAGGCCGAGTACTGCAGGTAGATCGTGAGGCCGGCGAGGTCCGCATCGGTCGCTCCAAGGCTTCCTCGCAGGCTCTCGAGCGCTTCCGGGAGCGAGTCGGCGTGCATGGTTGCGCCCAGGCCCCAGCCCTTGCCGGCCAGCATGAGCGCGCCTCTGGCGGCGCGGCCCCAGACGTAGATCGGCAGGTGGTCGCTCATCTCGTTGATGAGCAGGTAGCCGGTACCCGCGGGGATCTCGTCGAGCCAGTCGTACTCCTCCCACCAGCCGCGCACGAAGATGCCGGTCGTGTCGTCGGGCAGGAAGTCGATGAGGGCGCTCAGGGCGGTGGTCTTGCCGGCCTGCGGCGCCTCGGAGCTGAGCATGACGCTCTTGCGCCGGCTGACGACGGCCCAGAGCGTGGCCATGAGCCTGGTGTCGATGGTCGGCGTGCCGATCAGCTCGACCGCGCTCATCGGTGTCGGCGGCGCCCAGTGGTATCCCCACCAGCCTTCGGGGAAGCGATTGAACCATGCTGCGAGGGCACCGGACATCGTGCCGCCACGGTACGCGGGGGGCCGCGTGGCGCGCAAGCCGAAGGTCCTGGGATGGCCGTTGCGATGGCCGTTGGCTGGCCTTGCACGGGGTGAAGGTAACGACGAGGAAGGGCCGGAAAGCGGCCCCATCGTGGCCGCCTGTTTCACGGAGTGACGCCATCGACCATCCAGAGGCCACAACCTCGCCGATACCTTCACGGGGCGAAATCGCCCGGGCTCGCGAGCCACACGAAGGTCGCCGCCCCGTGGGGTAACCTCGTCACAGGAGTGGCGCGAAACGGATCGGGCTCGTCATCCATCAGACACGCATGGAGGCAATGTCCCTGAATGCGCGCGAACGAGGAATGGTGAGGCCGATCGGACGAAGGTCGAGCGGCGATCGTTCGGGCTTTGATCAGCTCGTCGAGGCGCACGGGACCGATATGGCCCGGCTCTGCTACGTCATCTGTGGCGATGCCGAGATGGCGCGCGACGCCGTCCAGGACACCTGGCAGCGGCTGTGGCACTCACCACCGGACCTCCGCGACAAGACCCGCTTGCGTTCCTGGCTGCTGAGCGTGGCCGCGAACCGCGCGAGAGAGTTGGCCCGTCGCAAGCGCCGCGGATCCGCGTTAGAGGAGAAGGCAGTTGATCTCGCGCCCGCGCCCGACCCCGGCGCGACGATCGAACGAATCGATCTCGTTCGGGCGCTCGACGGGCTGGACCCGGATGCGCGCGAGCTCACCGGCCTCCGCTATCTCCTGGGTATGACCTCACCGGAGATCGCCGACCATCTCGGGATGAGCCCGGAGGGTGTGCGCAGCAGGTTGCACCGGCTGATGGAGCGCCTTCGCACGGAGCTGGACCGATGAACACCGAACCGATGACCGAGTTCGAGCGCCGGCTCGCCTCGGCCCTGCATGGGTACGCCGATGACGCTGAACTTCGCGCCGAGCCGAGGACCACGGAACGGAAGCGCCGTTTCCGCCTCTGCCCGTCGTGGCGGCCACGCTCGTCGCCGTGGTGGTTGGCGTCGGCGCGATGCAGTTGCTCAGCCTGTCGGCAAGCCGCGGATCCGAGGCGCGAGTCAACGGCGCCACGTACTCGATCAGCATTGGCCGCAGCCTGGTGCTGGATGAGGATGATCTGACTCCGATCGGCGAGCTGGAGTCGGCCGAACGATCCGACCTCTTCGCCGATCCGACCGCATATGCCATCGATGGAGTGGATCCGGATGACGCCCTCGTCGTGCGCGCTGCCCCGGGCCAGCGCGACGATGCCGGACCGTACGGCGACTGGATCCTGTTGATGCGAGGCGCGATCCGAGCGGGCGAGATCGGACCGCTGTGCCCTTACATCGACCCGACGTCGCCCTTCTCGCCGGAGGAGTGCAGGGCGCCTTGACCGGGCTGTTCGGCATCGGTGCGGCCTTGCTGGCGGGACTGGCCGCGGTCGTGGCGAACCAGGACGGAGACGCGGACATCGTGCCCTTCTTCGTCATGCTGACCGTGGCCGGCGGAGTGCACGCGTGGGCCACCGCGAACGTACCCCCGCAGGGATGGCGGCGGGTGGTGGCCTGGATCGTCGCCGGAGGGTGGACGTTGGCCGGCGTGTGGATCGGCGCGTTGCTCCTCCTGTTCCAGGCGTTCCAGGGGTCGCGGCCGCCGGCCCCGCCCGAACTCACCTACCTCGGGCTGACGGCAACGATCTATCACCTGGCCGGCCTGTACGGCGGCCTCACCCTCATCGTTGTCGGCACCTGGCGGGCTTACCTGCGCACGCGCGACCCTCGAATTGCGCCGCAACGCACGTGACCACGGACGAGGCGCTGAGCGCGCCGAAGGTTCTCGCATGGCCTGGCTGCCTTGCCACGGGGTGAAGGTAGCGACCAGGAAGGGCCGGAAATGGGCCTCATCTTGGCGGCCCTCTTCACCGCGTGACGCAAGCGGCCATCCAGAGGCCAGAATCTCGCCGATACCTTCACGGGGTGAAATCGCCCGAGTTCGCGACCTACAAAATCAGACCCCGAGGGGGTTGACCGGCTTGGGCGAGGTGCCCTGCAGGATGGCCTTCGTCTCGGTGTACAGGTCGAGCGCCTCGAGCGACTGCTCCCGGCCGTAGCCGGACTCCTTGAACCCGCCGAACGGGACGCCGGGGAAGGCGACGAACGGCGTGTTGATGCCGACGGCGCCGGAGCGGATCCGCTGCGCCACCCGGTGCCCGCGTGCCGCGTCCCCGGTCCAGACCGTGGCAGCCAGGCCGTAACGGACGTCGTTGGCGAAGGCGATCGCCTCCTTCTCGTCGCTGAAGCGGGTGAGGGTCACGACCGGGCCGAAGACCTCCTCCTGCGCGATCCGCGAGTCGTTGGCGACGCCGCCGATGACGGTCGGTGCGACGAAGGCTTCCGCGTCCAGCCCATCGGCCAGTGAGAGGTCCCCGCCGGCCAGCAGCTCCCCGCCGTCGGAGAGGCCAATGTCAACAAATCCACGCACCTTGGTGGCGTGCGCGCGGCTGATGAGCGAGCCGACCTGCGTGTCATCGGCCAGTGGATCGCCCACGGCCAATGCCGTTGCCTTCTCCGCAAAGGCCGATGCGAACGCGTCGTACACCTCGTCCTGCACAATGATCCGGGAGCGAGCCTCGCACGACTGTCCGGCCGAGTAGTAGATCGCCCATGCAGAGCCGACGACGGCAGCGTCGAGATCGGCATCGGCGAAGACGATGTTCGGGCTCTTGCCACCGAGCTCGAGCGAGACGCGCTTCAGCGTCTGCGCCGCGACCTGCGCGATGCGGCGGCCGGTGGTCGTCTCGCCGGTGAAGGCGACCTTGTCGATCCCCGGATGCGCGGCGATCGCCTCCCCCACCTCGGCGCCGGGGCCAGGGACGACGTTGACGACGCCGGGCGGGATGCCTGCCTCGAGGGCCAGCTCGCCGAGGCGGATGGCGGTCAGCGGCGTCGCGGAGGCGGGCTTGAGGACGAGCGTGTTGCCGGTCGCGAGGGCCGGCGCCACTTTCCAGGCGGCCATCATGAGCGGGTAGTTCCACGGGATGATGGCGCCAACCACGCCGACCGGCTCTCGCAGGGTGTACGACACCACCGCCGGGTTGACGACGTGCGAGCGGCCGTAGAGGTGCTGCGCGGTACCGGCGAAGAGCTCGAGCGTGGCGACGGCGACCTTGATCTCGGCGGCGCACTGCGCCTTCACCTTGCCGTTGTTGCGGGACTCGAGCTCGGCCAGCTCATCGGTCTTCTCGTCGAGCAATTGCGCCAGCCGGTTGAGCATGCGGGCGCGCTTGGCGGGGCTGGTCTTGGCCCAGGCACCATCGAAGGCGGCTCGAGCGGCGGTCACCGCGGCGTCGACGTCATCGGTCCCCGCCTGCGCCACCGTGGCGAGCTTACCGCCGTGGGCTGGGTCGAAGGTCTTGAATGTCGCGCCGGCTGCGGCGTCGCGGAGCTCGCCGTCGATGAGGAGCTGGGTGGGGGCATCGGTCATGGGAGCATGGTAGCCGCTGGTCGGCACCCCCTCGATTTCACCGGATGAAGGTAACGGCCACGATCGCGGCTGTGGATGGCGCTTGGAGTCACCGGGCGCAACGCACGGCCAGGGTCGAGACCGATCTCGGCCTCATCTTCGTCGTTACCTTCGCGGGGTGAAATGACGGCCGGGCCTACTCCGAGCCGTCGAGGAGGTCTCGCCCGTCGATCGGTGACTGGAGGTCGAGCTCGGTGGTGGCCTGCGATTCGCCGGTGGGGCAGCCGGCGGCGCCGTCGGAGCGGCGCGCGAAGAGGGTGATCGAGGCCGCATCGGCCGACTCGACCAGCTCGATGCGGGCGAGGTGATAGCAGGACGGACCGGCCGGCAACGTGAAGCCGATGCGCACGCGCCGCTCGGTCAACGTGGAGATGCAGTCGATCGCCAGGGGTTCCTCCGCGGCGCCGGCAGGGTCGGCGGCGACCACCTCGACGCTCGCCCAGGCGCTCCCGCAGCCTGGTCTCGGAGCCCCGCTCGGCGCGACGCACGCGGCCAGCACGAGCACCGCGAGGAGCGCGGTCCTACGCATCCGCGCCGAAGCGGTGCTGGTCCACGTCGCAGACCGCCTCGTAACCGATGGCCCGGTAGATCTTGTTCGAGGTCGGGTTGGAGAGGTCCGTGAAGAGGAACACGAAGCGGCGGCCGCGGTCGAGCTGGTCCTGGCTGGCGGCGGCCGTCAACGCGCTCGCATACCCACGGCCGCGCAGCTCTGGCGGCGTGTAGACCGGACCGATGCGGATGCCGTGCGGCGTCTCCCCGCTCGCGCCAACCAGCGACACGACCGCGCCGCCGTCCTCCCAGACGTAGCCAAGACGGCCGATCCGCGCGACCCATCGGTCCGCCATGGCGAGTGGGTCGTCAATTGGCGGGCCGCTGGGTTCCACCTCCTCCTGGAAGGCGACGGCCCAGCGCGCGATGCGCTCGCGGTCGCGGGACTCTACGAGTCGCCACGAGCCGGCGGCCGGACGGGCCGGCGGGATGACGCGATCGAGCCGGAAGATGCGCTCGGCGACGTCGACGCGCGCCGGCTGCCCGGTCAGCGCGGTCCATCGCTCGGCGAAGCGGGCGGCCACGTCGGTCGGGGCCAGGACGCCGGGCAGGTCCTCGTCGCGCAGCGCATCGGCAATGAGGTCGACCGCGGCGAGATCGTCGACCATCGAGATGACCTGGTTGAAGGGCGGGGTGCGCACGCTGGCGGCCACGACCCCATCGTCGTCATCGGTCACCACCATGAGCGTCGGAGCGTGCTCGACCAGCTCGGGATGGTCGCGCAGGTAGCTGGAGATGCCGAGCATGAGGTTGTGCTCGGCCTCGCGCGCGACCAGGAAGTCACCGGCGCGGTCCAGGAAGGCGTGAACGTCGTCGAACCGATGCAGGCTGAGCGGCATGGAATGCATGATCGCCGATGCCGGCAAGGTCGTTCGATGGCTCCGGTTGCACGGGGCGCGACCAAAGCCGAAGCAACCTGGGCTCGCTCGTCGTCCGTTGCACCCGGCGATACCCCGGACGTTGGAGCCCGCCCTCGTTCGGCTTTGGTTTCGCCCGGTGCAACTGCGCCGCTCAACGGGGCGGAAGCTCGATCCGGAATGCGGTCCCGGTGGGCCCGGTCGCCTCGACCTCGATGGCTCCTCCGTTGGCGACGATGAGCTCGCGCGCGACCGTCAGACCGATCCCGCTCCCGGATCCAGGCCCGCGGGACGGGTCGGCTCGGTAGAAGCGCTCGAACACGTGCGGAAGGTCGTCGCTGGCGATCCCGTTCCCGCTGTCGACGACCCGGACCGCCGGGCGCGCGCCGGGGATCACCTCCACGCGCACCTCGCCGCCGGGCGGTGTGTGCTGGATGGCGTTGGTGACGACGTTGCGGAGGGCGCGCGTCAGTTGGCCGCGGTCCACCACGGTCGTCGCCGCCGCGCCGCCCGCCGAGACCGTGACGTCCCGATCCCGGGCTAGAGCTTCGAGCGCCGCGACAGCCTCGCCGCCCAGCTCGAGCAACGCCACCGGCTCCGGGCGGCGCTGGAGCGGTGCGGCCTCCGCCTGAGTGAGCTCGCCGAGCTGGCCGATCACGCCTGACAGGCTTGTCGCCGCGGCGCGTGCCTTCTCCAGCTGCGACGCGTCGGCCGGGACGACACCGTCGACCATGGCCTGGAGCTGCGACTCGAGCACGGTCGCCGGCGTGGCGAGGTCGTGGGCGAGGTCGCTGGCGGCTCGACGGCGGAGCGCCTCGGAGCTCTGGAGGCGGTCCGCCATGCCGTTGAACGCGGCCGCCAGCTCGGCGGACTCCGCGTCACTGCCACCGGCCGCACGCGCGGTAAGATCGCCGTCACCAAGCCGCCGAGCGGCAAGGCCGAGCTCGCGCAGGGGACGGGTCAGGCGGCGGGCCACGAATGCGGCGGCCAGGAGCATGGCGGCCACGGCCACGCCTCCGGTGAGCAGGAGCGCGGCATTGAAGGTGCGGACGAACGCCGCGCCCGGGCTCGGTACCTCGATCTCGAGCGCACCGCCGCCACTCGCCGCCGAGAGCGTCGTCGAGAGCTCCTCGGTCTCGAGGTTCGGAGGCACGCGACCGGCCTCGACCAGGACCGATCCAGCACCATCGACGATCCGTGCCACTCCCCCGGTCTCCGCCGCGATCCGGCGCATGAGCGCCTGCAGCGCACGCCGGTTCACGCCGCGCTCCAGGCCATCCTCGACGAGCGCGCCGGCCAGGTTCAGTCGCCGTTCCTCGCGCGGGCCGAGCGTCTCCTCCAGCGAGCGCGACGCGGCGCGGTTGACGACGAACCCGGCGAGCAGCAAAACCACGACCAGCACGCCGGCCAGGAGGACGGCCAGCCGGACGGCGAGCGAGCGCCCGCGCATCATGGCTGCGGGTCCGGCGTCGCCACCAGGCGATAGCCTCTGGCCGGCACCGTCTCGATGAGCCACGGGTCCCCGGCATCGTCGCCCAGCTTGCGGCGCAGGTTCGCCACGTGGACGTCCACCACGCGCTCGTAGACGTCGTCGGGTCGCCGCGCCACGGCGTCGAGGAGCTGCTGGCGCGCCATGACCGCGCCCGGTCGCGCGGCCAGCGCCACGAGCAGCGCGGACTCGCCCGGCGTGAGCCGCCCAGAGCCACCGTCCGCCAGCGTGTAGCGCCGCGAACCCGGATCGAGCACCAGGCGGCCGCCGTCCAGGCTCAGCATTGGCGGTGGCTGGTCGCCCGCCACCAGGCGCGTGCGTCGCAGGATGGCGGCCACGCGCGCCGTCAGCTCGTGCGGGTTGAACGGCTTGGCAAGGTAGTCGTCCGCCCCGGCCCGCAGGCCCGCGATCCGCTCGGCATCCGAGCGCTTGGCGGAGGTGATGAGCACCGGTACGTCGCCCGCGTCGCGGAGCGCGTCGAGCACGGTCTCGCCCTGCATCCCCGGCAGCATGAGGTCCAGGATCACGAGGTCGGCGCCGTCCGCGTCGTACGCCGCCAGCGCGGTCGGTCCGTCGCCGGCATCGGTCACGTGGTGGCCCTCGCGCTCGAGGTACAGGCGCAGCAGCCCGCGCAGCTGCGGCTCGTCCTCGACCACCAGGATGCGCGCCTTCATGCGCGGCATCCTACGCGCGGGCCGATTCAGACGATGTGAAGACGATCGCCCGCCATCTTGGCGCGATCTTCATCGGTCCTTCGCCATCCTCGCCGTACCAGACATCACGCGAGGATCATCATGCGATTGACGAAGGCCCTGGGAGCCGCCGGGGCGCTCATCCTGGCCTCCCTGGTGGGCGGCACTCTCATCGGCTCCGCGGTAGCTGACGACGAACCATCAGAGACCGATGCGGGCGGCGCCACCGGCAAATACTGCGACGTGTTCATGGACACGCTGACCGCCGAGCTCGGCGTGACCGCCGACGAGCTTCTTGCTGCCGGAAAGACGGCCGCCGGCGCCGTGCTCGACGCGGCGGTCGAGGCAGGCGATCTGACCGAGGAGCGGGCGGACGCCGTACGCGCGCGGATCGAGGCGGCCGATGGCGGCAACTGTGGCCTGTTCAAGGCGGGTTGGGCCCGCGGATTCGGCCACGGCATCGGTCACGGCTGGGCGCGCGGCCTGCTGGGTGGCGACGTCCTGGAGGCCGCCGCCGATGCCTTCGGGATCGAGAGCTCGGAGCTGATCGGCGAGCTGCGCGACGCAGGATCGCTCGAGGCCCTCGCCGAGGAGCTCGGCGCGCCGTACGACGAGCTGACGGCCTCGATCGTCGCCGCCGTCCAGGCGGACCTCGATGCGTCCGACGTGGACCCCGAGCACGCCGATGCCGTCATCGAGCGGCTCACGGAGTGGCTCGACGCGGGTGGGGAGCTGCGGAGGATCGGCCCGCCGCGCTGGCGCGATCGCGGCTCGGAGGAGCCGGACGCGTAGCCGCTCCATTTCTCGGGCGCCGGACGCTCGGGCGGGCTCCGGCGCCTTTCCATCTGATCCGTGCGCCGCTCAGCGGTGCTATCCGCGAACGACGAGGCGTCGGAGCGCGTGTCGGCGACTGAGGCGGCGCCTCCATCGTTGGGGGCGCCGCTCAGCGGCGCGGATCGCGATCCACGGCGATCTTGCGGGTCTTCGTTCGTCCTTAGCACCGCTGAGCGGCGTTCGCGGGGCCGCCACCGCGCTGGCGCGCGGGCGCGCTACCCTACGACCCATGACGAAGATCGGTTACGCGGCCATGCTCGAGCAGTTCCATCCGACCGACCTGCTCGACTGGGCCGAGCAGGCGGAGGCCATCGGCTTCGAGGCCGGCTTCCAGGTCAGCGAGCACTTCCATCCGTGGACCCCGCAGCAGGGCCAGAGCGCCTTCGCGTGGAGCTTCATGGGCGCCCTCGGCCAACGCACGAAGCTGCCGTTCGGCACCGCGGTGACGTGCCCCGGCTTCCGCTACCACCCCGCCGTCATCGCGCATGCGGCCGCCACGCTGGGCGCCATGTACCCGGGGCGCTTCTGGCTGGGGCTGGGCGCCGGGGAGGCGCTCAACGAGCACGTCATCGGCGGCGAGTGGCCCGAGGTCGGCATCCGGTCCGCCATGATGTTCGAGAGCATCGAGATCATCGGCAAGCTGTTCACGGGCAAGGTGGTCAAGCACGACGGCGAGTACTTCACGCTCGAGTCGGCGCGCCTGTACACCCGCCCCGACGAGCCGGTGCCGATCTACGTCGCCACCGCGGGACCGGTCAACGCCAAGAAGACCGGCCGCTATGCCGACGGCATCATCACGGTGGGTGCTGCGGACGAGAAGATCAACATGCTGTGGGACCGCTTCCGCGAGGGCGCCAGCGAGGCGGGCAAGGACGCATCGGCCATGCGCACCCAGCTACAGGTGCACGTGTCGTGGGCGCCGACGCAGGAGGAGGCGGAACGCAACGCGCTGAACGAGTGGCCCAACGGCGGCATGCCGTTCCCGAAGCAGGACATCAAGAACCCCGAGGACTTCGCCAACATCGCCAGGCTGGTGCGCATCGAGCATTTCAAGGACCGCATGCTGATCAGCGCCGATCTCGCCGAGCACACGGCGCAGATCCAGCGCTTCGTGGACATGGGCTTCGACGAGATCTACCTGCACAACGTGGGGCGTGACCAGGCCGCCTTCATCAAGGCCTTCGGCGAGAGCGTGCTGCCGAACCTGAAGCTGGGCTGAGCCGGCGGGACGGCATCGGATTCACGGCACTGCCGCTGGTACTGGGGTCATCCATGACCGATGGGACCATCGCGCCCCAGGCAGCCCGGCCGTACAGTCCCGCACGAATGCCAGGACCGATGAACTTCGCGGCCAGCGAGGTCGCAGCTGCCCTCGGGGTCGAGGACCTGATGGTCTTCGAGATGCGCGATGGCCGCGCCCTCCTGCTGGGTGGCGTGGGACGCGGCTCGGGGTGGGCCGGCGTCGTCGAGCTCGACCCGTCAGTCGAGCCGCTCCTTCGTGACACGCTCGAGCAGCGGAGCGCGATCCGCGTGGAGGAGACCGAGCCCGTCCACGTCGCCGGCCCGTACTGGAGCGCGCACGCCGTCCTGGTGCCGACGGGCGGTCACGTCATGGTCGCCGGCGGCTCGACACCGATCCGGGCCTCGAGCGCGGAGCTGATCCGTCGCGCGACAGAGGCGGTGGCCGCGGTGGGCGAGGTCCCGCCGTCGAAGCTTCTTGCCGATGAGCTGGAGCTGGTCCATGCCGTGCGACAGCTCACCGACCACGTGCCAAGGACACTTGCCGAGACGGCGACACACGTCGCGATGGTGGCGGCAGACGCCCTCTCCTGCGAGATCGGGGCGGTCCTGCTGCAGCATGACGGGCAGACCAGGGTTCACGGGGCCGGACCTGCCTGGGCGCTCATGGCCGATGACGACGTCCTCTGTGCCGCCCTGCACGAGCTCGCCGAGCGCGCGGCCCACGGACCGATCGTTGAGCAGGACCTGGCGGCCGCTGGAGAGAGCGGCCTGCGCATCGTCTCCTGCTACGCGCTGGGCATCGGCCGCTCCGAACCGCTGGGAGCGCTGATCGTGGGCCACACCGACGCGCGGCCCCGCGGATTCACCATGCTCTGCCAGCGCGTCGGTCGGGCGTTGGCGGACGCCTCGGAGCCGGCGCTCCTCCAGGCCATCGCGCACGAGGATCTCGCCGCGCAGCGCGATCGATTCGCGCTCGAGGCACGCACCGACCCGCTCACCGGCCTCGGCAACCGCATCACCTGGGACGACACCCTGGATCTCGAGCAGGCCCGATGGGAGCGGTATCCGCGACCGCTCGTCCTGCTCTCGATCGACCTCGACGACCTGAAGGTGACGAACGACGCCTTCGGCCACGCGGTCGGTGATGAGCTGCTCGTCGCGGCAGCCGATATCCTGCGACGGTCCCTGCGCGGCGGCGACGTGGTCGTGCGCATTGGTGGCGACGAGTTCGCCGCACTCCTCTCGGAGGCCGATGCGACCGCCGCCGCAGCCGTCCGCCGCCGCGTCGAGGATGCCTGCCGCGACTGGCGCGGCTCTCGGACCGCCGCCCGCGTCTCGCTGTCGCTCGGCTGGGCAGTGCCGGTCATCGGCGAATCCTTGCGCGAGGCCTTCAGACGCGCCGACGCCGCCATGTACGCCGACAAGCGCGCAAGCTCCGTTCAGTCCTAGTCGACCACGCGCCGAAGCTTCAGTCATCGCCCTGGCCCACGCGCCGGAAGGTGAGGTAGAGCGCCACGTCGTACATGGCCTTGAGGCCACCCGCCACAAGGAACGGCACGCCGGCCGCCATGCCCATCGAAAGCGATGCCAGCGCGGGACCCGCCGGGCGCACGAGGTGTCGTGCGGCATTCGTGTAGCCGGCCGCCGCGGTCCGCTCGGCCGGATCCACCATGGCGGCCACGTACGCCTGGCGCGCCGGCACGTCCATCTGGGACAGCGCGGACCGCGCCAGCAACAGGATCACGGCGACCGCCAGTGATGGCGCGAACGGGATGAGCGCCAGCAGCACATTGGACGGAAGGTGGCTGAAGACCATGGTGTTCAACAGGCCGATGCGGGCACCCAGCCATCCGGCGACCACCGACGAGGCCGCCTGGAGCAGGCCGACGCCGAAGAAGACGAGGCCCATGAGCTCGACATCCGCGCCGAACTGCCGGCCGAACCAGAAGACGATGAAGCTCTGGACGATGAATCCGCCGGCAAACGCGTCAACCGCGAAGAGTGCCGCCAGGCGCTGAACGATGCCGCGCGAGCGCTGCAGGCCGCGAGCGCCGGCTGGAAGTCCGGCAGCCACCTCGACGCCGGCCCTGAGGCGCGCGGCGAACACCGCGCAGATCACCGCGCCGATCGGCATCAGCAGGAGCCAGCGTTGATCGGGAGGCAGGCCGGGGAGCAGGTCGCGCATGGCGCTGGGTCCGCCGGCGGCCAGCGCACCCGCGGCTCCCGCCAGATAGGCGACCGCGTTGTAGGAGCCGTAGACGCGGCTGCGCTCTGCTGCCGGCTGCGATGCGAGCATGGCCTGCTCGACGGTGGTGATCGGCCCCGACTCGTTCGGATCCGTTGAGAGGGTGCCGGTCAACGCCGCGATGACCAGCACGGGCACCGATCCGGTCAGCGCGAAGACCGTCCCCGCCACGCCCATGAGCACGAGCAGCCCGATGTAGGTCCGCCGCCGGCCCAGTGCCTCGCCCCAGCGAGCGACGCTCAGCGAAGAGACCGCCATGCCCAGGAGCATCGCGGTGAAGACGATCCCGACGGCCGCCTCGTCGAGGCCAGTTGCTGCCAGCGATGAGCCGATGAGAATGCTGCTGAAGCCATAGAGGAAGGCACGGACGGCCTGGACCGAGAAGATGAGGCGGACGTCGGACATGCGCGTTCGCCTCTGCCGTCAGGGTTTCGAGCGCATCACGCTGATCCACCGTCGCTCGCCCTTCATTCCATGGCCTCGAAGACGGCGGCGATTCCCTGTCCGACACCGATGCACATGGTGGCCAGCCCGTAGCGGCTGCCGCGGCGCCGCATCTCGTGCAGCAGCGTCGCCGTCAGGCGCGCGCCGGATGCTCCCAGCGGATGACCGATGGCGATCGCGCCGCCATTCACGTTCGTCGTCTCTGCATCGAGACCCAGCTCGCGCATCACCGGCAGCGCCTGCGCGGCAAAGGCCTCGTTGAGCTCGACCAGGTCGAGTTCGTCGACAGTCAATCCGGCGCGCGCGAGCGCCTGTTGCGATGCCGGTATCGGTCCGAGGCCCATGGTGCCGGGATCGACGCCGGCAACGGCGGAGGCCACCATGCGCGCCATCGGCTTCATACCCAGATCGCGCGCTCGAGCTTCGCTCATCACGAGCAGGGCGGCGGCGCCGTCGTTGATGCCCGACGCGTTTCCGGCGGTGACCGATCCTGACGCGTCGCGCTTGAAGGCAGGCTTGAGCTTCGCGAGCGACTCGGCGGTCGACTCCGGTCGGGGATGCTCATCGGTGTCGACCATGCGAGTCGCCTTGCCGTCGGGGACCTCGATCGGGACGATCTCATCCGCGAACCGGCCGGCGTCCTGGGCGGCGTTCCAGCGCTGCTGCGACCTGAGCGCGAAGGCGTCCTGGTCCTCGCGGCTGACGCCGCACTGCTCGACGACGTTTTCGGCGGTCTCGCCCATCGAGTACGGGTAGTAGGCATCGGCCAGGCGCGGGTTCGTGAAGCGCCAGCCGAGCGTGGTGTCGAATGCGGTCTGCTCGCCGCGCGGAAACGCGGCGGATGGCTTGGCCGTGACGAACGGCGCGCGGGTCATGGACTCCACGCCACCGGCGACGAAGACCTGCCCGTCGCCATACGCGATCGCGTGCGCGGCGCTCACCACGGCCTGGAGGCCCGAGCCGCACAGGCGGTTGACGGTCTGCCCGGGCACACCGACCGGCAGGTCAGCGAGAAGGGCGGCCATGCGTCCGACGTTGCGATTGTCCTCGCCCGCCTGGTTCGCCGCCCCCAGGATCACGTCGTCGATCAGTGCCGGATCGATCCCCGTTCGGTCGACGAGCGCGCGGATGACGTGAGCCGCCATGTCGTCTGGCCGGACGTCCTTGAGGGCACCACCGTATCGGCCGAATGGGGTGCGCAGCCCGTCGACGATGACCGGCGTCCGATCAGTGCTGCTGGTCATACGCTGGATCGTACTCGCTCACCCTCTCTCCGGCACAGGGCCTGCCATTTCACCGGGTGGAGGTAACGGACATGTTGCGGCCGAATTCGGGCCGAAGCTGGCGCCTTGTTGCGTGGGATGACGCTGGCGGTCATCCAACGGCCAATATCGGCCGTTCCCTGGCGGATACCGTCACCGGGTGCAACCGGAGCAACGCGAGCCGCGGGGCAGCGACCGCCAGGCCCGTTGCGGCCGGGACGTACCATCGGTGCACGAGAAAACGCGAGCCTGGAGGGCCTCCGATGGACTTCTATCCCTGGCTGAAGACGCTGCACATCCTGTTCGCCATCGTGGCCGTGGGATTCAACATCAGCTACGGCATCTGGCAGACGCGAGCGGCCCGGGAGCCCGAGCACACCGGATACGCGCTGCGTGGCATCAAGTTCATGGACGACAAGGTGGCCAACCCGTCCTACATCGGCCTCGCCATCGTCGGCATCATCCTGGTGCTCATCGGTCCATACGAGTTCGAGCAGCTCTGGATCGCCGTCTCGATCGGGCTGTACGTGCTCCTCATCGTCATCGGCGTGGCCGTCTATACGCCGACGCTGCGGCGCCAGATTGCCGCATACGAGTCAGGCGGGGCGCAGTCGGCCGAGTTCACATCCCTCGGCAACCGCGGGCGCATGCTCGGGATGCTGCTGGGCATCATCGTGGTGGCGATCATCATCCTGATGGTGGTGAAGCCCGGCGTCTGACGCGCGATCAGCGAGCGTAGTCATGCGCCGCGTCCACCTTCGCCATCTCGTGGATGCCGCGCAGGCGCCAGCCGAGGATGACCAGGAAGACGCCGAAGACGATCGCTCCTGAGCCGATGAGCCACACCAGGCTCAGCGCGCCCGCGCCGGGAAAGACGAAGAGGATCACGCCGAACAGGATCGAGGCCGCACCGGCGAGGCCCATCCAGAACTCGCCCTTGATCTGCTCGCGCAGGCGGATGGCCATGAAGATCTGGAAGGCGCCGGTCACGATCGCCCATGCGCCGATGAGGAGCACCAGGATCTCGGCCGCGTATCCGGGGAAGAGCAGGGCGATGATGCCGGCCACGATGCCGACCACGCCCGCGAGGATCTCGAGCCACCAGTTCTTGTCGGTCTCGCGTGTTCGGATGCCGGCGTAGATGCTGGTGACACCGTCGATCAGCGCCCAGGCGGCAAAGAGGCCGACCAGCACGGCGATGCCGAGGCCCGGCGCGAAGAAGGCGAGCACGCCAAAGGCGATCGCCAGCACGCCCCGAAGGATGAAGGTCCACCACCAGCGGGCCAGCTCAACCGTGCCCAGCATGTCGATCGCCATGGTCGAGTCCTCCTCGTGATAGCAGGGTCAGCGGCCCTAACGGCTCAGGCGACTCGGGATCGAGCCTGCGGATGGGTGGCGGCGACGGCTTCGAGCAGGCGCTTCGAAGCTTCGGCCACCTCGACCACGGCCGCGTCGAAGGCCGGCTCGTTCGCCACCGATGGCTTGCGATAGCCGCTCACCTTGCGCACGTACTGCAGCGCGGCGGCGCTGATCTCGTCATCGCTGGCCGGAATCGGTCCGGTTCGCAGGGTCTTGATACTTCGGCACATGCGCCCAGCATAGCCGCCATTGACGCCGCTGCCCGGCCACACGGGCTGGCGTCGCCCTCGATGCGGTCGGAGATTTCACGGGGCGGAGGTAACCGCCAAGGAGAGGGGCCTTCTTGGCCGATTCCGTTCACCGCGTGCAACGGGCGGCCATCCAGCAGCCGAAATCGGCCCCAACTTGGTCGATACCGTCACCCGATGAAGGGCGGAGTGGAACCGCTAGCCGCCGAGGAGCTCTTCGAGCGAGTCGATGACGCGGTCCGCAGCGGAAACATCGGTCTCCGCGTACTGCGGGACGCCGATGACGGCCAGCCCGGCGGCCTTCGCCGCAGCAACCCCGGAGGCCGAGTCCTCGAGCGCGAGCGCCTCAGACGGCGCCACCCCGAGACGCCGGCACGCGAGGATGTAGATGTCGGGCGCCGGCTTGGAGTGCTCGACGTCGTCGGAGGTGACGATGGCCCCGAACGCATCGGCGAGGCCGGCCGTCGCGAGAGCGGCGTCCACCAGGAAGCGCGGCGAGTTCGAGGCGAGCCCCAGCCGCATGCCCTCCAGCGACCGCAGGCGATCCACCAGCTCGCGGGCGCCGGGACGCGCGTCGACCTGGAGCCGCACCTGGTCGTGCATGAGGCCGATCATCTCGTCCACCAGCTCCATCCCGCGCTCGCGTGGCTGCCCAAGCCGGTCGGCGAAGTAGCGAGCCGTGTGGTCGAAGCTGGTGCCGATCACCGCGATCTTGTCGTCCCAGGTGAACTCGCCCCCGTGCCGGCGGAACAGCTCCTCCTCCGAGCGATGCCAGAGCGTCTCCGTATCGAGCAGGAGCCCATCCATGTCGAAGATGACGGCCCGATAGCTCCCGGTCAGCGGCACCCGCTAGCCCCGCTGCTCGAAGAAGGAGCCGCCCGCATCGGCGACGACGCGCAGCAGCGGCGTGGCCCGATAGCGACCGTCCGCTACCGATGCATGCAGCGCGTCGAGGGTGTGGACCACGCTCGCCAGACCGATGCGCTCGCCCCAGGCGAGCGGCCCATCCGGCCAGTTCGTGCCCAGGCGCATGGCGGTGTCGATTGCATCGGGGGTGGCGACGCCATCGGCGACCGCGGATGCAGCCTCATTCACGATGGCCGCCAGGATGCGCGCCTCGATCTGCGCGGCGTCGAGCGCGGGCAGGCCTACGGCACCGTCGGGGCGTCGCGCCAGGCCCGACCAGGGCGCGCCGCGCGCGCCATCGGTCCCGTAGTCGTAGCAGCCGCCGTTCGTCTTGCGACCCAGTCGCCCGGCATCCACCAAGGAGCGCTGCAGCGGATGCGGGCGATAGCGTGGGTCGCCGAAGAGCTGCTCGAAGACGCTGACGCTGACCACGAAGTTCACGTCGGCACCGATGGCGTCGATGAGCTCGAACGGCCCCATCCGGAAGCCGATGCCGCGCATGGCCGCGTCGACCTCCTCGACGCCGGCCACGCCCTCGCCCAGGACGCGGAATGCCTCGAGGTAATAGGGCCGCGCCACGCGGTTGACGATGAAGCCGGGGGTGTCGGACGCGACCACCGGGGTCTTTCCCATGCGACGCGCGACAAGGGCGACGCTATCGGTCACGGCGAGATCGGTCATCGGTCCGGCGATCACCTCGACCAGCCCCATGAGCGGCACCGGGTTGAAGAAGTGCATCCCCACCACGCGCTGTGGGTGGGCGGCGGCCGACGCGATGCGCGCCACGGCCAGCGAGCTCGTGTTGGTGGCCAGGATCGTCGATTCGCCGGACGCGGCGTCCAGCCGTCGAAAGGCGTCGCGCTTGAGCTCGAGGTCCTCGGGAATCGCCTCGATCACGAGATCGGCGGCGGCCAGGCCCTCAACGCTCGCGGTCGGATGGATGCGCTCGACGGCGGCCGCCGCATCGGATGCGCCGAGCTGCTCCTTCTCGACCTTGCGTGCCAGGAAGCCGCGGATCCGCTCGCGCGCTCGCTCGGTGGCGCCGTCGACGGGGTCGTGGACGTGCACCTCGAGCCCCGCCTCGGCGGCGACCTGGGCGATCCCGGCACCCATCGTCCCCGCGCCGAGCACGCCGACGGTCGAGACCTCGTTCATCGGCCGCGGAAGTTCGGGTCGCGCTTCTCGGCGAAGGCGGCGACGCCCTCGGCGTGATCCTCGCTGCGCCCGGCGAGCTCCTGCAGTGCCGCTTCGACGGCCAGGGTCTCGCTGGCCGATGCGTCCTCCGAGGCGTTGATCAGCCGCTTGGTGAGGGCGATGGCCCGCGTCGGGCCGGATGCCAGGCGACGCGCCAGCTCCCGGCTGGCGGCCTCCAGCTGATCGCCCGGCACGACGGCGGCGACGAGCCCGGCATCGCGCGCGTCCTCGGCGCTGAAGTGACGCTCGCCCAGCAGGATCTCCAGGGCCCGGTGGCGGCCAAGGCTGCGAACCAGGATGCGGGCCAGCCCGGAGTCCGGCACGAGCCCGATCTTGAGGAAGGCGGGCACGAACCGCGCGCCCTCTGCGGCGATCACCAGGTCGGCGGCCAGGGCCAGGCTCATCCCGGCACCGGCGGCGACGCCGTTCACCGATGCGATCACCGGCTTCGGCAGCCCGCGCAGGGCCTCGATGAGCGGGTTGTACTCCTGCGTCAGCACGCGCCGGAAGGCGCGCTCCGAACGATCGCCGCGCAGATCGGCGCCGGCACAGAAGCCGCGACCCGCCCCGGTGACGATCACGGCGCGCACGGCCTCGTCGCGGCCCGCGGCCTTGAGGGCGGCGAGCAGCTCTCGGCGCAGCTCGGCGTTGAGCGCATTCAGCGCATCCGGCCGGTCGAGCGTGAGGGTCAGGACGCCGTCATCGGTCTCCTGGCGGAGCGTTGTGGTCGGGGTCGGGGTCGGCTCATCAGGCATCGGCTGCGATTGTAGCGATGCGCCGCCGTCAGTCGGGCGGCGGCGGCGGCGGCGCGCGCCTCGGCCGCGGGTCGGTCTTCAGGAACCAGAGCGTGCCGAAGACCATGATCGTGAACAGGTGCGCGACCACGATCCCGTTGAGCGCGCGCCGCTGGACCTCCGTCTCGCTGAAGGCCGTCGGGAAGAAGAGGTACATGATCAGCTGCGCTCCGACGGCCAGCAGGAAGGCCGCGATCCCCCACCAGCGAGCGCGCCACAGGCCGATGGCTGCGACGGAGTCGAGCACGACGAACGCGACATCCGCGATCGTCCAGTGCAGGGGCACCTGGCCTGGTCCCCGCGCCCCGATCCCGAGCAGGTTCGCCGCGTGCACCGCGGCGCTGTATGCGTACAGGATGGCGAGCAGCCTGAGGAGCCACGACCAGGCACGCCGCGCCATCTCCGTCATGGCGCGAGGGTGTGGAACGTTCCGACGTCCGCCATGCCGGCGCTGAGGTAGAGCCGATGCGCCACGCTGCGGTGGTGCCCGCTCTCGAGCGCGACCGCATAGGCGCCACGACCCTTCGCCTCCGCGAACGCCGCGTCGAGGAGGGCGGCGCCGACGCGATGGCCGCGGGCCGGCTCGGCCACGATGAGGTCGGGGATCCAGCCCTGCGGGGAGCGAGTGAAGAACGGGTGGCGGAACTGCAGGCTCACGAATCCGACGGGCGTGCCGTCGAGCAGCGCCAGCAGCGATCCGGTGTCGGCGTGCCCGACATGCTGGGCGTAGGTGCGGCGCAGCGCCGGCAGCTTGTCATCCGATGGCGCCGGGCGGCCCAGCTCGGCCAGCAGGCGGGTGGTGGCCTCGAAGTCGGCGTCGTCGTCGCGGATCGGTCGGATCTCGACGCCACTCCCCGAGACGATGCCGCGGGTGATGCCGCGGGTCGCGACCGGCCCGATCTCGAAGTACTTCCCCCGGTTCGCGAAGCCGGCCGCCTCGTACAGCGCGCGGGCTGCGGTTCGGTCGTAGCCGACCTCCAGCATGACCTGGTGCCCCTGCCGCAGCCGCCACTCGGCGATCACCGAAGCCAGCAGCGCACGACCGATCCCCCGACCTCGGAACCGCTCCCGCACCACCAGGTCGCTCACCCAGCCCTCGAAGGTGGCGTGATTGAGCCGCCGCCGGAACCGAAAGCCGATGAGCCCGGCGGCCTCTCCATCCGCCACCGCCAGGAAGGGCGCGGCATCCGGATCGTTGATCATCGCGTCGTAGGTGGCGCGGTGCGGCTCCGCATCGGCGTCAGCGTCGAGGGCGTAGAGCTCGCGCGCGAGCGCCAGTGCATCGGTGAAATCGTCACGCCCGAGCGGACGCAGCTCGACCCCGGCCGGCGCCGGCACGGCGAGCCCGCCGACCGGCCTGTCCGGGTTGCCCAGGCTCATCGGCCCTTGAAATCGGGCGTGCGCTTCTCCAGGAAGGCGGCCATTCCCTCCTTCTGGTCATCGGACGCGAAGAGCAGGTAGAAGAGGCGGCGCTCGTGGGCGAGCGCATCGGTCAGGCTCATCTCGTACGCCGCGTTCACCGCCTCCTTTGCCAGGCGCAGCGCGATCGGCGACTTGGTGGCGATGGTTGCGGCCAGTTCCAGCGCGTCGTCGACGACGAGCTCGTCCTGGGTGACCCGCGCCACCAGGCCGGCGGCGTGCGCCTCGCGCGCCGTGATCGGTTCGCCGGTCAGGATCATCTCCATCGCCTTGCTCTTGCCGATGGCGCGCGTCAGGCGCTGCGTGCCCCCGGCGCCGGGAATGACACCGATGTTGATCTCCGGCTGCCCGAACTTCGCTCCCTCGCCAGCGATGATCAGGTCGAGCGTCATGGCCAGCTCGCAGCCGCCGCCCAGCGCCCAGCCGTTGACCGCGGCGATGACGGGCTTCGTGATACGCCTGATGCGGTCCCATTGGCCGATGCGGTTCGTGATCAGCATGTCGATCGGGCTGGCATCTGCCATCTCGCCGATGTCGGCGCCCGCAGCGAATGCTCGCTCGTTGCCGGTGACCACGATTGCGCGGACCTCATCGTCGCGGTCCAGCTCCTCGAGCGCATTGCACAGCTCGTCCATGACCT
>JBOGSW010000183.1:0-5593 GCA_050695815.1 Candidatus Limnocylindria bacterium | reverse complement strand
GGTGGCCGACACCGGCGCGCTCAGATTTCACTCGGTGGAGCTATCGGCGGGGTTGGGGGATGGATTTGAGCCGGGATGGCCGTTTGCGTCGCCGGGTGCAACCAGCGGCAAGGATGCGGCCGTCTTGAGGCCGAAACCGGCCGTTAGCGTCACCATGTGAAACGGCCACGCCCAGGCAGTGCCTTCAGCTTCGCCGATGTGTGACGCAGCGGTACACGCCCCCGCATCGGGTGGGAATGAAGGCCGAGGCCGTACGCGTCTAGACTGCAACGCATGTCCCTATATCGGCTCGACGACGACCCGCAGCTCGACGCGCCCGTGCTGGTCGCCGCGCTCGAGGGCTGGGTCGACGCCGGCAGCGCCGGAACGGCGGCCGCGGCACGGCTGGCGGAGGGTGGCACGCTGGTCGCGACCTTCGACGCCGATGCGATCTACGACTACCGAGCTCGCCGGCCAACGCTGGACATCGTCGACGGCCGACCGTCCACGCTCACCTGGCCCCAGCTGCTGCTGACGGCGACCCGGATCGGCGAGCGAGACCTGCTCGTCCTGCGCGGTCCGGAGCCCGATTACCGATGGCGCGAGCTCACCGCGGACGTGATCGAGGTCGCCCGTCGCCTCGGCGCGGTCAGCTGGGCCAGCCTCGGCGCGATCCCGGCGGCCGTCCCGCACACGCGGCCGGTGCCGATCCTGGCGACCGCATCGGCCTCCGGTCTTCTGCCCGAGGGCATCCGCCAGGGGCCAGATGGGGTGCTGCGGGTGCCGTCCGCGGCGCTATCGGTCCTGGAGCATGCGTCCGGCACGAATGGCATCCCGGCCGTCGGCTTCTTCGCGCAGGTGCCGCACTACGTCAACGCCACGTACCCGGCGGCCTCGATCGCGCTGCTCAACGCGCTCGGGCTGCACCTGGGGATCGAGCCGCCGATCGGCCCACTGGCGTCGCGCGCCCTCGAGCGACGGAACCTGCTCGACGCGGCGGCGGCGAACGATGCCGACACGAAGGCGCACGTGGAGCGCCTCGAGCTGCTTGCCGATGAGGCACGCCTCCCTGCCGGCGACGAGCTGATCGCGGACATCGAGCGCTTCCTGCGTGACGGCGAGGGCGGCTCAGGGCCGGGCGACGAGGAGCCCGACGGGGGATCGCGGCTGCACTGAGCGCGTCAGGACTGCTGCGGGACCTCGGCCTCGACCTCTGCCTCGACCTCGGACGGCCTGGTCGCGGCCTCGGCGGCGGGCGCCTCGGTCGCCAGGGCTGCATCGAGCCGATCGAGGAGGGCGGTGGCCCGCAGTCGGGTGAAGATCTCGCGTGCCTCGTCCGCCGCGCGCCGGCGCTCATCGGCTTCCATGGCGCCGGTGATGACGATCTCGAGATCACACTGCGCCAGCCGGAAGTCGAGACCGAGCTCGCGCAGGAGGCGCTGGGCGTCGGCGTAGCGGGCGCGCGCGTCTCCGGTTCGGCCCTCCAGTTGGGCGATTCCGGCCTCCAGCGTCGCGATGTCCGCATCGGTCCCGCGGCCGGGACGGGCGGCGTCTGAGGCGGCGAACAACCGGCGCGCCGTTGCGAGGTCTCCGCTCCAGATGGCGGCACGGCCGCCATGGAACGCGATGGCGGCGTTCTGGGAGCCGAGCGCCAGCTGCTCGTCCACCAGGCGGATGACCTCGTCCAGCCGGCCGCCGACGAGCGACACCGCCATGAGCCCCCGCTTGCCCAGGCCTCGGTACTGCACGTCATCCCACGGTTGGCTCTGTTCGTACAAGCGCCGTGCCTCCTCCTGCACGGGCTCGCCGCGGTACGCACGAATCTCGGTGGCGAAGGCGCCGTACCACAGGCGCTCGGCCGCCTCCACCGGCTGCTCGAGCTGCTCGTCGATCTGGGCCAGTGCCCAATCCCACTCGCCGACCTCGAGGGCCCCATCCGCGGCGTTGCCCAGCAGGTACCGGACACCCCACAGATTCCCGATCCGGCGGTCTCGCTCCAGGCCCGCGCGGGAGATCTCAAAGCCGCGGCGCGGGTCCTCCGGCTCAAGCGCGTACCCAAGGTTGACGGCCGCCCGCGTGCCGCCCGCCAGCCCGCGACGCTGCGCGAGCTCCCAGGCTCCAGCCAGGACGGTGACCGCCTCGGTTGGACGGTGCAGGTTGCTGAGACATACGCCGCGCGTGATGATGAGCTGGAGGGTGGCCCAATCGGGGCCGGCTGCCTCCGCCACGGGCAGCGCGCGCTCGGTGATCTCCATGGCGACCGCATCGTTCTGCGCGCGCATCTCGGTCTTGGCCAGTGAATCCGCGAGCTCCACGAAACCCGGATCCTCGGGCCGCAGACCCGGTTCGGCGTACGCCTCGCGGAGCAGCTGCAGCGCCTGGTCCTGGCGGCCCTCGGTCAGCACCTGGCCGAGGAAGGCCGTGAAGCGCCGCCGAGAGCCAGCGTCCCCGAGCTCGGTTGCCAGATCGATGGCCCGCTCGCAGTGGGCGATGCCCGCGTCGAACAGGCCCGCGTCGGCCGCGGCGAAGCCTGCGGCCTGCCGGATCTCCAGCTCCTCGGCCGGATCGGAGACGACGACGAGGGCGCTCTGGAGATAGCTGTGGGCCAGCCGAGGCGAGCCGAGCGCGCGGGCCCGCTCGGCAGCTCCCCGCAGCGCGACGCGGGCCTGGATCGCCACGGCCGTGCCCTCAGGGCCGTCGGGATGAGCCTGGTAGGCATCCACGTAATGCTGCGCCAGCACGCCCGACAGCTCGTCGTCGCCGAGCGCCTCGTAGAAGCGGGCGGCAGCGAGGTGTCGGGCGCGGCGATCGTCGCGCGAGAGAGTGCCGTAGGCCACCTCGCGCACCAGGCCCTGGACGAAGCGGTACTGCCCGCGCTCGGGCGAGCGGGGATCGTCGTCGATCGTCAACAGCTCGCGCTGGACGAGGTGCTGAAGCATCGGCTCCATCTCTTCGGTCGAACGTGCGACCGCCGCGAGTGCCTCGGTGCTTAACGACAGCCCGAGCACCGACGCGTCCTGGACGAGGCTGCGCTCCGGGGCGGGCAGCGCATCGATGCGCGCGGCGATGAGCGCATGCAGCGACTCCGGCACAGCCAGCTCAGACAGGTCGCCGACGGGGCGGAACGCATCGCCGTCGCGCTGGATGCGGCCGTCATTGAGCAGCGTCCGCACCATCTCGACGGCGTACAGCGGGACGCCTTCGGAACGCCCGACGATCTGATCGGTCACCGTCTCGGGCAGCCCCGGCACAAGGCCGGCCAGCAGGGCTCGCATCTCCGCGTCGACGAGCGGTGCGAGGCTGAGCGAGGTGAACGACCGCAGTCCCGCGCCCCAGGTCGCGCGCCGGTCGAGCAGCTCGGGACGGGCCAGGGTGATGATGTAGATCGACCGCCCGCGCGACCACGCCGCGAGCTCTTCGATGAAGTCGAGCATGCCGTCGTCGGCCCATTGGAGGTCCTCGAAGACCATCACCACCGGCCCCATGTCGGCGATGCGCTCGAAGAAGGTCCGCCACGCCACGAAGAGCTGGCCTCGCTCGAAGCCCTGGCTTTCGCCGATGCCCAACAGATGGAGGAGCGGTGCCTCGAGGGAGCGCCGCTCGTCGGCATCGGTCACGAACTCGTCCAGGGTGGCCGACAGGCTGGCGCGGGTGGAGGCATCGTCTGCCCCTTCGCCGATGGCCAGGCGCATGCGCACCATCTCGCCCAGCGCCCAGAAGCTGATGCCCTCGCCATAGGCGGGGGAGCGGCCCTGGTGCCAGTACACGCTCTCGGTGACGCCGTCGATGTACTTGAGGAACTCCCACGACAGCCTCGTCTTGCCGATGCCGGCCTGCCCGAGGACGCTCACCAACCGCGGCCCGGGCTCGCGCGCGGTGGCGTGGTAGAAGTCCTTGATCAGCTGCAGCTCCGCGTCGCGACCCACGAAGGGCGGCTCGAGCTGCTCGCTGCGGCCAACCCCGCCGCGTTGGGCGACGACGCGCAGGGCCCGGAAGGCGGGCACCGGGCTGGCCTTGCCCCTGAGCGTCTGCGGCCCGGCCTCCTCGAAGGCGATCGCGTTGCGCGCGGCCCGCTGCGTGCCCTCGCCGACGAGGACCGTGCCGGGCGCGGCAATGGCCTGGAGGCGGCTCGCCGTGTTCACGAGGTCACCGGCCACCATGCCCATCCCGCTGGCACCGATGGTGACGACCGCCTCGCCGGTGTGCACCGCCGCCCGCAGGCCAAGGTCGGCCATTCCGCTCTCGGTCGACAGGTGGCGGACCGATTCGACCAGCTCGAGAGCCGCACGCACCGCACGCTCGGCGTCGTCCTCCTGCGCCGTGGGCGTTCCCCAGACCGCCATCACGGCATCGCCGATGAACTTCTCGACCGTCCCGCCATACCGTTCCACGACATCCCGGCACGCCTCGAAGTAGCGACCGAGCAGCTCGCGCACGTCCTCCGCGTCGCTCTTCTCGGAGAGCGTGGTGAAGCCGACCAGGTCGGCGAACAGGACGCTCACCCGGCGCCGCTCGGTGGCCGGTGTCGCGGCGGCCGGCGTGGTGGCGGCCGGCGCGGTGGCGGCCATGGTGCCAGCCGGCCGGGGCGCCATGGCGTCGCCCGCCGGGAGGGGGTTGCCGCACTTGCCGCAGAACTTCGCACCGGGCGTGTTCGACGAGCCGCACACCGGGCATCCGGCGGCCAGCCGCTGCCCGCAGTTCAGGCAGAACTGCCGGCCGGCTTCATTCTCGGCGCCGCAGCTGGTACAGGTCACTCGGGCGTGGCTCCTCCGTTGGAGGGCCAGAGTATCGCCGCAGGATCGCCTGATGGGCAACCCTTCAGCGGCACTGGTGGAGCATGTGCCGAACCTATCGGATTCTCACCTCCAGACACGTATCACCGATGCGGTGCCGCAATTCCTATCGGATTCTCACCTGGTGACCGATGCGACAGGCTTCGACGAGAAGATCGTGCTCAGTCTCGCCAGAGCATGGGCGGGCGTTCGGCGCTAACGGTCTCACCGTGAGAATGCGACAGGAAAGAGCGGCGTCAGGCCTGTTGCGGCACCTCGGCCTCGGCCTCGACCGCGGGCGCCCTGCTCGCGGCGGCGGGCGCTCCGATCGCCAGCGCGGCATCGAGCCGATCGAGGAGGGCGTTGGCCCGCAGTCGAGTGAAGATCTCGCGTGCCTCGTCCGCCGCGCGCCGGCGTTCATCGGCCTCCATGGCACCGGTGATGACGATGTCGAGGTTCGTCATCCCGAGCCAGTACGGGGTTCCGATGTCGCGCGCGATGCGTTGGGCTTCGGCGTAGTGAGCCCGCGCGTCGGCCGCCCGCCCCTCGAGGGCCGCGATGCCCCCGTCCAGGGTCGCCAGCATGGCGTCCGTGCGCCGGCCCGCGGGCGCTTCACCGAGGACATCCCGCATCCGTCGAGCGGTGGACGTATCGCCGCTCCAGGTGGCCGCCCGCCCTCCGTACACCGAACCCTCGACGCCGGCGAGGCCGTTCTCCATCATCTCGTCCGCGAGGGTGATGGCCTCGCGCAGCCGGCCGCGCATGATCTCGGTGACGACGATCCCGTAGATCCCCAGCGTGCGGTACTGCGGGTCATCGAAGCCCCGGCTGGTCTCGTGAAG
>JBOGSW010000182.1:0-5069 GCA_050695815.1 Candidatus Limnocylindria bacterium | reverse complement strand
CGCCCTGCAGGATGACGTAGGCCATCTGCGACAGGTTGGGCAGCGGCTGGTTGCGGTGGATGCGGCGCTCGAGGTCGACCTGGCCGAGCCCCGAGAGGCCGGAGTGCTCGAGGATGTCGATGAGCAGCCCGATCTCGACCGCATATCCGGTGAAGAAGGGCAGCGCCTCGAGCAGCTCGCGCCGGCCGGCGTACTCGCCTGAGAGCGGCTGGATCATGCCCGACAGCTCGGGGAAGAAGAGATTGATCAGCGGGCGGGCCATCAGCTCGGTCACGCGGCCGCCGCCCTCGGCCTGGAGCGCGTCGCCCTGGCGGATCGGCCGCTGGTAGAAGCCCTTCACGTACTGGATCTTGGGTTCGTCCAGGAGCGGGCCGAGCAGTCCGTACACGAAGCGCGGCTGGATGTTGCTGATGTCGGTGTCGATCCAGGCCACGATGTCGCCGTCGAGCACGTGCAGGCTCTTCCACAGCGCCTCGCCCTTGCCGGTGTGGGTCCCGACCTCGGGCAGGATCTCGCGATGCTTGTGCACCGGCACGCCAAGCTCCGTCGCGATCGCGGCCGTGCGATCCTCGCTGTCGGAGTCGATCACCACCACCTGGTCGATGAGCGGTACGCGGTCCATGAGCGCGCCCTTCACGCGCTTGATCACCGTGCCGATCGTCTTCTCCTCGTTCAGCGCGGGCAGGCCGACGCTGATCGTGAGCCCGTGCCGCTCCTTCAGCGCCACCAGCTTGCGGATGTCGGCGAACTCGTGCGCGTGGAACGTGTTCTCGGCGAACCACTTGTCGACGATCACGGGCAGCGAGCGGCTGCGTTCGACGTAGGCATCCGCGTGGGCCAGGGTTCCCTCGCTGGCGCGCAGCTCGTCGAAGGTCGCGAGGCCGAGCGACTGCTTCGTCTTCACCACGATGACGGTGGGCTTGGCCTTGGACGCCACCGCTTCCGCCAGCGTGCCGAACAGGTAGCGGCCATCCGGGCTGGCGTTCGTCGGCTGAGCCGATGCCCCCATCACCACGAGGTCGTGGTGCGCGGCCTCCTTGATGATCGCCTGGCGCACGCTCGTCGCCTCGCGGATCAGCCCGCTCGCGCGGCGCGCGCCGGCGTGCTCCTTGACGAACGCGTCGACGGCGGCCTGCTCGCGCTCCACGGCGCGCTCGCCGATCCCCTTCGGCACGACGTGCAAGACCACCACCTTGGCACCGAATCGCTTGGCCAGGTCGCGGCTGATGCGCATGGCAAGCTCGGCGTGGGGGCCGCCGCGCACCGGCACCAGGATCGACTCGACCTTCTCGAGGCCGCGCTGCTTGACGACGGCGATGTCGCAGGGCGATTCGCGCACGACCGCGTCGATCGTCGGCGAGAAGACGGATCGCGGCCGCGCCCTCTGGCCGGCCAATGCCATCTCGGTCGCCTCCGCGTCGGCGCGCGCGCTCTGCGTCGGCGTGGGCGGGCCGCCCCAACCGAAGATGACGAGATCGGCGTCCTCCTCCCCCACCGCCTCGATCACGCCGTCCGCCGCGTGGCGTCCGATGCGCACCATGGTTCGGATCTCCACGCCCTCCTCGTCACCCACGTCGAGCACGCGCTGGAGGAGGCGGCGCGCGACGCGGGCCTGGGTGGCGCCCTCGGACAGGCTGACGCCCTCCGGCACCTCGACGATGCCGAGCGCCGTGATCTCGGTCGGCCGGCCATTCGCCACGCCGGCGCCGATGCGGACCAGGTCGCGCGCCGTTCGCGGGTTGGCGAGGGGCAGCAGGATGCGATACGGCCGCTTGCGACGCGCGGCCATCAGCCGCGTGTCTCCGAGCGCATCTCGGTCCAGCGGGTCACGAGATACGGCTTGAGCTCCTCGAACTGGCGCGCCTGGTCGCCGATGACGCGCTCGGCCTGGTCGGTGGTCATGTCGAGCGTGTCACTGATGAAGCCGGCCGTGCGGCCGAAGTAGAGCGGCGTGAGCGCGGCGAGGATCCGTTCTCGGTCGGCACCGGGCCGGTGGAATGCCACGAGCGTGTCGTACAGGCACCGGATCCACAGCTCGGCACTGAAGTGGAAGCCGCCCGGATCACCCTCGGTCTCGAGCGACATCACCCGCTCGAGCTGTTCGGGAGCGAGCATCTCGGCCCAGACCTCCTTGACGGCCAGGCGGGCGTTGTCCAGGTTATCGATGAGCTTGCCGTGGTTGACGCTGATCTCCTCGGGCGCGATCACGCGCTCGAACCCGTACTCGGGGATCTGGTGCGAACCCTTGACGCGGAGCCATCGGTCCTCGTAGTGGCCGGCCAGGTTGAAGAGCGTGCCGACCACCTGGCGGAACATCGGCCCGAGGTCGGAGGCCGGATCCTTGGCGTCGTGGATCTTTGCGCCCAGGCGCGCCTGGCAGACCGCGAATCCCTCGTTGATGGCGCTGTGCGTCATCCAGATGTCGATCCCGAAGCGCGCCGTCAGCTCGTCGAACGTGTCGAGCTCCAGGTATCGCGCCACGAGGTCGCCGCTCACCGCGAAGTCGCCGCCGATGGGCTGGCGGATGCGCGTCCCGTACAGCGCCCGCGTAAGCGGGTAGGCGATGTTGTTGGTGATCGTGCCGTCGTATTTGTAGCGCGCGTACATCGGCGCCACGAAGTCGTAGCCGCCCTTGAGGATCGGTCCGGCCAGCAGCTCGACCCACTCGGGCACGATCGAGCGCAGGTCCGAGTCGACCATGACCATGGCCTTGACCCTCAGCTCGCGCGCAACCTCGAACAGCGCCCGCACCGCGGTGCCCTTCCCGCTGGTGCCCTGGTACGTGAAGCTGATGCGCTGGAGCTTGTGCTTCGGGCTGACCAGGATCACCTTCTCGAGGTAGTCCGGGCTCTCGGTGCTGACCGCCACCCGCGGCGTGTCGTCGGGCGAGCCGCCGTCGCTGTTGACCAGGATCGGCTTCATCTCGGGGAAGTACTGGACCATGCCGGCCGTGGTGGCTCGCACGACATAGCCGATCGTCTCGGCGTTGCCGAAGGACGGGATGCCGACCATCAGGTCGGCCGAGCCGACGCGCCTGACCTCGTTGAGCCCTTCGGTGTCGAGCGCCGACGGCGCGGCAGCGGCTGGGTTGGGGGTCAGGACGAGCCTCCTCGATCGTGCGACGGCGGGTGGCTGCTCGGGCACCGATGGTAGCACGCGAGCGACGGACGACCGGCCCACGCGCTGGGGTGCGATCCCCGGGCGCCCACGTCGTCTGCGCGCGGCGCGATCCCCCGGAGCGCGATCTATCGACCCGCATTTGTCATGGGACCCGTTCTGGGCTCCCTGGCGTCGATCTAACCCTCTCCTGCACGCGTGACGGTGACGTGTGGGCGCCTTCACTCCATGCGCACGCGCATAGATCGCGGATCCGTGACCTGGGGAGGCCTTCATGAAACGTTCCGGCGATAGATCGCAGATCCCGGGGGACCCGCGCGGCGCCGCGCGGCACGGCCGCGATGTATCGACCGAATTCGTCATGGGACCCGTTCTGGGCTCCCTGGCGTCGATCTAACCCTCGACTGCTCGCGTGACAGCGACGTGTGGGCACCTTCACGCCAGGCAGCTGCGCATAGATCGCGGATCCGTGACCTGGGGACGCCGTCATGACACGTTCCGGCGATAGATCGCGGATCCCCGGGGGACGCCATGACCCCTGCCCCGCGCGACGCGTCAGTCGCGGACGCGCCGGACCTTCTCGCCGCGGCCGCCGAAGAGACGGCCGGTCACCCCGCGCGGTGCCTCGGCACGGAGCGAGAGCTTGAGCCAGTCCTCGGTGCGCTCGCCGGGCCGATAGCGCGAGTTCTGATGCTTCGCCAGGTAGTGGGTGAAGCCGTTGGCCCGCCACCCCACCAGCCATCCGGCCAGCGGCTGCTTCACGATCGGGCTGAGGCGCACGCGGATCCCCTCGTCGATCACCGACTCGAGCAGGCGTCGACGCTCCTGGAACGGGATGTCCCCGAGCTCCTGCCCGTCGAGCTCGACGAGATCGACCGCCACGAAGGCGCGGCGCCGCTCCGACTCGAGCGGGTCGGGCAGCTCGTCGGCGAGTCCCTCGTCGGCGATCGTATCGGCCCAGGCGCGGGCCGGGCTGCCGTCTCCAACGAAGGGCTGTGCGGTCCACACGCCGTCCACGATGGCCTCGTCGGCGAGGATCGACGCGCGCAGCACCTCCTCGGCATCGACCAGCTCCGCGGAGGGGGGCTCGCCGGCCTCGCCGGTCATGGTGATGCGTCCGTCGGCCACCCGCGCGAGGATCCGCTCGCCCGGCCAGAGTGGCTCGAAGAGCCACTCGACGCTGAGCACCTCCGCGTTCGTCGCGGTCGGCAGCTGGGGCAGGATCGGCTCGTCCATCGCGCACTAGCGTACCGCTCGTGCCGAGGTTCGGTGCGCCGCTCAGCTGCGGTCGTAGAGGCTCAGCTGACCTTCTTCGACGTTGGCGCCGACCTCCGAACGAATCGCCTCCCAGGCGTCGAGGTCCCACTCGCCGACGAACGTGATGGCGGTCCCCTCCTTGCCGGCCCGACCGGTTCGACCGATGCGGTGCACGTAGGTGTCGGCGTCCTCGGGGATGTCGAAGCTGAGCACGTAGGGCAGGTCGGTGATGTCGAGGCCGCGCGAGGCGACGTTGGTGGCCACCAGGAACTCGATCCTGCCGGCCCTGAAGGCGGCGAGGGTCCGATCCCGCTCGCGCTGCGACAGCCCGCCATGGAGCGCCGCCACGTTCTTGCCACGGCGCTTCAGGGTGGTGGCGAGGCGATCGACGCCGATCTGGGTGTGGCGAAAGACGAGCAGCCGATCGAACCCGTACTGCTCGTTGAGCTCGATCAGGGCGGCGACCTTGTCCTGCTCGGCCACGAAGTACACCAGCTGGCGCACGGTCTCGACCGTCTTGAGGTCGGGACGAACGGTCACCTGGGCGGGGTTGCGCTTCATGAACCGATCGCAGATGCGCAGGATGGCGTACGGCATGGTGGCGGAGAAGAGCGCCGTCTGGCGCTCGCGCGGGCATCGGGCCAGGATCGTCTCGACGTCGACGATGAAGCCCATGTCGAGCATCCGGTCGGCCT
>JBOGSW010000181.1:0-20368 GCA_050695815.1 Candidatus Limnocylindria bacterium | reverse complement strand
GCGTCGGCGATCATCTTCGCGAAGCCGTCGACCTCGCCCACGATTGTGGCCTTGCCCAGGGCGCGGAACGGGAACGAGCCGGTCTTGATTTCGCGTCCGGCGGCCTTCGCCTCCTCCTCGCTCATGCCGACCGATGCGATCTGCGGGCGGCAGAAGGTGACGCGCGGCATGAGGTCCATGCGCACCGGCTCGGGGTCGTGCCCGGCCATGTGCTCGACCGCCACGACCGCCTCGTGGCTGGCGACATGCGCCAGGGCGAAGCCGGGCACGATGTCGCCGATGGCGTACATGCTCGGCGCGCCGGTGCGCATGAACTCGTCCACCGTGACGTAGCCGCGGTCGACCTCGACGCCGTCGACCTCCTCGAGCCCGATGCCGTCGGTGAGCGGCCGGCGACCGACCGCGACCAGGATCACGTCCGCGGTGACGTCGGTGCGGTTGCCGCCATCCTTCGTGGCGACCTGGAAGCTGACCTCGTCGTCCTCCTTCTTGATCGTCTCGGGATCGATGGTCGAGGACGCGTGGATGGCCATGCCGCGCTTCTTGAAGACCCTTGCCAGCTCCTTGCCGACCTCGGGGTCTTCGAGCGGCACGATCCGATCCGCGAACTCGACCAGGGTCACCTCGGCCCCGAAGTCGCGGTACATGCTGGCCCACTCCACGCCGATGGCTCCGGCGCCGACGATCGTGACGCGGCCCGGCACGTCCCCGCGCGTGAGCGCCTCATCCGAGCTGATGATGAGCCGTCCGTCGAGATCGAGACCGGGTAGGGAGCGTGGAGCGCTGCCGGTGGCGAGGATCAGGTGCTCGCCGCTCGCCTCGACGTCGCCGGACTCGCCGCCCGACACCTGGACGCTCGTCGGCCCGGTCAGCACCCCGTTCCCGCGTAGCACGGTGACCTTGTTCTTCTTCATTAGGAACTCGACGCCGCTGACGTGCTTGTCGACCACCACGTCACGACGCTTCGCCAGCGCCGGATAATCGAGGCTGATGCCGTCGTGGCCGGCCAACCCGAACTCGGCGCCCTGCTCGGTCACGCGGTGCAGGAGATCGGCGGTCTCGAGGAGCGCCTTCGACGGGATGCAGCCGCGGTTCAGGCAGGTTCCCCCGAGCCTGTCGCGCTCGACGAGGCCCACCGAGAGGCCGAGCTGCGCGGCGCGGATGGCGCCCACGTAGCTCATGCCGCCGCCGAGGATGAGGAGGTCGAAGCGTTGCTGTTCGGCCATGGGTCTCCTGGTGATCTGGCTCAGCCCGCCGCGGCCGTCGCCGGCCGCGGGGCATCGGTCTCGAGGTTGCGTCCTTCGTAAGTGGCCATGCGCTGTCGCCAGTCGTCGGGGACGGGCATGGATCCCGCGGTCGCATAGTCGTAGGTGACGAGGACCGTGTGGACGTCGGCCAGGAGCCGGCCATCGGCCTCGGCGGTCATGCGGTGGCTCATCTCGAAGCTCGATCGGCCGATGCGGTCGATGCGCGTCTCGACGAGCACGTCGTCCTCGAACGTGATCGGGGACCGATAGTCGAGCTCCACGCGCGCCAGGATGAGCGGCAGCCGATCGAACGGCTCGGCCGGCTGCAGCACGTCGAGCAGGTAGCGGATGCGTGCCAGCTCCACGTAGCTGAAGAAGACGGCGTTGTTCACGTGGCCGAAGGCGTCGATGTCGCGGAAGCGCACCTGCAGCGACGTGCGGTGACGGTAAGCGTCAGTCACGGGACGATCATTCTAGCCGAGTGGTCATGAGCCCTTGACCCGGGCTGATCCGGGGCGACGTGGATGCCAATGCGCGGGCCGCCCCCGGACCGAGCCACCGCCGGATCGCAGGGCAGCTCGACCCTGCTGCGAGCCGCGATCTATCGAGCAGCGGTGGCATGCGGGGGTTTCTGGGCGGCCCAGGACCGATCTATCTTTCACCACTCGGCGTGAGAGCGCCCCCGAGGCGCCGACACGCCGCTCAGTTGCGCATAGATCGCGGATCCGCGACGTTGCACCGCCCTGATGCCAATCCCCGTCGATAGATGCCGTGTCCGGGGTTATCCACATCCTCCCGCCTGCCACAAGCTGTGGCGCATCGGGGCTCGGCGCTGCCGTAGACCGGCCCAGGCACGGTGAGGACCTCCCGAGCGACTCGATCACGCTCAACCACGCTCAATCGACGCGTGGCAGGCCGCCTGACCCCCTCTTGGCGTTGGCCAAAGCAGACGGTGAGTCGCAGCTGGCCACAACGCGGCATTGGGCCGAGGCGTCTCAAATCTCACAGGCGGCGACGATGACGACGCGCCTCACTCGCGTTCGGTGAAGGGGTCGTCGATGGCGCGCAGGGAGGAGACCACGGCCGGATCGGCGCCGGGGCCGCGGGATGCTTCGAGGTCCGTGCTCGCCAGCTGGGCGAGGTAGCCGCTGCGGGTGAGCCCGCGCCGCTCGACCGCCTGGTCGATGCGGGCGAGGAGGCGCTCGTCGATGGAGATGAGGACGCGTTTGGCTGTCATGATCGCTGAAGTATATACCGTATATACGTGGCCGCCGTGGCCGCCGCGCCGCGTCCGCCGTGGCGGCCCGGCTACAACGCCTCCCCGATGCGGCCGACGAGCCCCGCCAGCAGCGTCGTGCGTGGCACCACGCTCGACAGGTCCAGCCACTCGTCGACCGAGTGGTCGTCCCCTCCGACAGGCCCGAGCCCATCGAGCGTGGGCACGCCCAGCGCGGCCGTGGTGTTGGCGTCCGAGGCGCCTCCGGTCGCCGCATCGCGCAGCGAGAAGCCGAGCGTGCCGGCGATCTCAGATGCCAGCCCGACGAGGCGGGCGGACGCATCGGTCTTCTCCATGGGCGGATGCCCGGCGACGCGTTCGACGCTGACCGACACGCCATCGACCGTGGGCGACGACGCGATCCGCTCGAGCTCGGCGGCTGCCGCGTCGAAGGCGTCGACCGTGGCGGCTCGCACGTCGACCTTCAGCTCGCAGCGTTCGGCGACCACGTTCGGCCGGGTTCCTCCGTGGATCACGCCGGCGTTGACGGTCACCGTCGGCCAGCGGCCGTTGAGGGCATGCAGGGCGATGACCTGGTGCGCCGCCGCGAGGATGGCGGAGCGGCCCTTCTCCGGCTCCACGCCGGCGTGCGCGGCGCGCCCGATGAGCTCCACGTGGTAGTCCGCGATCCCCTTTCGAGCGCTCACGATGTCGCCGTTGGCGCGCGCGCACTCGAGGACGAGCGCGACGTCATGCTCGGCGGCGAGCGTGCGAATGAACGGCGTGCTGAACGGCGAGCCGATCTCCTCGTCCGGGTTGGCGACGAAGGTGATCGCCGGATGGACGCCGCCCGCCTGCATGGCACCGATGGCGTGGAGGCCCGCCAGGAGCCCGGCCTTCATATCGGTCACGCCAGGCCCGAAGGCGCGACCATCCTCGGACCGATACGGTCGCGTTGCGACCGTGCCCGGGTCGAAGACGGTGTCCAGGTGCCCGATGAGCAGGACGCGCGGGCCGTCACCGCTCAGCCGGCCGATGACGAGGTCGCCGAGCTGCTGGCCGCCGCCGTCGGGCTCATGCGGGACGCGCGAGACCTCCGCGCCCAGCTCGCGCAGCGCATCGGTCACGAAGTCGGCGACCGCGTTGACGCCCTCGGGCGTGTACGAGCCACAGTCGATGTTGACGAGGCGCTCCAGCTCGGCGAGGTATCGCGGGAGGCGAGCCTCGACGATGTGACGCAGGGCCATCGGTTCGGGCATGACGATCAATATACTCACGGCCATGCCGCGCGATGCCGAGCAGCGCGAGAACGGGGTCGAGCTGGTCGAGCTGCGCGTGCTCGATGGGCCGAACCGCTTCTTCACGCACCCCGCGGTCAAGCTCGAGTTCAAGGGCGAGGAGCCCGGAGCGGCGGCCGCCGTGGCCGCCAGCGCGGCCCTCGCCGTCCGCCGGCTCAAGGTCGCGCTCGGCCTTCCGGAGCCACGGATCTCGACCAGGCACTCGCTGGATCGAAGGCGGACGGCGATCGCGTACCGATGGCGTCGCCGGACGATCTCGCAGGCGGTGGGCGCCGCCGCCGCCCGTCTCGCCCTGGGACGATCGACCGACCGGCGCGAGCTGGCCGGCCTGCGCGCCGTCGCCCTGGGACCGATGGCCAACCTGCCGAGGCCGCGCATCCCGATCGTGGCGGTGACCGGCACGAACGGCAAGAGCACGACCACGCGGCTGATCGCGCACGTCTGCGAGAGCGCCGGGCGTGGCGTCGGCATGACGAACTCCGACGGCATCTACGTTCGCGGCGAGCTGGTCGAGGCGGGGGACTGGACTGGCTTCGGCGGCGCCGCCCGCATCCTTGCCGAGCCGGGGCTGGACGTGGCGGTGCTCGAGACGGCGCGAGGAGGGATCCTGCTGCGGGGGATCGGCTACGGCGCGAATGACGTGAGCGTGGTCACCAACGTCAGCGCCGACCACCTCGGCCTGCAGGGGATCGACACGGTCGACGAGCTGGCCGAGGTCAAGGGCACGGTCGTCCGCATCACCAGGGCCGACGGCTGGGCCGTCCTCAACGCCGACGACGCGCGGGTGTGGGCCATGCGTCGCGAGACGCGCGCCAACCTCTACCCGTTCAGCCTGGAGCCTCGATCCGCGGCGGTCGAGGAGGCGCTCGATGCGGGTGGACGGGCGGCCGTGCTCGAGCGTGGCTGGCTCGTGCTGCGCGGCGCCGGACGGCGTCCCCGCCGGCTGGTCGAGGCCGCCGACCTGCCCGTCACCTTTGCCGGCCTCTCGCGACACAACGTCGCCAATGCCCTGGCGGCAGCCGCCGCGTGCGACGCGCTGGGCCTCACGACGCTTCAGATCACCCGTGGCCTGCGTTCCTTCGCGCTCGACGCCGCCGCCAATCCGGGTCGCCTCAACCTGTACGAGCGGCGCGGCATCTTCGCCCTCGTCGACTTCGCCCACAACGAGGCAGGGCTGGCCGGCCTGCTCGAAGTGGCACGCTCACTGGCCGGGGGCCACCGCGTGCGGCTCGCCTTCGGCACGGCGGGGGACCGGACCGATGAGATCCTGCACCGGCTCGGTGTCATCGCCGGCGCTGCCGACGACCTCGTCATTGCCGAGAAGCCCCATTACCTTCGCGGCCGCGACCTCACCGAGATGAACGAGCTGCTGCGTGCCGGTGCCCGGGAGGGCGGGTACACCGGCGAGATCGAGGCGCACCCGACCGAGATCGAGGCGCTGGCGGCCCTCTCCGCGCGTGCGAAGAGGGGCGACGTGTGCGCGGTGATGGCCCACGTCGAGCGGATGGGGCTCTTCGAGTGGCTCGAGTCCGGCGGCTACCGGCCGGTCGCCTTCGATCGCCTGCGCGAGCTCATCGCGCGCTGAATTCAGGTGTCGATCTCGACCTCGTCGTCCGCATCGGTCACGCCGACGACGGCGCGCAGCCCATCGGTCTCGCTCGCCGCTCCGTGCTGCCGGCGCTGGAGCTCCTTCCAGACCTGGTTGGCGTGGTCGACGCAGACGACGACCACGTCCCCGTCGCCCGCGATGTCGAGCGCATGGCGGGTGGCCTCGAGCTCGTCGAGGATCGTGGTGACCGGTCCGACCATGCGTTCGCCGCCGGCGGAGTCGATCCCCTCCTCGATCAGCCTGGCGGTCTCGCCCCGCGGACGCCCGCGGTTGTTCTCGTCCTCGCGGATGATGATCTCGTCGAAGTAGCGTGCCGCTACCCGGCCCAGCTCGATGATGTCCTCGTCGCGGCGGTCGCCGGCCGTCGCGATCACCCCGATGCGCCGGCCGGTCACCGGCGCGCGCGCCCCGCCCGCCGACGGCTCCGTCAGCCGGTTGACGAAGTCGCCGAGCGCGGCCAGGGCGGGCGGGTTGTGGGCGTAATCGACGACCACGCGGTAGCCGTCGAGCTCGAACATGTTCATCCGCCCCGGCGCCATGAAGTAGCTCGTCGTGAACGTGCGCAGGCCCTGGCGGATGTCGTGGAGATGTGCCCCGGCGGCCCAGGAGGCGGCCGTCGCCGCGAGCGCGTTCTGCACGTTCATCCGCGCGCGACCCTCGAAGGTCGCCGGGATCAGGTGGGTCCAGACCAGCGACATCGACTTGCGCCCCTGGCGCAGGACGATCATCTCGCCGTTGCGACCCTGCTCCAGCGTCACGGCGCGTCGACCGCGTGATGCCTGGAACTTGATCCGCTCGTTCTCGGGGTCCATCGAGAAGTAGATCACCGATCCGGAGGTGTGCCGCGCCATGGCCGTGACGAGCGGATCATCGGCGTTGAGGACGGCCACGCCGTCGCGCGGGACCGCCTCGACCACCACGCGCTTCACCTCGGAGAGCTGGCGCAGCGAGGTGATGCCGCCCAGGCCGAGGTGGTCCCCGGTCACGTTGAGGACGACGCCGACGTCGTTGCGCTGGTAGCCGAGGCCCTCGCGCAGGATGCCGCCGCGGGCGACCTCGAACACGGCGAAGTCGACCGTCGGGTTCTGGAGCACCATCGACGCCGACTTGGGCCCCGATGCATCGGCCCGGCGCACGATGCGGCCGTCGACGTAGATGCCATCGGTGGAGGTGAGGCCGACCTTGCGGCCCATGCCCTTCATGATGTGCGCGATCATCCGGGCGGTCGTCGTCTTTCCGTTCGAGCCGGTGACGGCCACGATCGGGATGCGCGACGGCGCGCCGGGCGGGAAGAGCATCTCGATCACCGGCTTGGCGACGTACTGCGCCTCGCCCTCGGTGGGGTTCGTGTGCATGCGGAAGCCGGGCGCCGCGTTGACCTCGACGATGCCGCCGCCGGTCTCGCGCACCGGCAGGCTGACGTCGGGGCAGACGAGGTCGATCCCGGCGATGTCGAGGCCGACGACGTGCGCCGCCAGCTCGGCGATCTCGACGTTGTCGGGGTGCGCCTCCTCGGTGCGGTCGATGCTGATCCCGCCGGTGCTCATGTTGCCCGTGCGCTTCAGGTAGACGCGGTGCCCGCGTGGCGGGGCGTCGGAGAGCTCGAAGCCCTGCTCCCTGGCATACGAGACCGATTCGTCGTCGATCTTGATCCGGGTGAGCACCTTCTCGTGACCGATGCCGCGACGCGGATCGTCGTTCGTGGCCTCGACGAGGTCGGTGATCGAGTGCGTGCCGTCCCCCTCGACGTGGGCGGGCACGCGCTGTGCCACCGCGCGCAGCACGCCGCCGATGACGAGGCAGCGATAGTCGTTACCGACGAGATAGGTCTCGACCACCACGCCGCCGCGACGGCTCTGCTCGCGCGCCACCCGGTAGCCGTCCCGCACCGCCGCTTCGTCCCCCAGGTTGAGCACGACGCCGCGGCCGTGGTTCCCGTCCAGCGGCTTCATCGCGACGGGGAAGCCGATCCGGCGGGCGGCGGCCGCCGCGGCGTCCTCGTCATCGACGACCTCCGAGCGGGGCACCGGCACGCCGGTGGCGGCCAGGAGGCGGTTGGTCAGCTTCTTGTCGGATGCGATGTCAACGCCGAGGGATGCGGTGTGGCTGGTCATGGTGGCCCGGATGCGCTTCTGGTGGACGCCATGGCCGAGCTGCACCAGGGACTGCTCGTTGAGACGGATGTAGGGGATGTCACGCAGCGCAGCTTCGTCGAGAACCGACTGGGTGGACGGTCCGAAGGCGGCGCGCTCGGCCAACAGGATGAGGCGCTCGAGGTCGTCGCGGAAGTCGAAGCCGGGGTCCGCCTCGACGAGGTGGTTGACGAGACGCACCGCCAGCCGGCCGGCCGCCAGCCCCACGGTCTCCTCGGCGTACGAGTAGACGACGTGGTAGCGCCCTGGCTCGCCCGTGCCGCGGGTCTTGCCGCGTCCGACCTCGGTGCCGGCCTCGCGTTGCAGCTGGAGGGCGATGTGCTCGGCCACGTGCCCGACCCACGTCCCCTCGCGCAGCCGATCCGTGAAGCCGCCGACCTTGCCCGTCCCACAGGTGTGCTGCCCGACGCCGGGGAGCATCTCGAGCAGGGCGTCGACGAAGCCGGGGATCTTGTTGGTGGGGAAGTGCTCGAGAACCCCGAGATCGACCACGAGCTTGATGGCGGGGTCGTAGTTCCAGTAGTTGGGCCCGCGGTAGACCCGCGTCTCGACGATCGTGAGCTCCGGACGCGGCGTGGCACCGGCCGGCGCCCGCTCGGCAAGGCGCGCCCGTCGCTTCGAGCCGGCGGCCTTCGACGCCGGCTTCGCTCGCCGGGTGCTCGTCACTCGCTGGCCTCCTCGCGGAGCCTGCGCGCGCGCAGTGCACGGCGGCGGGCGCGCTCAGGAGCGGTGTCGTCTGCGCCCTCGGCCGCGATGCGGGTGATGAGGCGACGGGTCCGGTTGGTCGCCGCCTGGAGGCTGGCGAGCTCGCGGTCGGTGGCGCTCACCGGTCGCATCGGAGCCATGAGCCGCCGCTTGCGGACGTCGAACCGATAGCCCGATGGCAGCGAGTGGAGGACGACGCCGGAGACCATGATCGGCCTGTGGCGCTTGACCTCGTACGCGTCGGTCTGGATCGTGGCCGGGTCGAGGATGGTGACCGATCCCTTGCCGATCACCTCGAGGATTCCCTTCGGGCTGACGAGTGCCGCCGTGTCCTCGTCGATGCCGATGCCCAGCAGCGACGGCGACTGGGCCACGAGCGCGAGCAGCCGTCCGAAGCGGTTGCGCTGCTCGAAGTGCTGGTCGATCAGCACGCCGGGGAGCAGCCCGAGGCCGGCGCTCATCTGCGTCATGCGCTGCTTGGGCGTGGCGCCGCTCGTCCCGAAGGCGACCATGTGGCTCGCGATGGCCGACGCGCCGGCGCTCGTGCCGGCGATGATCGCGCCGTGCCGGTGGCGCTCGACGAGCGCCCTGCCCAGCAGCGTGCCGCCGATCACGCTCGACAGGCGCAGCTGGTTGCCGCCGGTCATGAAGATGCCGGTCGCATCCTCGAGCGCGGCGACCACCTGCGGGTCGTTCGCGTCCTCGCGCACCAGCGGACGGATGCCGCGCACGTCGGCGATCCCCATCTGGCGGAAGAGCGACATGTAGAGCTCGGTCGCCTCGTCCCCCAGGGAGGAGGCGGTGGAGATGACCACGACGTGCGCATCGGCTCCGCCGGCAAGCGCGGTGAAGCGCGCCAGGATCTGGCGCTGACGCAGCTTGTCCTCGGCGCCGCCGATGATGAGCAGGTGGCCGGCCCGGGGCTGCCCGGCGCCGGGCGTGGGAGGCATGGGGGGCAGCATACCGCCCGCGACGGGCGGAGCGTGGCTAGACTCGTTCGGATGGCTGTCACGGATGCGGTGCGCACGGAGGCGCGCGACTACTACGAGGTTCTCGGCGCCGAGCCGTCCGCGTCGAGCGCCCAGCTGCGGACTGCCTTCCGCGAGGCGGTCCTGCGCCACCATCCCGATCGCGCTCCCTCGTCCGACGTCGCCACGCGACGCACCATGACCCTGAACCGCGCGTGGGCCGAGCTGCGCGACCCGGTCCGGCGCCTCCATTACGACCACGCCCTGGAGGCGGGACGCGCCGCCACGCTCGACTGGCCGCTCGACGAGGGCGAGGCCGCGAGCCGCCCGCGGCACCGTCACCGGGTCCACGGCGAGCCTGGCGTTCCGAGCCCGTGGCACCAGCCGCAATGGCGCTCGGTGGCAGGCTTTCGCGTGCCGGCCGACGTCTTCCTGGCCGGCCCGGCCGCGCAGGAGCGCTGGATCATCGACCACCAGATAGCCGGGGCGGACTGGCGTGAGCACACCGAGCGCTACTGGCTTCGCTTCGCGGCGCGCCAGTATGCGGAGCGCGGCCGCATCGACGACTGGCTCGGCGTGCTGGAGCGGATCGTCGACCAGGACCCGCCGTTCGCCGAGGTGGTCGACGCCAACCTGCGCGACGCCTACCTCTCTTCGGGCGAGGAGCTGCGCGGGGCGATGGTGCTGCGTCGCATCTGGGAGCGTCACGCCCCCGACACGCCCCAGCGCCGCTGGGCCGATCGGGAGCTGCGGGCGCTGCTCGGCGCCTACCGCGACGCCCACGTCCGGCGCGGGCCGGCGGCACAGCGTGCCGAGCACGCCGAGCTGCTCCTCAACTACCTCGAGTCGCTCGAGATGGAGCCGAGCTTCACCGACTATCGCGCCGCGATCGTTGCGCACCGACGTGCGGGCCACGCCGGGCGCGCGGCCGAGCTCGTGGAGCGGGTGATGGCCGTGCCGGTGAGCGATCCTGGGCGCTGGTTCAGCCTGGTGCAACTGCTCACGGAGGCCGGCCAGCTCGACCGCGCCTCGGCGCTGCTGGCGGAGCTCGCCCGCGGCGAGCACCCCGAAGCGCTCGACCCAGGGCGCGTGCACGGTCCCTGGCGTCGCATCTCGGCAGCGCGCGAGCGCCTCGCCCGAGCTCGGCGCCGTGCCGTGGCGCGGATAGCGTAGGCCGATGGGCGACCGATCGAGCGCTCGCGCCGTGCCCGTCCACCGCCGCCTCACCACGCTCCCGCGACCGCTGCGCGCGATCATCGGGGCGATCGTCGGCGTGACCGTCCCGCTGGCGGGGGCCCTCGGCTGGGTCGCCGCCGGGGTGGAGGGGCTCTTCATTGGCCTCCCGCTCGTCGCGCTCTCGCTGGCCGGACTCCTCTTCGGCTGGGTCGCCGCGGTGACGACCTTCGGCGCCGCGATCGTCACGTTCGCCGCGCTCGCGGTGCTCGACACAGGCCCCGGATCGTTCGCGCAGGACCTGCTGCGGCTCTCCTCGTTCGTGGTCGGCGGACCGATCATCATCCTGCTCCTCCGGCGCGCCGATCACGATCGAGCGGACGCGATCGGGGCGCGCGACGGCGCCCGGACGGCAATGGCGGAGGCCGACGCCGAGCGCGACCGGCTCGAGGCCGTCCGGCGCGATCTCGACGCGGCCCTGGCCGGCGCGGAGCGCGAGCGCGCTCGCCTCGAGGAGGTGGCAGAAGCCATCCCCGAGCCGCTCATTGTGTACGACGACCAGCTGCGGGGGACTTACGGCAACCGGGCGGCCATGCGCCTCTTCGGTCGAAGCTTCGTCGAGCGCCCGCTTGACGAGTGGGGCCGATCGACCGAGCCGCGCGACGACCACGGCGCGCCACTCGAGCGCGACGAGTGGCCCCAGGTGATGGCCCAGCGCGCCGCCTTCCGCCGCCGGATCACGCTCCGCGTGCCGATGTCCGGGCGCGACCTCATCGCTGACGTCGAGGGAACGCCGATCCCCGGCGGCGGCGCGGTGCTGCTGCTGCGCGACATCGGCAAGGAAGAGGACCAGCGCAGGCGACTCTCCCGGTTCGCGAGCTTCGTCGCGCACGAGCTGCGCAACCCGCTCGCCGTCGCCAAGGCTCGGATCGAGCTCGCCCAGCGCGATCCGAACCTGTCGACCCGGGCTTCCGGCCACGGCGCCCGCGCGCTCGAGTCGGTGGACGCCGCGATCGCCATCCTCGAGCGGCTCGAGCTCTACTCGCGCGCCGACAGCGGGCATGTCGAGGCTCGGCGCGAACGGTTCGAGCTCAACGGCGCCCTCGGCGCCGCCATCGAACGCCTGCGCACGCGTGGCTCGGAGCGGCAGGTGCTGGTGGAGCTCGACCCCGACGTGGTCGTCATCGGTGATCGCTACCTGACCGAGCAGGCGATCACGAACCTGCTCACCAACGCGGATCGCTACTCGGTCGTCGGCGCCCCGATCCACGTCGAGGTGCGCGATGGGGACCAGGTCACGCTGCGCGTGCGGGACGAGGGGCCCGGGATCGAGGACGACGTCGCCGATCGGCTCTTCCGCGATCGCGTGGCTGCCGGACGCGGGCTCGGGCTGGGCCTGTTCCTGGTGCACGCCACGATGGCCGCCATGGGCGGATCGGTGCAGCTGGAGGAGCGGCATCCGGCGGCCGTCTTCGCGCTGCGCTGGGACCGCGCCGAGCCCTGACGCCGCCCGCGACCCTTACGTCTCGGCCTCGATCACCTCGAGGGGGCCGAGGTCGGCGCCGGCCAGCTCGTCGCGCAGCCGCCCCGCATCGCCGGTCAGGAGGATGAGGGCCTCGTCGGGCCGCACGAGCGCCCGAGCCGCGTCGTGGACGGCGCCGGCGTCGACCGACTCGAGCCGGCCGCGGTACTCCTGCCACCAATCGTCGGGAAGGTCGTACATGGCGAGCGGCTCGAGCGCCGCCGCGATCCCCGCGGTCGACTCGAAGCGGAGGGGGAAGACGCCCACCAGGAAGTTGCGGACGTCCGTCAGCTCCTCTTCGGTCGGTGGGGCCTCGCGGATGCCCTCGAGCTGGCCGAGGAGCTCGCGTATGGCATCCACCGTGACCTCGGTCTGCACCGCCGTGGTGGCGGTGAAGGGCCCGACGGCGCGGCGAGGGTCGAAGCTGGCGCGGGCGCCGTACGTGTAGCCGAGCTCCTCGCGCAGGCGCCGGTTGAGGCGGCTCCCGAAGACCCCGCCCAGCAGCGCGGCCATGACGAGAGCCGGGAAGTAGCGCTCGTCGTGCCGGTCGATGCCGAGGTGGCCGACGCGCAGCTCGCTCTGCACCGATCCGGGCCGATCGACCAGCACGACCCGTCTGCCGCCCCGCTGACGCGGCTCGATGGTGCGGTGCCCCGGGCCGCTCCCCTCCCAGCTGCCGAGATGACGCTCGACGGCCGCGAGGGCGACATCGGGCTCGATCGCGCCGGCGATGACGACGTCGGCCACATCAGGCGCGTAGCGGCCGGCATGGAAGGCGCGCACGTCATCCACCGCGAGCGCCTCCACGGTGTCGGGCCGGCCGCCGGAGAGCCGCCCGTACGGCACGTCGTCGGCGAAGACCTCGCGCAGGAAGCTCTCGTCCGCGAGCCGGCCGGGATCGGCGCGGGCCTGGAGGATGTCGTTGAGGCGCTCCGCCTTGAGCCGATCGAACTCGCTCTCATCGAGGCGCGGGCTGCGCAGCATCTCGGCCAGCAGGCCGAGGCCCTCGTCGAGATGCGCGCCGAGGGCCAGGAACCCGGCGCGGGCGCTGTCCCACGACGACTCGCTGCTCACCTGGATGCCGAGCCGCTCGGTCGTTTCGGCGAAGGCCGATGCGTCCAGGCGCTGGGTGCCGGTCACCAGCAGCTGTGCGGTGAGCGCGGCGACGCCCCCGTGCGCCTCGTCCTCGGCCGCGGCGCCGGCATCGGTCAGGAGGTGGACGCTGACGAGCTCGCGATAGGGGAGTGGGACGAGCCAGACGCGGAGGCCGTTCGGCAGGGAGTGGCGCGAGAAGTCGGGGAACCGGTACGGGCGCGGCGCGGTGGCGGGCGGGCGCAGGGTCACGTCGACGACTCCGCGGGCACATACGTGAGCGTCAACCGGTTCTCCGGCCGCAGCGATGCGCGCAGCGCCTCGGTCACCCGTCCGGCATCGGCCGCTTCGTAGCGGCTCACCTCGAGGTTGATGCGTCCGGGATCGTCGAAGAGCGTGGTGTACATGCTCAGCCTGTCGGCGCGTTCGCCGATCCGCTCGAGCGCGGCGGCGGCGTGCGCGGCGTGCAGGTTGCGCACGCGCTCGAGGTCGGCGTCGTCGGGGCCGTCGGCGGCGAGGCGGTCGAGCTCGGCCAGGAGGGCAGTCTCGAGCCGCTCGATCGTCACGCCGGGCCGCGCGGTGACCCACAGCGCGAACATGCTCGCCCCGCCCACGAACGGGAAGGCGAAGACGCTCGCGTCCTGCGCCACGCGCTGCTCGCGGACGAGGCTGGCGTAGAGCCGCGAGGCGCGGCCGGAGCCGAGGATGTCGGCCGCCACCTCGAGCGCGTCGAATGCATCGGTCCCGAACGGAGGAACACGGTGCGACAGGTAGATGCGCGGTAGCGGCACCTGGTCGGGGACCGTCTGGCGCACCTCCGCCCCGAGCAGCGCGTCGAGGGTCATGTCGGGTGGGGGAGGAAGGGCCGGATTGGGCGGGATCGGGCCGAAGTGGCGCTCGACCAGGGCGAGGGCGGCATCGGTCTCGAAGTCGCCGGCGATCGTCAGGACCGCATTGTTCGGCGCGTAGTAGGTCGCGAAGAACTCGCGAACGTCATCCAGGGATGCGGCCGAGAGGTCCTCCATCGACCCGATCGTCGAGTGGTGGTACGGATGCGCGGCCGGGTAGACCAGCTCCTGCATCTTCTCGTCCCACGTGCCATACGGCTGGTTGTCGACGCTCCAGCGCCGCTCGTTCTTCACCACGTCGCGCTGGTTGTCGAGCTTCTCCTGCGTCATGGCCGGCAGGAGGCTGGCCATGCGATCGGCCTCGAGCCAGAGGGCCAGCTCCAGCTCGTGGCCGGGGAGCGTCTCGTAGTAGTTCGTGCGGTCGAGCCACGTGCTGGCGTTGAGCGTGCCGCCGGCGGCCTGGACGAGGCTGAAATGCTGCCCCTTCTCCACGTTGGCCGAGCCCTGGAACATCATGTGCTCGAAGAGGTGGGCGAACCCGGTCTTGCCCGGCTTCTCGTGCTTGCTGCCGACGTCGTACCACAGGTTCACGGCGACCAGTGGCGCGCGCGGATCGCGCGACAGGATGACGCGCAGGCCGTTTGCGAGCACGTGCCGCTCGATGGGAACCTGGGGCACACCCGCCTCCCGCTTCAGGACCGATGGAGTGGCCGAAACCCCGGCCGACGCGGATTCTAGCAGTCCCTCGCGCTTCTCTCCGATGGGCGCTGGCGCCGGTGCGGGCGCCTGGTGCTGGGCGCCGCTGAGCGGCGCTATGCGCGAACCGCGTCCGCCCGAGGCTGCTTCGTTCGCTGCAGCCCGTCGCCGTGCGGCGCGAAAGCAGAACGAGGGGCGAGAATCGGGCGTGAGTGGCTCCGGGCCGCCGAATCGTTCGTGGTGAGCGCCGCTCAGCGGTGGCGGCGCACAGAGGTGAGAAGTCCGGCCACCGGGGACCGGACGTCTGTGAAGGCGTGGTGAGCGCCCGGGGATTCGAACCCCGAACCTAGTGATTAAGAGTCACTTGCTCTGCCGTTGAGCTAGGCGCCCGCGGAGATGATGCCGCACGGGTGGGGTCGGGTCAACCGCGGCGCACGCCCGTGTGCGGAGGTCAGCCGGCGGGCGGCCCGGGGCCGCCGTTCGGCTCCGGTGAGCGGCCGTAATGGGCGCGCGCGAAGTCGTCGATGGCGGCGGTGTCGACCTCGTCGAGGTAGAGGAGCTGCCGCCAGGCGGTCACCGCGATCGGATGGCCGAAGTCGGGGCCATCCCACGGCGCGAGGATGAACTTGAACCTCCCGCTGATGCCGCTCGCCGTCTGGCGATTGACGTACTCGGCCAGCTCGTCGACCTGCGCCACGTCGAGCGCGTCCGGCTCGTACCAGATGACGATTCCGCCGTGCTCGAGGTTGTGGATCAGCTGCGTCTCGTTTTGCGGCGTGGAGTACACGCCCCAGTTGGCGACCCCACTCGGATCCCAGTGCGGACCGGACGTGCCCGGGACCGATGAGTATGGATCGGCGCCACAGGGGGATTCGGCCGAGCGGCAGGTCGTCCCCACCGGTACGTGCACGGCCCCGTCGTCCGGCTGGGCCGTGCCCTCGTTCGGGTTCGGCGCGCCGCCGAGCACGAGCACGAGCACGACGATGACCACGCCGACCACGAGCAGGCCCCCGATCGCGAGCAGCCGCCAGTCGGGGAGGCCGCTGCCGCGGGACGCGTCGAGGCGCCGGTTGAGGGCATCGTCGCTGGCGCGGTCGCGTCGCTGGATGCCGGAGGTCTTGCGCTTGGCCATTGCGGGCGGAAGGATAGCCGAGGATCCAGCCACGCGCTGGCACCGGATCTGCTCGTTGCTAGAATCAGACGAGCCGCGGCGTCCGAGTACGCTGTGCCGCCGACCATTTGACCTTCCCCGGAGGTGCCATGACTTCTGGCGACCAGCCACGCCGTCGCGAGAACGCGTTCACGCTCGTGAAGCGGCTCGTGTCCGGCGGCGTCTCCCTCGCCAAGCTGGAGGTCCAGGCCGGTCGAGAGGAGATGGCTCGCAACCTGGGCCAGCTCCGCGGTGGCGTCGTGATGCTCGCCATCGCCGCGGGGCTGGCGGTGGCGTTCCTCATCGGCCTCCTGGCCTTCATCATCGCCGTGCTCGTCGTGATCGGTCTGTGGTGGGTGGCCCTGCTGCTGGTCGTCGCGCTCATCGCCATCGCCGCCCTGCTCGGCTGGCGCGGGGTGAAGCGCGTGCAGGCCACGAAATTCACCCCGGAGGAGACGATCGCATCGGTCAAGGAGGAGATCTCGTGGGCGAAGAGCCGCTTGCTGAGACGCGACTAGCCATCAGCGCCCAGCGCACTGAGCTCGAGCGCACGAGCGACCAGCTTCGTGACGCGCTCGACCTGAAGAAGCGATTCAAGGAGAATCCCGCGCTCTTCATCGGCCTGGGGGCGGGCGCCGCGTTCCTGCTCGTCGGCGGGCCGGTCCGTGTGGCGAAGCTGCTCCGCCGGCGCGCGTTTCGCAGCGACCCGGAGAAGGCCTACGACGCGCTTCCGAAGCCGATGCAGTCCTGGGTCGACCACATGGCCGGTGCCGTGGGACCGCGCACGGCGGAGGCACGCCAGACGCTCGCGGAGGAGCTGGTGCGCTGGCGCCACGACCCGCGCAAGCACGGCAAGATCAGCAAGAAGCTGGCGAAGCAGATCGCCGAGGGCCCGCCCGGACCGCAGCGCACCGCCTGGAACGCGTTCGAAGCGGGAGCCGCGATCCTCACCGCCGCCCTGGCGCGCAAGGCGGTCGAGCGCTTCCTATCGGGCGAGCCGCCATCCGGCCACGAGACACTCGATGCGGCCGGGACACTCGGCGGCGCCGCCAAGCCGGATCCGCGGCATGCGAAGGACGACGTCACGAGGTCGTCCGATCAGCGTGCTGCCGCGGCCCGCGAGGAGCGCGAGGAGTACTCGGGGATCAGCTCGCGGCAACGCGTCCCGTAGGTCGCCAGCAGCTCTCGCCTACTTCACGGCCGGTGGGCTCGTGATCGGAGTGACGCCGTTTTCGCCACCGGTCCGCTGCGGTCGGTTATCGGCTGGAGTGCCAACGTACCAAGTGGGGGAAGCGATTCGTGCAGATCGTTCCACGCTTCTTCGAGGCTCACGGGCTCAGTCGTAAGAGCGACGCGTGCCAGCTTGGAAGTCACATTTCCCGGCTGAATGGCTGATCAGCTTCGAATTGTCTTAGCATTGCCCCATGAGCGAGAAGCGAACGACTGCTCGGGCATTCCACGACGCCGTCGGAGTCGAGGACTGGCGGGTCCTTTTCTCTGGCGCCCACGCCTATTTCCACGTCGGATCGTTCGCGGAAGCAGCAAGGTTTGTAGCCGCGATCGCCGAAGTTGCGGAGGTTGTGGGCCACTTCCCCGACGTGGACCTGCGACCCGAGGGAGTCACAGTCCGGACCGCCTCCGGGGAGTACGGAGCTCTGAGCCATCGTGATGTCGAGCTGGCACGCCAGATTTCGGCAGAAGCTCGGAAGCTGCGGATCGAGCCGGACCCCTCCCAGGTCCAGGTCGTGGGCATTGCGGTGGCACAGGATGCAGGCAGCGACGTAGGTCCGTTTTGGGCCGCAGCCCTCGGGTACAGGAGCCTCGGACCGAATGAAGACGTCGTCGATCGGCACCGACGCAACCCGCACGTGTCGTTCCAGAGCCTCCACCCTCCCAAGCCGGGGCGTGGCCGGACCCATATCGACGTCAGCGTGCCGGCCGATCAGGCCGAAGCAAGAGTCGCGGCAGCACTCGAAGCCGGCGGTCGCCTGGCGGACGGCACGCATGCGCCTCATTGGTGGACGCTCGCGTCGCCCGAGAACCACGGCGTCGACATCGCGGCTTGGCCGGACTTCGAGGACGACGAGGAGGACTGAGCCATGGCGGCACCCGTCATCAACACACCCGCGGTATGAGTGTGTCGAGCGTCGGGGCATGCCGCCCGCGCCGCGCTGGTTCCGTACTGCCGTCTCGTCAGCGGCATGGTGCCGCTCATCGCCGAACGTCACCGTCGCGGGGTGGATGTACCGGCGCGTTTGACCCGTTGGGCGCGTGTCGTCGCCGGAGGCGGGCGGGATCACGGCTGGGGACGCGGTCGACCCCGCGCCGCTCGGGGGCCGGCTGAGCGGGCAGAGCATCAGCGCCGAAGCGGTCGCATCGGTCCATTGGTAGACTCAGCGCCGAACCGCCGCACCATCCTGCGCGGGCGAGTGGCGGAACGGCAGACGCGCCGGCCTTAGGAGCCGGTGTCGCAAGACGTGCGAGTTCGAATCTCGCCTCGCCCACCATTCAAGGGCCACAAACCAACCGCCCACGACCCAACCGCCTACCACTGCACACGGGAGCTGACTTGGTCACCGTATCGACGCGACCGGAGCCGGGCTCGAAGATGGTCCTCGAGATCGAGGTCCCGCCCGCCGAGGTCGACAATCATTTCGCCACTGCCTACCGGCACGTCGCCGAGCGCACCCGCGTCCCGGGCTTCCGGCCGGGGAAGGCGCCACGGAACGTGATCGACCGATTCGTCGGCCGTGGCTCGGTGCTGGCCGAGGCGCTCGACCATCTCGTGTCCGCCAGCTACGAGGCGGCCCTGGTCCAGACCGACGTCATCCCCATCGACCAGCCGGACGTCGACATCGATCCGGCCAACCTGGTCGAGGGCCAGGCGGTGAGCTTCACCGCCACGGTCCCGGTACGACCCGATGTCGAGCTCGGCGCGTACGCCGACTACCCGTTCAGCCTCGAGACCCCCGAGGTCACCGACGAGCAGGTCGAGCAGGTCATCGGCGAGCTGCGCGAGCAGCAGGCGACACTGCGACCGGTCGACGGGCGCGGGGCGGCGAATGGCGACATCGTCAGCGTGAAGTTCGTCGGCACCATCGACGGGGAGCCATTCGAGGGCGGGTCGGCGGATCGGATGCCGCTCGTCATCGGCGAGAACCGCATGATCGCCGGCTGGGAGGACCACCTCGTCGGCCTCGCCATCGGCGACACGCGGGGCTTCGACATCACCTTCCCCGATGACTACCGCGTCACCGAGCTGCGTGACAAGGAGGCTCACTTCGAGGTCGAGCTGCTCGATCTGCGGGAGAAGATCCTGCCCGAGCTGACCGACGAGTTCGCGGCCTCGGTCGGCGACGTGGAGACGATCGACGCCCTGCGGGCCGAGATCCGCGACGCGCTCGGCAAGCGGGCCGAGGCCGAGGGACGCCACACGTACGGGGACCGAATCATCGACTTCGCGACGAGCAACGCCAGCGTTGAGCTGCCCGAGGTCATGGTCGCCAACGAGGTCGAGATCCTGCGCGACGAGCTGCGTTCGCGCCTGGCTCAGCAGCGGATCGGCATGGACCAATACCTGGCCCTCGCCAAGCAGACGCCGGAGGAGCTGACCAACGAGCTGCGCGAGCCCGCCACGCGCCGCGTGAAGACACTGCTCGTCCTATCGGCCATCGCCGAGAAGGAGGGGATCGACGCCACCGACGCGCAGATCGAGGCCGAGATCGCCGAACAGCTGTCGCGCTACGACGACGACGCGAGGCTGCGCGAGTACCTCACCAGCCGTCGCGGCCGCAGCTATCTGCGCATGACGATCCGCAACCGTACACTGGTCGACACGCTCATCCAGCGCGCGACCGGGACCGATGGCGCCGCCGCGGCGGCGCAGGACCAGCCCGAGCCGGCGTCGACGACCGAAGCAGAATCCCCCGAGCAGGCCAAGGAGTCCGAATAACGATGCTCGTGCCGATGGTGATCGAGTCGAGCGCCCGCGGCGAGCGCGCGTTCGACATCTACAGCCGGCTCCTCAAGGACCGCATCATCTTCCTGGGCGACGCCGTCGAGGACAACGTCGCCAACCTGATCATCGCCCAGCTCCTCTTCCTCGAGTCCGAGGACCCCGAGAAGGACATCCAGCTCTACGTCAACTCGCCCGGCGGCGTCGTGACCTCGGGGCTGGCCATCTACGACACGATGCAGTACCTGCGCGCCCCGGTCAGCACCATCTGCATCGGCCAGGCAGCCTCAATGGGCGCCGTGCTGCTGGCGGCAGGGGCCACGGGCAAGCGCTACGCGCTGCCGAACAGCCGGATCATGATCCACCAGGGCTCGTCGGGATTCCGTGGCAACACTCCCGACGTCGAGATCCAGATGCGCGAGAACCTGCACCTCGTGAACCGCCTGCTCGAGATCCTCGCTCATCACACCGGCCAGGGCGTGGACAAGGTCAAGGCCGACTCGGACCGCGACTACTTCATGAGCCCCGCCGAGGCGAAGGCCTACGGCCTGATCGACGAGGTCTTCCACGGCACCAACGAGTCGCTGATCAGCATGGCCCAGGCCGCCGGTGGCACCGTGCCGAAGGCCGAGGAGGCCGCCGCCGAGGACAAGCCCAAAAAGTAGTGCGTCAGCCGCGCTCGAGCCCGAGCAGCCGGCGCTTCAGCCGATCGTCGCCGCCCCAGCCGGACCAGCCG
>JBOGSW010000180.1:0-11722 GCA_050695815.1 Candidatus Limnocylindria bacterium | reverse complement strand
GCGAAGACCTTCGAGCTGCTGGGCCACGGCGACACGATGGGCGTGTTCCAACTGGAAGGCTCCGGCATGCGCCGATACGTCAAGGAGCTCAAGCCGACCGAGGTGCGCGACCTGGCCGCCATGGTGGCCCTCTTCCGGCCTGGACCGATGGCGAACATCCCCGCCTACATCCGCCGCAAGCACGGCGAGGAGCCGGTCACGTACCTGCACGACTCGCTCGAGCCCGCACTGCGCGATACGTACGGGATCTTCGTGTACCAGGAGGACATCATGACCGCCGCCATCGCGATGGCGGACTACACCGGTCCCGAGGCGGACAACCTGTGCTACGCGATCCGCAAGAAGAAGGAGGACGTCCTTCGCCAGCACGAGGCGAAGTTCAAGGCGGGGGCGCGCAAGAAGGGGATCTCGCCGGCGATCGTGGATCGCGTCTTTGCGGAGTTCGAGCCCTTCGCCCGATATGGCTTCAACAAGGCCCACGCCACCTGCTATGGGCTGATCGCCTACCAGACGGCCTACCTGAAGGCGAACTACCCGATCGAGTTCATGACCGCGGTGCTGAATGGCTTCTCAGGTCGGGCCGAGAAGGTCGCCGCCGTGATCGCCGAGTGCAATCGGCTCGGCATCGAGGTCCGCCTGCCGGACGTGCAGAAGTCGTTCGCCCCCTTCACCGTCGAGACCGATGCTGGTGGGGCGCCAGAAGCCATCCGCTTCGGGCTGGCGGCCATCAAGAACGTGGGCGAGGGGGCGATCGAGGCGATCGTGGCGGTCCGAGACGGAGGAGAGGAGCCAGGCCCGTTCGCCTCCCTCGACGATCTCTGCCGCCGCATCGACCTGCGAACCGTCAACAAGCGCGTGTTCGAGTCGCTCATCAAGGCCAATGCGCTCGCCTCGCTCGGGACCGCCGGCGCGTTGCTCGCGGCGCTCGACGTGGCGCTCGAGGCCGGGCAGCGGCACCAGCGCGACGTCGCCGCCGGCCAGTCGACGCTGTTCGACCTGTTCGCCGTGCCGGTCGACGGATCGGCCGCCTTCCTCGATGGCGGCGAGGAGATCCCGCGTCGCGAGCGGTTGCGCTGGGAGAAGGAGCTCATCGGTCTCTATCTCTCGGAGCATCCGCTGGGCGACATCGCCGGCGATCTGCCGAACTACGTGACCGCCTACACCGGCGACCTGGCCGAGGAGGCCGATGCGGCGAAGGTGACCCTCGGTGGCATCCTCATCTCCTCGCGTCGCGTGGTGACCCGTGCCGGGTCGACCATGCTGGTGGCCACGCTCGAGGACCTGCAGGGATCGGTCGAGGTCGTCGTCTTCCCCAAGGTCTTCGAGCAGACGGCACAGTCCTGGGCCGATGACTCCGTCGTGCTGGTCACCGGGCGCATCGATCGCCGCGACGAGACGCCGCAGATCCTGTGCGAAGCGGTGCATCAGTGGGACGATGCGGTGCGCATGGGTCCCGAGGCCTTCGGCGCCGAGCGGGATCGGCTCCTGGCGGCTCGTGGTGGTCGCCGGTGGGGGAACGGTGCGGGTCCGGCGGAGCGGACGCAAGGCGTGTGGGCCAACGGCGAGCGGCAGGCGATCCCGGTCGAGCGGCAGGCGATCCCGGTCGAGCCACCGCCACCCGCCGCGCTTGCCGTCGCCGATCCGGGGTCGCTTGGGTTACCGGAGGCTCCGGAGGAGACGCCCGCACCTGCCGACGCCGTGCCTCTGCAGTCGACGCCGGTGGCGACGGCCGCCACGGTGGCCGTCTCGATCGGTGAGGATGTGCCTGCCGAGCTTCTTCTCGGGGCGATCGAGTCGGTGAAGGGTGCGCTGGCCGGCCGCCCGGGTCCGCTGCCCGTGGTGCTCTCGATCTCGGTGGCCGGCGCCGTGCGCCAGGTACGGCTCCCCGACCGCGTGGCCTGGGACGACCGCTTGGGCGAGGCCGTGCGTCGCGCGGCGGGGGTGCCGGTGGCCGTCGAGCTGCGCGCCGGGGCGGAGGAGCGCCTTGCATAGCAGGGCCTTGCCAAGCCTGGCCTGGCCTGTTGCACCCGGTGCGACCAATGTCGCCCGAACGCTCCCTCCACCGTCCGTGGTTCCATCCGGCGCAACCCAGAGCGTGCAAGAGCCGCCTCGTTCGGCTTTAGTGTCGCCGCGTGCAACTGCGAGCACCGCCGGGCACCGCCGGGCACCGCCGGGCGGCCTTCCCCGGGCGGCGGCCTTGTTATCCTGTCTCTCGTGATCACGAAGCGCGCCCGCAAGCCGGCTGAGCAGGGCGATCCCGGCTCTACCGAAACGCCGTCCGCAACGGAAACCGCCCGCCACGCGACGGTTCCGTCGGCCATAGAGGCGCCGATCGACGGGCTGCAGCTCGACGCCGCGATCCTCCGCGCTCTTCGCGCGTGGCCGAATCTGACGGTCGACCTCACGCCGTTGGCCGTGGAGCTCGGCACCGATCCATTCCGGATCCAGCTGGCGGTCGAGGACCTGGCGCGGCGTGGCCTGGTGGTCGCGCCCTTCATCGAGCCGGGAACCGCGGGCGGTGCAACGCTGACGAACGCCGGCAACCGATGGCTGATCGAGCGCGAGGGCGGCAAGCCGTCCGACAAGCCCGTGGCGCTCAAGCCTGCGAGGAAGCGAGTCCGCGCGGAGGATGAGGCCGCTCGCCTTCCGCGGGCCCAGGTCTACGGGATCGCGCGACGGTAGGCGCGGGCGGCCGCTTTCCTCTCGAATTCTCACCGACGGATCGCTAGCGTTGATCGTCCGCGGCACCCCGCAATGGGCTGAGCGTGCGGCTCGGCACGAACCCTGTCCAAGTGCCTCTCCGTGAGAATTCGCCACTGAAGCATCGGCTCAGCGCCTCTATGTCTCTGTGGATGAGAATCCGACAGGACAGCAGGCTCCCTTGAGCTTGAGCCGATGTGCACAATGAGCGGCCGATGATCAGCCGTATCTTCTCGTCCCTGGCGCGCATCCCGGGAGCGCTGTGGCGCGCCACAGGCGGCCGGCTCATGGCGAGCCCGGCGCCGCAGGCGAGCACTCCGGCCATGGTCGAGCGCGTTGAGCCGCGGAGCGTTGCCGGCATCACGTTCCGCGCCAGTCTCGTCGTGGTCGGCGTCGTGACAGCGGCGTACCTGCTCTACCAGCTGCGGCTCCTCCTGATCCTCGTCTTCCTGGCCATCCTGCTCGCCGCCGGGCTCTATGGTGCGGTCCGCTTCGTCGAGGGCTTCCTGCCGCGCGTGCTGGCCGTCCTCGTCAGCTACGTGCTGCTGATCGCCGGCTTCGCGATCGTCCTCTTCCTCATCTTCCCGCCGCTCGTGCGCCAGGCGATCGATTTCGCCGACGACCTGCCACGACTTGCCGATGACCTGCGCGCCGGCACGATCTCATTGATCGACGGCATCGCGGGCGCTGGGCGGGGCGAGGAGATCGTCAGCACCCTCACCGAGGGCGCCTCCGGTGCGCTTCCGGAGCTGGGATCGCTCATCAGCGTGCCGTTGACCATCGCCGGGATCCTGACGAACACGCTGGTCGTCATCTTCCTCTCCGCCCTGATGCTCATCGAGCGAGACCGCGTGCGCGGCTACGTCGTCGAGTTCGTCGACGACCAGGATCGGGACGCGCTCATCGGCGTCACGCGCAACGCCCTGCTCCGCCTGGGGGCATACGTGCGCGGCCAGGTGATGGTGATGACGGTGATCGGCCTCGGATCCGCGCTGGGGCTTGTCGTCATCGGTTACCTGACAATCGGAGAGCCGTTGCCCTTCGCAGTGCCGCTGGGGGCGCTCTCGTTCATCACGGCCTCGATTCCGTTGGCCGGGGCGTTCATCGCCGGCGGACCGATCTTCCTGGTGGCCCTCACCGTCTCGCCCGGCGCCGGCCTGCTCATGGCAGCCTGGCTCGTCGTCCTGCAGCAGCTGGAGGGCTCCGTCATCACGCCGTACATCCAGGGTCGTGTGGTCAACCTTTCGGCCATCGCGGTGCTGCTGGGTGTCCTCGCGGGAACGTCGATCGCCGGCATCGTGGGCGGCATCATCGCCATCCCGCTGGTCGCGGTGGCGGACGTCGTGGTCCGCGACATCGTCTTCCCGTTGCGCCGCCGGGCCGACGCGCGTCGTCCGGGCGGAGCAGCCGAGGCGCCCGCGCCCTAGTGCGGTTCCGTGCAGCTTTCCTATCGGATTCTCATGCCGGGAGAGGTAGCGCGGCTTCATTGGCGTTCCGCGGGCAGGCTGAGCGCGGGCGACCCTGGAGAACATCGTTATCTCTCGCTGGATGAGATTGCGACAGGAATTGGCTGGGCGTTTCCGTGATAGGTGTCCCCCGGTGAGTATCTGAGAGGAAATTGGGCGTCGGGGTGCCCCAGTTCGGGTACCCGGAGGAGAAAGCGGGCCGAGTGCATCATCGGGGCATGGATGCGTTGCGTCTCGGAGCGGTGTTTCGCGCCGTGCGGCTTCGGAAGGGCTGGCGCCAGGTGGATGTTGCGCTCGCCGCCGGAGTATCCAAGGCGACCGTCTCGCGGATCGAGCGAGGCCATTTCGACGCGCTCTCGGTCCATGTGTTGCTGCGTGTAGCCGCGGTGCTCGAGATTCGGATCGACTGGATGCCCCGATGGCGAGGCGGCGAGCTGGATCGAATGGTCAACGCCGGTCACGCGGCGATGCACGAGGCAGCGGCGCTTGCCTTCGAGGGGACCGATTGGCTCCTGTCACCCGAGACGACCTTCGCGATCTACGGCGAGCGCGGCGTGATCGACATCCTCTGCTTTCATCCGCCGACGGGATCGCTGCTGATCATCGAGCTCAAGACGGACATCGTGGACGTCCAGGGGCTGATCGGCGCCGTCGATCGGTATCGGCGGTTGGCGCCGCAGATCGCTCGCGAGCGAGGGTGGAGCGTCAGCTCGGTCAGTTCCTGGGTGCTGCTGCGCGAGACGCCGTCGAACCATCGGCGGCTGGGTGCGCATAGAACCGTCCTGCGCATGCGTTTCCCGACGACGGTCGACGCATGCGCGGCTGGCTCCGTGCGCCGCTGGGCACCGTCTCGGCACTGTCTTTCCTATCGGATTCTCATACCCGGAGAGCTAGCGCGGCTTCATCCGGCGTCCAGCGGGTGCGGCGGCGCGGCCTGAGCGTTGCTGCGCCCGGCAAGCATCGTCAACTCTCGCCGGATGAGCATGCGACAGGAATTGGACGCACGAACCAGTGATACGTCTCTCCCGGTGAGAATCTGAGAGGAAAGCGGCAGAGCCGTAGCTTACGCGTCGAGGAAGCGGCGCAGGAAGCGCTGGGTGCGTTCTTCGCGGGGTGCGTCGAGCATCTGCTCCGGCGGCCCCTGCTCCACGATGACGCCGTCCTCCATGAACACGATCCGGTCGGCCGCCTGGCGGGCGAAGTGCATCTCGTGGGTGACGACGATCATGGTCGTCCCGCCATGGGCCAGGTCTTCCATGACGTGCAGGACCTCGCCGATGAGCTCGGGATCGAGCGCCGAGGTCGGCTCGTCGAAGAGGAGCACCTTGGGCTCCATGCAGAGGGCCCGCGCGATCGCGACACGTTGCTTCTGTCCGCCCGACAGCCGCGCCGGGTACTCATCTCGCTTCTCGGAGAGCCCCACCACCTCCAGGTAGTATTCGGCGCGTTCGGTCGCCTCGTGACGAGGCTGCTTGAGCACACGCGTGGGCGCCTCGGTGCAGTTGCCGATGACGTTCATGTGCGGGAACAGGTTGAAGTCCTGGAAGAGCATGCCGGCGCGCAACCGCATCTGGCGGATCTGCTCCTGGTGCCGGCGGCTTCGCCCGCGCAGCGGATCGGCCTCCAATCGAAGCCCGTCGATCTCGACGGTCCCGACCGTGGGCTCCTCGAGGAAGTTGATGCAGCGCAGCAGGGTCGTCTTGCCCGAGCCTGATCGGCCGATGAGCATCACGGCCTCGCGCTGTCGCACTTCGAGGTCGATCCCGCGCAGGACGTGGTTGTCGCCGAAGTACTTCTCGATCCCCTCGGTTCGCACCATCACGTCGCCGATGTGGGGCGGCAGCGCGGCCGCGTAGCCGCTGCCCTCCGGGGCGGAGCGTTCGCCGTGGTGGGGGAGGGGGGACTGCGTCGTCATCGGTCACCCCGCGCCATCCGCTTCTCGATGCGGTCCTGGAAGAAGGAGAAAGCGATCGTCACAAGCCAGTAGAAGGCCGCTGCAACCGCGAACGCCTGCAGCGTGCGCGCGTCGCGCGTGCCGGTCACCTCGGCACGCCAGAACAGCTCCTGGACGCCGATGAAGTTGACGAGCGCAGAGTCCTTGATCATCGCGATGAACTCGTTGCCGACCGCCGGTGTGACGATCCGAATCGCCTGCGGGAGGACGATGCGGCGGAAGAGCAGCCGATCCGGCATAGCCAGCGCCTGGGCCGCCTCGCGCTGGCCGGTCGATACGGCCTGGATGCCGGCGCGGAAGATCTCGGTCATGTAGGCGCCGTAGTTGAGGCCGAGGGCGATGATGCCGGTCGGGATGGCCGGCAGCACGATCCCGACCTGCGGGAGGGCGAAGTAGACGAAGAAGATCTGCACGATGAGGGGCGTGCCGCGGAACAGCGAGACGTAGAACGCGGCGATGCCGTTGATCTCGGGCACGCTCGACAGGCGTCCGAGCGCGCCGATGAGCGCCAGAACCGTGGCCAGCGCGATCGAGGCTGCGGAGATGACCACGGTGAGCCCGGCGCCCTGGACGATGTAGATCCAGTTCTGCTCGATCCACGCGAAGTCGAGGTTGTCGGTGCTGGCGAGGAAGACGAGCAGCAGCGCGATGATGACGACCCAGACACCGATGAACCTCGCGCGCCACACGCTGCGCGCTCGACTCTGGGCCCGGGCAACACGCTCGACGATCGCGCCCGTCATGCCGTACCTCCCGAATATCCGGAACGGGGACGCCCGATGCGAGCGTCCCCGTCCCGATCGCTGAGTGCGGAGGCTACTCCTGCGTGGTGAGGTCCGTGCCCTCGTACCACTTCTCGCTCAGCTCGGTGAGCGTTCCGTCCTCGTGCATCTCGCCGACGATCTCGTCGACGCGCTCGGTCAGCGTCTCGACGCCATCGACGCCGCCGTCGAAGGCCACGGCGATCGGCTCGTAGAAGACCGGGTCTCCAACGAGCACGACCGGCAGGCCATCGGCGATCGCGGTGTCCGCGGTGGGCAGCGCGGTCAGCCAGCCCTCGAAGTCCATTCGTCCGGCGGCCCATGCCTGCGGGCAGTCGGTATCGGTCTCGAGGGTGCTGGCTGTCACGTCAGCCGGCGGGTCGGTGATCTCGCCCGCCGAGTCCGGGAGCTCGAGCGTTCCGTCCAGCCAGAAGAAGTAGGTCGTCGCGGCGCCGACGCAGACGGTCGTGCCGCTGAAGTCCTCGAGCGACTCGATCCCGGTGCCCTCGGTCGTGGTCATCTGCGCCGGGGTGAAGTAGTACGGCTGAGTGAAGTCGAGCACCTCGTCACGCTCCGGTGTGATGGTGACCGAGCCGACGCTCATGTCCCACCGGTCGGCCCAACTGCCGGCGACGACCGCGTCGAAGCTCGGCGTCTCGAAGGTCACCTCGACTCCGAGCCGCTCGCCGATCTCCTTGGCGACGTCGATGTCGAAGCCCTCCAGCTCGTTCGTCTCCTCGTTGAGGAACGACTGCGGTGGATAGGCCGGGTCGGTCGAGACCCGGATCTCACCGGCCTCGAGAATCTCGGCGAGCAGTCCGGTGGCGTCGCCGCCAGCGGACGGGCTGCCATCGCCGGTGCCCCCGCCCTGGCACGCTGCCAGCACGAGCATCGCGATCGGCAGGATCACGAAGCGTCGCATCCTGTTCATTGAGCCTTCCTCCTTGCGGGCACGCCGACGAATGCTCGGCGTCCATCGGTTCTTCGGTCGAGACGTTGTAGCACTTCCGAGCGAGCCGCGGCAAGGCGACGCGCCCTGGCTCACCCCGCGGCCGCCTCTGAATCGTCAAGGACCGATGCCGCCCAGGCCCTGACTCCTTGGCGATACTTGGCCGCATCCTCGAAGCCGATCTCGGCGATCGTGCGCGTCCATCGAATCTCGCCGAAGCCTCGGAAGCCCGCTGGGCGCGCGATGGACGCATCGGTCTGTCGTGAGCGTCCGCGGGCATCCTGGGGCTGCAGATGGCCGTGCACGAAATCGCTGAGCAACGATCGCGCCGCGAGCCACCCAGCATGGCTGTACCGGTCGTGCTGGAGCATGAACGCGGCGACGGTCAGGTGGTGGACGGTGCCGTACTCCGGATCGGTGAACTCGAGCGCCAGCGCGTGGTCGAAGCGGCCCTGGCATGAGCCGCCATCGGTGTAGGTTGCGCCGCATGATTCGCACTGGAAGGCCATCGGCTCATTGTCCGCTGCGATTTCTATCAGATTCTCGCCAGGGCATCCGTATCATCGAATCTCATGGGGCGAGCGTCAGACAGGGAACGCCAACGTCGCCACGCTCGATGAGGGCTGGCTGGCGACAACGCGTCGGGCATAGCGCTCAGGGCATGAGAATCCGACACGAAAGCCGTTCGGTCGCAGTGCGCACCGCATCGGTACACTCACCTTCATGACAACCGTGCAGCCGCCGCTGAGCCGTGCCGCGACGCTGCCGTCGCGCTACTACCTCGATGCCGATGTCCTCGAGCGCGAGAAGGAGCTGGTCTTCGGGCGGACGTGGCAGCTCGTCGCTCGCGCCGACGAGCTGGTGCGGGTGGGGGACTTCGTTCCGGTGACCGTGCTCGACGAGCCGATCGTCATCACCCATGGCGTGGATGGAGAGCTGCGCGCCTTCTACAACGTGTGTCGGCATCGGGCCGGGCAGGTGGCGTTGACGCGGGGAAACCGGAAGTCGCTGCAGTGCCGGTATCACGGCTGGACGTATGGCCTGGACGGCTGCCTCCGCGCGGCGCCCGAGATGGAGGCGACCAAGGGCTTCGCCAAGGAGGACTTTGGCCTGGTCCCCGTGCGCGTGGACCGATGGGGCCCATTCGTTTTCGTCAACCTGGATCCATCGGCCCCTCCGTTGCGCGATGTGATGGGCGCGATTCCCGCCGAGGTGGAGCGTGCCGGTTACGACGTGGAGTCGATGCGGCCGGTGGAGCGGCGCGATTACGTCATCGAGTGCAACTGGAAGGTCTACGTCGACAACTACCTCGAGGGCTATCACCTGCCGATCGCGCACCCGCAGCTGTTCAAGGAGCTTGACTACGACTCCTATCGCGTCGAGGAGTTCCGCTACTACTCGAAGCAGCATGCGCCGATCCGGGAGCTTCGCCCCGGCGAGGAGATCGGTGTGGATCGGCGCTACCTGCGGCAGCCCGGCGCGGAGGATTCCGCCCTCTACTACTGGCTCTTCCCGAACACGATGTTCAACATCTACCAGGACAACATGTCCTCGAACGTCATCCTGCCCCTGGGACCCGACCGGACGCTGACGATCTTCGAGTGGTTCTTCGCCGAGCCCGGCTCCGGTCCCGGGTGGGAGTCGATGCAGCAGACGATCGCCTTCTCCGACGAGATCCAGCAGGAAGACATCGTCATCTGCGAACAGGTCCAGCGAGGGCTCCGGTCGCGCGCCTACGACACCGGCCGCTTCAGCGCCAAGCGCGAGAACGGCGTCTACCACTTCCAGAACCTCGTCCGCGAATTCCTGGGGGAGTAGGCGGAGCGTTGGCCCACCTCCCACGCGAATGGTCGGGATTCACACCAGGCGTGCATTGCGTGGGCTCGATCGAATGGGAGTCGTCACGATTCACACGAGGCGTGCACGACGCATGATGGCGTCGCCGCGGACGGCCGATCTTCACGCCTGGTGTGAATTCGAACGGCTTGAACCGACGCGACTACGCCCATTGGTTACCTGGTGTGAATCCTGACGGTTCACGTACCAGAGCAAGCCGGTCGGCATCGGTACCGTTGGATGCCGAATCCACGCCAGTGCGGCCCGTCCGCGAACGTCGTATCGAGCGAAGAGCGCGCCGTGCTCGGCCACGATGGCACGCGCATTTCGAGAATCGCCGACGACCAACGCTGGGATGACGATGGCGACATCGGCCCAGCCTTGATCTCGTGCAAGCTGAGCGCCGAGGCGCGCTTTCACGTCGAGCCGGCCCAGTGTTTCCTGCAGATCGCCCAGCGCGGACTTGATCTCGACGACCAGCAGCACCCGAAGCGCGGGATGGAACGCCAGGATGTCGACCCGTCCGCGATCGCCGTAGTGGTTGAAGCTGACTTCCACTCGAACCGCCCACCCCATCGCCGTCAGGGCCTCGGCGACCGACTGTTGCAGCCCTGCATGCGCTGCATCGATGAGGCGGTCGAGCTGTTCACCCTGCCATCGGATCTGCACGTGCACCGATGCTCCGAGCGCGCCGGCGATCCGGTCGATGCCGCCGAGCGTCATCCCCGAGAGGTCCCCTCGTTCTGCGCGCGAGATCATCTCGCGCGATACGCCGGCCCTCGCCCCGAGGACCCGCTGCGGCCAGCCCTTCTTGCGACGAAGGAACCGGATTCCGCGCTCGATGTTGGTGAACATGAGGAGATTCTCGCGACCGCCGCTTATCGCGTGCGTACTGGTCGCTTATCAACCGTCATGATTCACACGGGGCGTGCGTTGCGCGCGCTCACGAGCTGACGAATCGTCTGCAATCACACGTGGCATGCAGCACGCCGGCCGATCGACCCGCGGACGGCCGATCTTCACGCCTGGTGTGAATTCGACCGACCTGAACCGACGCGGCCACGCGCATTGGTTACCTGGCGTGAATCCGGCAGGTTCGCGTCAAGGGCATCCACGATCCGCGAGATATCCTGCCGGGACGCACCGGGTACGTATCGGTATCTCGTAGGATGCTGGCGATGACGTACGAAGAGCTCCTCGACCTGGCACGCAGGCTCGAGGGACGGAGGCTCGAGACGGTGACCGGCAAGCGGTTCACGGTCGGGATCGCGGTCAACTGTCCCTTCTTCACGCCCGAGTCGAGCGGTTTCGGCCAGAGCGACGGACGCAAGGCGGCCGAGCGCTTCCTGGACCGATACAACGCGACCGGCAGCCACAGGCCGGGCGACTACGCCGACGTGACGCGCAACGCGTCGTACTTCATCGGCATGCTGATCGCCGATACTTCCACCCCATGACCGATGCGCCAGCCACTCGAGCCGATGGCAAGCTGACCGTCGCGCTCGTCTCCGAGGTCTTCTGGGAGGCCGATGGCGCCCAGCGCCTGACGCAGCGCCTGCACGAGGCGGCCGAGCGCGGCGCTGATGTCGCCGTCCTGCCGGAGATTCCGCTCAACCCGTGGCGCCCATCGTCGAAGGTCGCGCACGACGATGACGCGGAGCCGATGAACGGCCCGCGCGCGCGGGCGCAGAGCACGGCGGCGGCCGAGGCCGGCATCGGTCTGGTGGGAGGCATCATCCACCGCGCCGAGGACGGCCGGCGAACGAGCCGCGCCCTGATCTTCGACCGCGCGGGCACGGTGCGAGCCACCTACGAGAAGCTCCATCTTCCGGAGGAGCCCGGATTCTGGGAGACGAGCCATTACGAGCCCGGGGTCGAGCCGCCCAGGCGAATCGACACGTTCGGTCTGCCGATCGGCGTGCAGATCTGCTCGGACAACAACCGGCCGCAGGGCATGCACCTGCTCGGGGCGCAGGGAGCGATGGCGATGCTCAACCCGCGCGCATCCGAGGAGCGCAGCTACCAGCGCTGGAAGACCGTGTTCCGTGCGAACGCG
>JBOGSW010000179.1:0-9194 GCA_050695815.1 Candidatus Limnocylindria bacterium | reverse complement strand
TGGACCATGACGATCGTCGGGCGGTCGCCCTCGATGCGATCGGTGGGGTTCTGCGGAACAGCAACTGCGTTCATTGGATCGGTCCTTTCAACTCACTTGGGGGTGATTTCTTGTGGATCGGGGGATGTCGAGCATCGGTGACGAAGGCACCAGGCGGAATGGTCCTCGCACGTCCGCCTGATGACTCCGTCAGGGCTGTACCAACGCGACCGCTCGCGGTTCCGGGTCAGTCAACCGGCCGTCGCCGTGACCGCCTCCTCGATCAGCTTCACGAACCTGCTCGCGTAGTGGGTGTACGCGCCGGCGTGGCTCGCGTCGTCGAAGCGGACCACCGTCGAGCCGGCACGGGCCGACATGAAGGCCTGCGCGTCCGGGTCGATGATCAGGTCTTGGCCGGAGATCGCGTACCACGAGGGCAGGGTCTTCCACGCCACTGGGCCTGAGGGCTCGGTGAGCGCTCCTAGGCCCGTCGCTCGCTGGCCCGCGTTTAGCACGGCCGCCTTCTTCGGGCTCAGGTCCTGGCAGAAGAACTGCGGGAAGAACGCCGGGTCGATGAACGCGAACGGGAAGGGATCGAAGATGAGGTGATTGAGCGCCTCGGACTGGTCGTAACCCTCCTGCACGCTGAACGCCGTCTCGCCTTCGTCGGGGACTAGCCCTGCCGTGTAGACGAGCGCACGTACGTCGGAACGTCCGGCCCCCGCGTTGGAAATGACCATCCCGCCGTACGAGTGGGCGACGAGGATCTTGTCGCCGGGGATCGCGTCGAGAGTGGCCCGAACGGTCGCGACATCGCCGGAGAGCGTTGCCTCGTCGAGTTCCGGGGTCGCGGTGGCGTAGCCGTCCTTCTGGAGGTCGGCCACGACCTGATCCCAGCCGGACGGTCCGGCCCAGGCGCCGTGGACGAGAACGATGGTTGGGAGATCACCGGCACGAGCCGGCTTCGCCAATGCTGTGGCCGGGAGCATGGAAAGCAGCAGCAATGCTGAGGCCGCGAGGGCGATCGCGATCCTCGATCGCGCCCGATAGTCATCGAGCATTCGGGCCTGCACTGACATGGCGTTCATTGGTGGACCTTCTCCTTCGTGTTGCATGGCTGGGCGCAATGGCGCCCGAGTGAGCGGGAATGAACCGTCGAGGCCTTACACGGCGGCCGCCTTCGCTGGCACCGCAGCGGCGGCCTCACGCAGCCAGTCGTCGAGGCGGATCTCGCCGAGCATCGCCCCGCCCGCAGGCACCAGCGTCCGCTCGCCAACGGCGATGCCGAAGTAGCCGGCTGCTGAGTCGGCCACGACCTCGCGCGGGTCGTTCTGGGCGGCGAGCACACGCCGGATCACTTCGTCGAACCGGAGCTGTTCCGGGCCGCCGACCTCGACGATGCCGTTGACTGGCGCGCTGGCGGCGGCCCGGCCGACGGCCTTGGCCACGTCGTCAGCCGCCATCGGCTGGAAGAGCACCGGTGGCACACGGACCGTGCCGCCTTCGGTGCCGCTGTCGGCGATGCTCTTGATGAACTCGAAGAACTGCGTGGCGTGGACGATCGTGTACGGGATCGACGACGCCTGGATCAGCGCCTCCTGGGAGAGCTTCGCCAGGAAGTAGCCGGCGGTGGTCGTCTCGCGATCGCCACCTTCGGACAGGGGCTTGGTGCCGACGACCGACAGGGCGACGTGATGCCCGACGCCCGCCTCGGCCTCCGCGGCCAGCAGGTTGCGCGTCGACGTCTCGAAGAACTCGAGGGCCGTCGCGTACTCGAAGTTGGGCGAGTTCGACACGTCGACGACGACCGACGCGCCGTCGAGCGCCGCGGCGACGCCCTCGCCGGTGATGGTGTTGATGCCGAGCCTGGGCGAGGCCGGGACGGCCTCGTGGCCGTGCTCCGTGAGCTTGGCGACGACCTTCGAGCCGATGAGCCCGGTGCCGCCGATGACGACGATCTTCATTGGGAGCGGTCCTTTCGTCTGCTATGCCCGAGCGGCGGCCTGGCTGGCGGCCATGGCCTCGGTCTCTAGGGTCCGTTGGGGTCGTGTCGCCGTCGGCTCGGCCCGCAGGAAGGCCAGCAGCTCGGCGTTGACCTGGTCCTGGTGAGTCGCGGTGATGCCGTGCGGGGCGCCGGGGTAGTAGATGTCCTTCGCGCCGGGGATCAGCCGGGCCGACTTCACGGCCGAGTCCCTGACCGGCACGATCTGGTCGTCCTCGCCGTGGAGCACCAGGGTTGGGACGTCGAACTTCTCGAGGTCCTCGGTGAAGTCGGTCTCGGAGAACGCCTTGATGGACTCGTAGGCGCCCTTGAGGCCGGCCTGCATGCTCCACAGCCAGAACTGGTCGAGGATCCCCTGGGAGACCGTCGCGCCGGGCCGGTTGGCACCGTAGAACTGCACGGCCAGGTCCCGGTAGAACTGCGAGCGGTCGTTGACGAGGGCGGCCCGCATGTCGTCGAAGACCTTCAGCGGCAGCCCCTCGGGGTTCGCCGGGGTCTGGACCATGATCGGTGGCACGGCGGCGATCAGGACGGCCTTCGCAAGGCGCGCCGTCCCATGGCGGCCGACGTAGCGGGCGACCTCGCCGCCTCCGGTGGAGTGGCCGACGGCGGTGACGTCGGTGAGATCAAGGGCTTCGATGACGGCGGCAAGGTCGTCCGCGTAGCCGTCCATGTCGTTGCCGCGTGAGGCTTGGCTCGATCGGCCGTGGCCGCGACGATCGTGTGCGACCGCCCGATAGCCGTTCTGCGCCAGAAACAGCAGCTGGCCGTCCCAGGCATCGGCGTTGAGCGGCCAGCCGTGTGAAAACGTGACGACCGGGCCCTGGCCCCAGTCCTTGTAGTAGATCTCGGTGCCGTCTTGCGTCGTGATCGTGCTCATGTCCGTACCTCTCTGGAGCCCGGGGGCAGGTGAAGGCCACCGAGCAGATGTGGCTCGATCGTGTGTGGCGGGTCGTGGGGACGGTGATCAGCTGGCCTCACCTTCCCTCTCGACCCTGTTCGTCGGGCGCGCCGGCGGGACGCTCCGGCATCTGGGCCGTGCGACCCAAAGTGGCCCGGAGGAGCAGTTGCAGGGTGATCGGGCAGTCGGGCTGATTCAGGTAGCGAGGCGCCCGCCTGGGTAATCGCCGTCCATCGCCGACGTCGGTCGACGCGCGATCGTCCGCGCCGGACCACTCGCCGCGCGTGCGAGCGAGCTCGCGCAGGAAGAGCAGGTGGGTGAGTTCCCGGATGGTCCACGGCACGAGGCCGATCGCGATGCCGCTGACGTAGGCGGTGAAGTCCCCGGCTTCATGCTCGGCGAAACCGAGCACCCGCAGGCGGCGGTACGTAGTTGAGATCTTCCAATGTCCGTCGGCCGTCACCGTGGCGGGCGCGGACCTCAATTGCCCGTTCGGATGGCGTGACATGGCTCGTCCTCGCTCGACCGGTGTCCTCGCCACCGCGGGCTCTGGTTTGAGCCCGGCGAACGTGGGAGATCACCGTCCGTACGAGCCTCGACCGACGAACGCACGGAAGCCAGCCCGCTAGCGGCGCAGTGGGACGCCCGCTAGCCCCCCAACTTCCGGACCGAGCGCCTCGGGCGCTGGCCGACGGTTACCTGTTGTCCAGGTATGTCAGTACGGCAAGGACGCGCCGATGAGCAAGTTGATCCGGCTCAATCTCGAGCTTCGCCAGGATGTTCTTGACGTACTTCTCGACCGCACCCTCTGTCACCGTGAGTTCGCGGGCGATGCCTGCATTCGAGCGTCCCTGGGCCATCAGCGCGAGCACCTCGCGCTCACGCGATGTCAGTTCGGCGAGAGGGTCCGCTCGCCGCAGGCGGCCGAACAGCTCAGCGACGAGCGACGGATCGATGGTCGATTCACCCGCTGCTACGCGCTGCACCGCTGTCACGAACTCTTCGACGTTCGAGACGCTGTCCTTCAGCAAGTAGCCGACGCCACCGGCCGAGGACGACAACAGGTCCATCGCATCCTCCGCCACCGCGTACGTGGACAGAAGGAGGACCGAGGTCGATGGGTGCTCAGCACGGATGCGGCGTGCTGCCTGCAGACCCTCGAGGGTAAAAGTCGGCGGCATCCGAACGTCGACGATGGCAACATCCGGGCGCTCCGCGTTGACAACAGCAAGTAGCCCGACTGGGTCCCTCGTCTGACCCACGATTTCCATACCCGCGGCTGCGAGTAGGCGGGCGATTCCCTCTCGGACGAGGACCGCGTCGTCGGCCAGCACGACGCGCAATGGCTTGACGTGCGCACTTGCGTCCATCAGGCCGATGCGGGATTTCTCGGGGCGAAGGGCACCGTTCCGGTCAGAATTGTGGGGCCAGTAGGTGGGCTGCTGATCACCAGTGTCCCTCCCATGGCGTCGACCCGGTCCCGGGCCCCGGTCAAGCCGCTGCCAGCGCCGAGTGTCGCGCCCCCAACGCCGTCGTCGGCGATCGAGAAACGAACGGACTCCGCGTCTTCCTTGAGATGGATCGTGACGTGCGAGGCCTGGGCATGCCGCTGAACATTGGCTATCGCTTCGCAGATGACAAAGTACGCGCACCCTTCGACCGCGGGTGGGAGGCGCCGATCGGCCGTGAGATGGAGGTCGAGATCAACTGGAATCGCGCTCCGCCGGGCCAATGCGCGCAAGGCCGCGGCCAACCCCCGCTCGGTCAGCACCTTGGGGTGAATTCCCCGCGCCAGCTCGCGAAGTTCCTGAAGAGCGACGCGAAGCTCGATACGCGCGGTGTCGATGACGACCGCTGCCGATTCCGGGTCGTCCCGAGCTGCCGCCCGTGCCTCTTCAAGGCGAAGGCTTACAGCGATGAGCTGTTGCTGGGCTCCGTCATGAATGTCACGTTCGATCCGCTTCCGCGCCGTATCGGAGGCCTCGGCGATACGCTGACGGGACATCTGGACGTCTTCGGCGTGAGCGCGCTCGACGGCGTCGCGTCGGGCTACCTCATCGAGCCGCAGACGCTCCGTGATGTCGCGGAAGGTGATGACCGCACCCCACCCGGCACCGTCGTGAAATGGAGCGGAGCTGTATGCGACCGGAACGAGCGCTCCGTTCATCCGAACGAACCAATCCTCCTCCGTGTGGAGCGTCTGTCCCGTGACGCGGACACGAAGCATCGGGCAGTCCTCAACCGGATACGGGGACCCATCCGCGTGCTTGTAATGGATCGTTGCATGGCTTGGCCGTCCAACGAGTTCAGCTGGGTCGGCGTAGCCGAGGATCGCGGCGGCGGCGGGGTTGAGAAAGCGGACATAGCCATCGCGATCGACGACATAGAGCGCGTCCGCGGCGGTCGCGATGACGCGCAGGAGCGTCTCGCTGTCGACCGCCACCGGGATCGTTGAGCTCGATTGCATTACACCATCCACACCTCGATGGATCCGTCGGAAGTCTACGCCTGAGCACCCCATGGGCCCTTGGGGGGTTAGCGGGCGTTCGATTGCGCCGCTAGCAGGGCTGCCGCCGTCTCACGACTACTCCAGGCTCCTCTCATGGATCTGCCACACCCGGGGACGTCAGCCAGAGCCCTCCCAGAGCACCAGTCGAACGCACCGCCGGGTGGGCGAGCCTATGACGCGACGCACGACCAGCAGTCCCGGGACCGCCTCGTTGGCGCGAGGTGGTCCGCGAAGCTCATCGAGCAGCCAGTTGCTGCGCCTGCCCAATAAACTCTCCTGGGCACAAGACATGACACCCGCGCCATGAGCCCGATGGATGGCGACCGGAGCAACGTCGCCGGAGGAGGACCCATGTCACACATCGCCGAAGTGGGTCAAGCCCACGCCACCGATAACGTGCCGCTCACGGTTCCGCAGGATTACCTCGCCGAGGTTGATCTCGAGTACGCCCGCTGGTCGGAGATCACTGCTCTCATCCACATGTTGACCCCCGACGAGCGACTTGCTCCAGGCTACTTCCGCGAGCCGGACTGGAGCGTCAAGGACCTCGTTTCTCACCTCGGTTCATGGCTTGAGGAGGCCGCGACCCAGCTCACCAACATCGCCGCCCGCTCCTACGTGCCGCACGACGTCGATATCGACGCGCGCAACGCCGACGTTCTGGCTGCGATGAAGAATGCGCCGTGGGAGACGGTGTGGAAGCAAGCCACCGTGGCTCGGGCCTACATGCTCCAGCACTGGTTCGCACTGCGCGACCCGAGTGAGGCCGCGAATTGGTGGGTGCGCAAGGCCGGGGCGGAGCACTATGGTGAGCACCTGCCGCCGCTCAGAGCGTGGGTCGCCGAACTGGTCGAGGCGCGAACCCGCCCGCCCAGCGACGAGTGGGACTCATAGGGACCAGCAGCACGAGGCATCGGCCATGAGCTTCATCTCACGGGGCTTCCAGCGCCGCCAGGCGCCGGCGGCGCCGAGCGACCGGCTGCCGCCCGGCCAGTACGTGACGCGGGATTTCCCGGTGCTGTCGGCCGGACCGACCCCGCGCATCGGCCTCGACGACTGGCGGCTCGAGCTCGTCGGCGAGGTGGACCAGCCGCTCAGCTGGAGCTGGCAGCAGTTCACGGCCCTGCCGGCCGAGGAGATCACCGTCGACGTCCACTGCGTCACGAAGTGGTCCAAGCTCGACACGGCCTGGACCGGCGTCCCGATCGACGTGCTGCTCGACGGGGTCGAGACGAGGGCCGCCTTCGTCGTGGCCCACTCGTACGGCGGCTACACCACCAACCTGCCGCTCGACGACCTAGCCGGCGGCAAGGCGTGGGTCGCCTACCGCTACAACGGCGCGCCGCTCGCGCCGGAGCATGGTGGCCCGGCCCGCCTGCTCGTGCCGCACCTCTACTTCTGGAAGAGCGCGAAGTGGCTGCGCGCGCTGGAGCTGCTTGCCGACGACGCCCCGGGCTTCTGGGAGGGCTACGGCTACCACAACTACGGCGATCCATGGCGCGAACAGCGGTACTCCGGCGACTGACCTGGGCGATCGCCGAGGTCGTCGATCGCATCGATGAGACGCCGCGCGTGCGGAGCCTCACCCTCGACGTCCCTGACTGGCCAGGTCACCTGCCCGGCCAGCACATCGACGTGCGCCTGACCGCGGAGGACGGCTACCAGGCCCAGCGCAGCTACTCGATCGCGACGCCTGCCGACGGCAGCAGGGTGACGATCACGGTCGAGCGCCTGGACGACGGCGAGGTCTCGCCCTACCTGACCGATGTTCTGGTGGTCGGCGACCGGATCGAGCTGCGCGGCCCGATCGGCGGTTATTTCGTGTGGGAATCGAGCCGGGGCGGCCCGCTCCTGCTCGTCGCCGGCGGCAGCGGGATCGCGCCTCTCATGGCGATGCTCCGTTCACGGGTCGCCGCTCGCAGCGACGTCCCGGTTCGACTCCTCTGTTCCTGGCGTTCCGCCCATGACGTGATCTACGCCGATGAGCTCAAAGCCATCGCCACCGATGCCGAGGGCGTCGACATCACACACACGTTGACGCGAACCCTGTCCGATGGCTGGACGGGACGACGCGGCCGCTTCGACCGCGATGCCCTGGCTGGCCTCGGCTGGCCGCCCGAGCTCCGGCCCCTGGCCTACGTCTGCGGGCCGACGGGATTCGTCGAGGCGGTCGCATCGGTCCTGGTCGAGCTCGGCCACGATCCGGCACGCATCCTGACCGAGCGATTCGGTCCCACAGGAGGATGAACACGATGACAGACGAGACCCACCTCGACGGCAACGCGCTCGGCGGCCTGCTGCACGAGGTATTCGGACGGGAGATGACCGATGCGCGCGGCTGCTGCGCCACGTGCGGGACGGTGAACCCCCTCGGCGCGATGCAGGTCTACCGGAGCGCGGGCGAGGTCCTGCGCTGCCGGACCTGCGGCAATGTGGCGATCGTGGCGGTGGTGGTTCGGGAACGCACCCGCGTCCATCTCGGCGGTGTGCGATGGATCGAACCGGCGAGCGACTGACCTGCAGACCCGCTTGCCACGCTGGAGCTTCAGCGGTTCCAGTCGGTCGAGCGCGGCACGGCGCCCAGGACGCGATGAATCTCGTTCCGAAACCGCACGCCCGACGGATGCCGCTCGAGCCAGTGCAGGTAGTCGGGATCGATGGTGGCGAGCTCGGCGATCGTGCGACCGGCGTGGTGGCCGAAGTCCAGCGTCGTCGGATCGAAGGTCGTCGGCACAGGACCCGGCCCGACCGGCTGGCGCCCGTCGCCGTGCACCTCGAACGCCTTGTCTCGCTCCTGATCGCTCACGAGGATCCTCCAGGCCATGGCAGCTATTTGCTCGGCTGCCAAGCATCCTAGCCCTTCCCGATGCGCGGATGCAACGCCTTCAGGACCGATGGACCTCTCGTCCTGCCACCAGCGTGATGACCGATCGCACGTCCGCCAGACGTGCGTCAGCCGCGAGAAGAGCCTCCAGACCGATGTCGAGCACCGCCAGATCAGCCCGTGCGCCCACCCGCAGATGCCCTTCGTCCGCCGCACCGATGGCCCGCGCCGGGCCGAGCGTGTACGCACGGAGCGCCTCGGCGAGCGTGAGCGCCTGCGCCGATCGCCAGTCCCCGCGCTCGTCGGACGGAGAACGGCGATGGACGAACGCGAAGATGCCGAGCCATGGGTTGACCGATTCGACCGGGGCGTCCGACCCCGCCGCCAGCAGGGCTCCGCGCTCGCGGAGGGAGCGCCATGCATAGGCGTCGTCCTGCCGGCCGTCCCAGCACGACTCCACGAGATCGCGGTCGGCGGCGGCGTGGATGGGCTGGACGCTGGCGGTGACCCGCAGCGCCGCGAGGCGTGCGCGGTCCTGGGGGCGGACGAGCTGGGCGTGCTCCATCCGATCCCGCGGGGCCTCCGGCGCCGCGTCCGGCGCGCGTTCCACCGCATCGAGGACGGCGGCCGCCGCCCGATCGCCAATAGCGTGGACCGCCATCCCGATCCCCGCCCGACGGGCCGCGTCGAAGAGCTCGTCGAGCTCGGCTGGGTGCACGCGCAGGATGCCGGCATCGGGCGCCTCCCCGCAGGTGCGCGGCGCGAAGAGCGCGGCCGTGCCGGAGCCGAGCGCGCCATCGGCGTACTCCTTGGCCCACCCAAAGCGCATCGTCTCCCGGCCGTGGAGCAGCGTCCCGGTGCGCAGGCCGCGTGCGGCCGCGGCGGGCAACGCGTCAACGGGGATGCCAAGGCTCAGCCGCAGCCGCCCGTCGATGACGTCGTCGAGATCGGTCAGGGTGGAGAACGAGTCGCCGAAGGC
>JBOGSW010000178.1:0-4691 GCA_050695815.1 Candidatus Limnocylindria bacterium | reverse complement strand
CCGACACCGCCCCACTGCTGCGCACGGACGAGCTGACCAAGCGGTACGGCGACCACGTCGCGGTCGACCGGCTCAGCCTCGAGCTGCGGCGCGGAGAGATCTACGGCCTGCTCGGTCCGAACGGCGCCGGCAAGACGACCACGATCCTCATGCTGCTCGGCCTGTCGGAGCCGACGTCAGGCGAGGCTCACGTCCTCGGCCTGGATCCGACCAGGCACGCCCTCGAGGTGAAGCGCCGGGTCGGATACCTGCCCGATGCGGTCGGCTTCTACGGCGGCCTCACCGGTCGAGAGAACCTGCGCTACACCGCTCGGCTGAACGGACTCGACAGGACCGATGCCGAAGCGACGATCTCGACCCTCCTCGACGAGATCGGCCTGGCCGAGGCCGCGGACCGTGCGGTCGAGACGTACTCGCGCGGCATGATCCAGCGCCTCGGCATCGCCGATGCGCTCATGAAGGATCCCGAGATCCTGATCCTCGATGAGCCGACCACCGCCATCGACCCGACCGGCGTCGCCCAGCTCCTGGCCCTCATCCAGCGCTTCGTGGCGCAGCGGGGGCTGGGCGTCCTGCTCTCGAGCCACCTGCTCGAGCAGGTCGAGCGGTTGTGCGATCGCATCGGCGTCTTCAGCCGCGGGCGGCTGGTGGCCGAGGGAACCATCGCCGAGCTGTCGGCCCGGGCCGGCGAGGAGGGCCTGCACCTCGACGAGATCTATCGGCGCCTGGTGCCGTCGCGGGAGGCGGAGGTGACGCACGATGCTGCGTGAGCTGACCGCCCGGATGGCCGGACCGGACGACCGCCCGGACTGGCTGCGTCGCCGCGGCGCGGGGTGGCGCGTCATCGCCGGCAAGGAGCTGGTGGATGCCCTCACCAGCCTCCGGTTCGGGATCCTGTTCGTCATCCTGGCGCTCGCCGCCGCCGCCCCGGTCTACGCGGCGGGCGGGACGATCCGCGATCTGGCGACCGAGGCCAGCGGCGCACCGGCCGTGTTCCTGGCGCTCTTCACGCTCGGTGCGGAGCCGGTGCCGTCGTTCGTGGCCCTCATCGGCTTCCTGGCGCCGCTGCTCGGGATCGCCTTCGGCTTCGATGCGATCAACGGCGAGCGCGGCCAGGGCACGCTCCCGCGCCTCGTCTCGCAGCCGATCCACCGCGACGACGTGATCAACGGGAAGTTCGTGGCGGGGCTCGCGGCGATCGCGCTGACCCTGACGGCGATGATCCTGGTCGTGGCCGGGGTCGGCCTGCTGCGGCTCGGGATCGTTCCCACGTTCTCCGAGGTGCTGCGCATGGTCGCGTGGCTGGCGGTCACGATCCTGTACGTCGGCCTGTGGCTCGCCTTCGCGATGCTCTGCTCGGTGCTCGTGCGGCGGCCGGCGACATCGGCCCTGCTGGCGATCGGTCTCTGGCTGGCGCTGAGCCTCTTCGGGGTCCTGCTGGCGCAGCTCGTGGCCGGAGCGCTGGCGCCCACGTCGGCCCAGGCATCGGTCTCCGATACGCTGGCGCACGCTCGCCTCGAGCAGCAGCTCGCCTCGATCAGCCCGAACACGCTCTACACGCAGACCACGCGAGTGCTGCTCAACCCCGGCACGACAACCGTCGGCGTTCCCGGTCTTGCCGAGCTCACCCAGCTGGGCGAGCAGATCCCCTCGCAGCTCTCGCTCGACCAGAGCCTGCTCCTCGCCTGGCCACAGGTCGTGATCCTGGTCGCGCTCACGGTCGCCTGCTTCGCGGTCGCGTACGTCGCCTTCCTACGACAGGAGATGCGTAGCTGAGGCACCATCATGGCCGATGACCGCCGCACGCCGACCCTGGCACGTCCAGATGAGCGGACGCGACCCCGGCGAGGCTCACCGCGCCGCGACGCCGCTCGAGCTGCTCTTCGACCTGTGCTTCGTGGTCGCCGTGGCGCAGGCATCGGTCGCGCTCCACCACGACCTGGCGGATGGCCATCTCGTGGAGGGGATCGTCTCGTACCTCATGGTCTTCTTCGCCATCTGGTGGGCGTGGCTCAATTTCACCTGGTTCGCATCGGCCTATGACACCGATGACGTCCTCTATCGGCTGCTGACCTTCGTCCAGATCGCCGGCGTGCTCGTCATCGCCGCCGGGGTGGCCCGCACGTTCGAGGGCCTCGACTACGTGACGATCACGATCGGCTACCTGATCGTGCGGATCGGCCTCGTGGCCCAGTGGCTGCGAGCGGCACACGAGCACGGCGAACGCGCTCCGACGGCCATGCGCTACGCGATCGGTGTCGGCGTGCTCCAGGTCGGATGGTTGGCGCGCCTGTTCCTGCCGTCGGAACTGGCGGCCGTCGGCTTCCCCGTGCTCGTGGCGCTCGAGCTGGCGGTGCCGTGGTGGGCGGAGCGTGCGGGCATGACGCCGTGGCACCGGGGCCATATGGCCGAGCGCTTCGGGCTGTTCACGATCATCGTGCTCGGCGAGTGCGTGCTGGCGGCGACCACCGCCATCCAGGAGGCGATCACGGTCAGCGGGCTGTCGACGGAGCTCGTCGTCCTGGCGCTCGGGGCGCTCGTGCTCATCGGCGCGATGTGGTGGGCCTACTTCAAGCACGACGCCGTGGAGGACCGCGATCTGGACCAGGGCACCGCATTCCTGTGGGGGTACGGCCACTATGTCGTGTTCGCGGCGGTTGCAGCGGTCGGCACCGGGCTCAACGTGGCGGCGGACCTGACGCACGAGGAGGCGGAGATCGGGCCGATCGTCGCCGGGCTGATCGTGGCCGTGCCGGTTGCGATCTACCTGGTCGCCGCCTGGCTGGTGACCCGCAGCGGACGGGCCGGCGCGATCTTCCGCCCAGTGGTCGTCGCCGTGGTGCTGTTGCTGGCCGCGGCCGTCGCGATCGGTCCGTTCAGCGTCCCGCTGGCGGTGCTTGCCATGGGCCTGGTGGTGGCGACGCTCGTCGGCGTTTCCGCCTACCGCGCGAGCAGCCTGCCGGTCTGAGCAATCGCGGCTCGGCGCGCTTTCCTATCAGATTCTCACGGCCCGAGAGCTAGCACGGGTCCGGGCCGTCCGCCGCCCCGTGGTTGAGCGTGAGGAGCGCGGCGAACCCTGTCAGAACCGTCGCCTGGTGGGAATTCAACAGGGTTCGAGCGCGCCATTCGGTGATACGTGTCATGGGGCGAGAATCCGATAGGAATCAGCCCCGATCCGGCTGCGACAACGCTCGGGCCAGGCGCGCGCCGGTTGTCACCGCCCCATCAGAGGCCGATGACACCAACGCCGCATACTTCGCCATCACGCCACCGGTGTAGCGAGGCTCCGGCGGCGACCATGCGGCCAGCCGCCGCGCGACCTCGTCGGCGGGCACGTCGAGGTCCAGTAGCCGCGCGTCGACGTCGATGACGACCGGATCCCCCTCCTGGACGACGGCGATCGGTCCGCCCAGCGCCGCCTCGGGCGCCACGTTCCCGATCATCAGCCCGTGCGTGCCGCCGGAAAAGCGCCCGTCGGTGAGCAGCGCGACGTCGCCGCCCAGCCCCTCGCCGACCAGCGCCGCGGTGACCGACAGCATCTCCTGCATGCCGGGTCCGCCGACCGGACCCTCATTGCGGATGACGACCACGTCTCCCGGACCGATGCGCTGCGCGCGCACGGCGTCATAGCACTCGGACTCGGAGTCGAAGACGCGCGCGGGTCCGCGGAACTGGCGCATCTCGTGCCCGGCCAGCTTGACCACGCAGCCGTCGGGGGCCAGCGAGCCGCGCAGGATGGCGAGGCCGCCGGTCGGCTTGATCGGGTGCTCGATCGAGACCACCACTTCCTGGCCGGGCGTCTCGACCGCCGCATCGGCAAGCTCGGCCAGCGTGCGGCCATCAACGTTGCGCGTGGAGCCGTCGAGCAGGTCGCGCTTCAGCAGCTCGCGGGCGACCAGGCCGACGCCACCGGCCTCGTGGATGTCGAGGGCCGTGTAGCGGCCACCGGGCATCAGCGACGCGACGATCGGCGTGCGCTCCGCGATGCGGTCGAAGTCCTCCAGCTCGAGCGGGATCCCGAGCTCGTGCGCTATTGCCATGAAGTGCAGCACCCCGTTGGTCGAGCCACCGGTGCTCGCGATCGAGGCGATGGCGTTGTCGATCGCCGCACGCGTCATGATGTGCGACGGCCGGATGCCGCCGTTGACGAGCTCCATGACCAGCTCGCCGGCCCGATGCGCCGCGTCCTCCTTGGCCGAGTCGGTGGCGGGGATGCCGTTCAGGCCGCCGGGCGAGATGCCCAGGAACTCGAGGGCGGTGCTCATCGTGTTGGCCGTGAACTGGCCGCCGCACGCGCCCGGCCCCGGGCACGAGAGGTCCTCGATCTCGCGCAGCTCGTCGAGCGAGATCTTCCCGGCCCGATACGCGCCGATCGCCTCGAACACGGTCACCACGGTCGCGTCGCGCCTCCCGCGCAGGACGCCGGGGTTGATGGTGCCGTTGTAGAGGACGAGCCCCGGCAGGTCGAGCCGCGCCAGGGCCATGGCCGCCGCCGGGATCGTCTTGTCGCAGCCGACCAGGCACACGAGCCCATCGAACAGGTGCCCGCGCGCAACGAGCTCGATCGAGTCGGCGATCACCTCGCGGCTGATGAGCGAGGCCTTCATGCCATCGGTGCCCATGCTGACGCCGTCGCTGACGGCGATGGTGTTGAATTCCATCGGCGTCCCGCCCGCCGCGCGGATCCCCTC
>JBOGSW010000177.1:0-3638 GCA_050695815.1 Candidatus Limnocylindria bacterium | reverse complement strand
CGATCGTCCGCCATCCGATGCCCGCCAGCCGGACCTCGACGTCCCGGTGGAACGCGACGAGCCGCTCTCCGCCGCCTGCCTCGAGTGGATCGCTGCACCGGATCCGGCCGACGACGCGGACCGGTCGAACCGGCATGTCGCCCGGATCGAGGAGGCGGCCGACCTTCACCTCGGCCGGGCCCGCCAGGCGGCGCGCCACTCCGGTACGCGCGCCGCTGATGCGCAGCAGGAAGATCGAGACGGCGGCCAGCACGACCCCGGCCACGACCATGATCCCGAAGGCGACCGGCACGCCCGATGGCACGCTCCTACGGTGCCTCCGCGAGATCCGCGACGGCTCCGCCGCTGACGCGCACGAGCTCATCGGGGGTGATCTCGAAGACCGCGTCGGGCAGGCCGGCGGCGGCCCACACGGTGGAGTGGACCAGCAGGTCGCGGTCGATCACGATGCCGAGCGACCCTTCGTGCCCGAACGGCGGGATCCCGCCGATCGCGAAGCCGGTCGCCGCCCTGGCCGCGTCTCCGTCCGCGCGCCGGATGCCGTTCGAGCCGATTGCCGCGCCCAGCTTGGCGGCATCGACCCGGTTCGCGCCCGACACGAGCGCCACGACCGGTTCGTTGCCGGCCATGAAGACGAGCGACTTGACGATCTGGGCCACCTCGCAGCCCACGGCACGAGCGGCATCCGCGGCGGTGCGGGTGCCCTCGGGGAAGCGCTGGACGCTGATCTCGAGCCCCGCCGCGCGGGCGGCATCGGTCACTCGGACCACGTTGGGATGCATCGACCGATGATAGGGCGCGTGCTAGGCTTGATGGACAAGCCAAGGACGACAGGGGAGCGCGACAGCGCTGAGAGTGCGACGCCGATGCGTCCGCAGACCCTCGAACCTGATCCGGATCATGCCGGCGAAGGAAGTCGAAGCAGCACCGATTCGCGGCGCGCCCCTCGAAGCATTCTCCAAAAAGACCGATGCAGGAAGGCAGTGCACCGATGAAGGTCGTGGTCGTCGCCTCCGGCGAGCTGGGCGCGGGCGACGCATCCCGGGTGGACGAGGCTGAGCTCGTGATCGCCGCCGATGGCGGGGCCGGCCTGCTGGATGCGATCGGCCGCCGGCCGCACCTCCTGGTGGGCGACCTCGATTCGGTCGAGTCCGGGCTCGTCGAGCGGCTGTCGGCATCGGGAGTGCGCGTGCAGCGCAACCCGGTCGACAAGGAGGCATCGGACACGGAGCTGGCGATCGCGGCGGCGCTCGATGCGGGCGCCACCGAGGTGACGCTGCTGGGAGCGACCGGCGGTGGCCGCCTCGACCATGAGCTGGCCAACGTGCTGCTCCTGGCCGATTCATCGCTGGCAGGACGCGACGTGCGCCTGGTCCGCGCCTCGACCACCGTCCGCGTCCTCCGGGGCGGCGAGCGCCTGGCGCTGGCCGGGGCCGTGGGAGACCTGGTGACGCTGCTGCCGATCGGCGGTGATGCGTCGGGTGTCACCACCGACGGCCTGCGCTGGACGCTCGACGCGGCGACGCTGCAGATGGGGCGTTCCCGTGGCCTGAGCAACGAGGTCGTCACGCCGCGGGCGTCGGTCCGGATGGAGACGGGCACGCTTCTCGTCGTGGAGCACTCAGTGTGAAGGGAGCATCAGCATGACAAGCATGAGCAATCGACGTGGCTGGCGGACGGTCGACATCGTGGTGGCGGCCGTCGTGGCGGTCGCGTTCGGGGTCGTCTTCGTTGCCTGGAACGCGCTCTGGTCGGCGACGACGCCGCTCTTCGTGGCGCTGCCCCCGGCGCAGTCGATCCTGTACGGGGTCTGGCTGCTGCCCGGCGTCCTCGTCGGGCTGATCGTCCGGCGCCCGGGCGCCGCATTCTTCGGCGGCCTGGTCTCGGCGGCGGTGTCGGCCCTCATCGGCTCGCAGTGGGGCGCCGACGCCCTGATCTCGGGCGCCGTCCAGGGTGGTGGCGCGGAGCTCGGGTTCGCGCTGGGGCTCTACCGCTGGTGGGCCCTGCCCGCGGCCATGCTGGCCGGGGCGCTCGCCGGTGTCGGAGCCGCGATCCACGACATCGCGCTCTACTACGCCCAGACCGGCATCGACTTCTGGGCCGTCTACGCCGCGGCGACGGTCCTGTCCGGCATCGTGCTGGCAGGCATCGGCGCATGGTGGCTGTTCCGCGCCATCCTGGCGACCGGGGTGCTGAGCGGGTTCGCCGCCGGGCGCGAGCAGCCGGAGATCTGACCGCCCCAGGCAGCACAATGCCGGCATGAGGAGCGCGACGCCGGCGCGGATCGAGGCGCGTGGCTGGGGCATCCGGCATCCCGGTCGGCGCGAATGGGCCCTGCGTGGCGTCGACATCGTGGTCGAGCGCGGCGAGCGGGTTCTGCTGCTGGGGCCATCGGGGTCCGGCAAGTCGACGCTGCTCGCGGCCCTGGCCGGCCTGCTCGACGCGGCCGCCGGCGGCGAGACCGAGGGCGTGCTGTTCGTCGACGGTCGCGATCCGCGCGAGGCTCGCGACCGCAGCGGCCTCCTCTTCCAGGACCCCGAGTCACAGATCGTGATGGCCCGCGCCGGTGACGACGTCGCCTTCGGCCTCGAGAACCGATGCGTCCCGACCGATGCCATCTGGCCCCGAGTCGACGCCGCCCTGGCCGCGGTCGAGTTCCCGTACGACCGCGACCGGCCGACGCATGCTCTCTCCGGCGGCGAGCAGCAGCGGCTGGCGCTCGCCGGCACCCTGGCCCTGCAGCCCGGGCTCCTCATGCTCGACGAGCCTACCGCCAACCTCGATCCCGACGGCGCCGCAGAGGTGCGCGACGTGCTCGCCCGCGTCCTCGACCGGCTCGGCGCCACGTTCGTGCTCGTGGAGCACCGCGTCGACGAGTCGCTCCCGCTGGTGGATCGGGTGGTCGTGCTTCAGGCGGGCGCGGGCGTGGTCGCCGACGGCGTCCCGCGCGATGTCTTCCGCGACCACGGCGCCGGCCTGGCGGATGCCGGCGTCTGGGTGCCCGACCATCCGCCGGCACCGCCACCGCGACGCGCGGCGCCGCCCGCGGCCACCCTCGTGCTGGCGGAGCGTGCGTCGTTCCGGTATCCGGGGGCACTCGAGGATGCGGTCGCGGAGGTCGACCTCCAGGTCCGCTCGTCCGAGGCGCTCGCCGTCACCGGTCCGAACGGCAGCGGCAAGTCGACCCTGGCCATGCTCCTGGCCGGGCTGGTGGCTCCTCGCGTCGGGCACGTGATGGCCGGCGAGGCGCTGGCGGCCGGTCACGGCCATGAGCCGATCGCAGCCTGGCCGGCGCGCGAGCTCGTGCGCCGCATCGGCACCGTCTTCCAGGATCCCGAGCACCAGTTCCTGGCCTCCTCCGTGCGCGAGGAGCTCCTTCTCGGCCCGCGTCGCGCGGGCCTGCCGGAGGCGGTGGCGGCTCGCCGTGCCGACGAGCTGCTCGAGCGGCTCCACCTGGCGCGCCTGGCGGGGGCGAATCCGTTCACGCTCTCGGGCGGCGAGAAGCGGCGCCTCTCGGTCGCGACCGCGCTCGCCACGGCGCCGGCCCTGCTCGTCCTGGACGAGCCGACCTACGGGCAGGATCGGCGCACGTGGACCGAGCTGCTGCACCTGCTGGCCGCGCTGCGCGACGAGGGGCG
>JBOGSW010000176.1:0-11485 GCA_050695815.1 Candidatus Limnocylindria bacterium | reverse complement strand
TGTTGCAGGCATCGGCGTACTGCGCCACCAGGCGCAGGGTCTTCCGCTCTCCCCCGCCGCCGACCATGATCGGCACCCGCGGCCTGCTGATCGACTGCGGCGAGTTGACGAGGTGGGTGGCCGTGAGGCGGCGACCCTCGAACTCCTCGCCACTGCCGCTGCCGCCCGACCACATGGCATGCGCCATCTGCAGCGTGTCCTCCAGCCACTCGAAGCGCTCCTTGAGCGGTGGGAACCCGAAGCCAAGGCCCTTCGACTCGTGGACATTCCACGCCGCGCCCATGCCGAACCAGGCACGACCGCCCGAGAGCACGTCGAGGGTGGTGGTGGCCTTGATCCAGAGGGCCGGCGCGCGGTAGTGGATGCCTCCGACCATGAGGCCGATGCGTGCGCGCTTCGTATGCGCGGCCATGAAGCCGAGCGCCGTCTGACCCTCGAGCATCGGCGCCTCGGGAGGGCCGAGGCCGCGGATCTGGAAGAAGTGGTCCATCACCCAGATCGAGTCGAACCCGGCGTCGTCGGCGCTGCTCGCTACGCGCGCCAGCGTCGGCCCGATCGCCGCGGCACCGCCCGGCCACGTGAACTGGCTGATCTGCAGCCCGAACTTCATGGGGCCATCGTGCCATGCCGGGTCCGGACCGGCGAATCGGGTTCAGCCCGCGGCGGCGATCTCGTGGCGCTGCATGGCGACCGAGAGCTCATCGGCGGCGATGCGATTGCGCCCGGCGCGCTTGGCGAGGTAGAGCGCTGCGTCCGCGCGCCGCAGGAGTGGCTCCGGGTCACGACCGTCGGCTGGATCGCACAGTGCCACGCCACCAGAGACGGTGAACGGCGGGATGCCGCTCCCATCGTCGTCGGCGGCCCGGCGGACGCGCTCCGCCACGGCAATCGCCCCGTTGAGGTCGACCTCGGGCAGCAGGAGAAGGAACTCCTCGCCGCCGTAGCGGAACGCGAGGTCGCTGCCTCGGGTCGCGCGTCGCAGGATCTCTCCGAGGCGACCCAGAGCGGCGTCTCCGGCGAGGTGGCCGTGCTCGTCGTTGTAGGCCTTGAAGTGGTCGATATCGAACAGGACGAGCGCGAAGCGCTGTGGGCGCAGCCGATCGCCCTGGTCGAGCAGCCGCGCGATCGCCTCGTCCAGCGCCAGGCGGTTGCCGACGCCGGTCAGCGAGTCCCGCCGCGCAACGCGGTTCAGCTCTCGGTTGAGCTCGGTGACATGCGCCTCCTGGCGCTGGGCGTATCGGCTCATCTGACGAAGCTCGAACTGCTGGACGAGCATGCCGCGCAGTCGCAGCTGCCAGAGCGAATGACCGATGAAGCTCGTGATCGACGCCATGCCGACGCCGGCCAGCAGGTTGCCCTGGTCGATGGCCACGAGCGACGGTCCGAGCGGGCTCAGCACGAAGCTGACCGCGAGCAGGATGCACGCAGCAAGGGCGCCGGCGTGCCATCGGCGGTCCCAGGGCAGGAAGAGGCCGATGCCGACGAGGATGATCGCCAGCTGCGCGGCACCGAGCATCCGTCCGGCCGGGGTCAGCGCCAGGCCAAGGAGCGCCGTGCCAAAGACGGCGATGATCATGGCGAACGCGAGCACCTCCGGCTTGACCGATGCGCGCCGCGAGCCGGCGGCGATCGCGGTACATGCAACGGCCGCGGCAATGGAGAAAGGCGCCAGCAGGGCGATGCCGTCGGTCGCGAGCAGGACATTGATCGCCGTATCGGCCACGAGGAGCACGGCCATGAGGCCCGCCCCGATGGCGACCGCGCGCCGCAGCCCGCGACGCTCGGCGCTGCGGACGCGGCGACGCACCGCCGCCGTGATCGGGACGGGCTGGGAACCCGTCGGCCTCGGCCATGAGGGAGAGAGCATGGACTCATGCTGACGGAACGCGCGTCGAGCTCAATCCATCGATGGTCCTGCCGAGGAGCTCTACAGGATGTCGTGGTCCCGCTCGTCGAAGGTGCGATCGGGGGCGAATGGGTTCGACGCCGCGTCGGCAGCGCCGGTCACCAGGTCGACCACGAGCCGGCTGCCCGCTGCCCCCGCCATGATCCCGTGGCCGGAGTAGCCGCCGTTCAGGGAGAGCCCGTCGGGTCCGATCGGACCGAGGTACGGGCGCCGATCCGGGGTGTACTCGTACTGCCCGGCCTGGAGGAACCAGTGGATGGCGGGCGCACCCCCGGCCCACGCGTCGCGCCAGAACGGGGCCACCCGGGCGAGCGCGTGGCCGCTCGACGGATCGAGCAGGCCGAAGGCCCAGTCATGGTCGACCGGCACCGGGTCGTGCGGCTCGCCGGGCGGCGCATCGGCATCGGTGAAGAGGGCCAGGCAGCCGCGCATCGCCGGGCGCCAGTGGGCCGCCGTCTCCTCGTCGATCGTCATCGGTGCATCGGGCGGAACACTGTCGAGCTCAGGGATGACCAGCTTCTGACGTCGGGTCGGGCGGAGCTCGACGTGGACGCCCGCCAGCGCGGCCACCTGTGCCAGGAACGGGCCCGCGGCGATGATGACGCGCTCGGCCGCCACCGAGCCGCGGGTGGTGGTGACACCGCGGACGCGTCCTGACTCGACCCGGATGTCGGTGACGCCCGCCCGGGTGACGAAGGTCGCCTCACCGCCGCCCACGGCGTCCGGGATGCGATCCGCGTTCGCTGCCGCCGTGGCGTAGCCCGTCGTCAGCCGTTTGACGTCCAACCAGCCATCGCCGGCCCGGTGGCGAGCACCGCGCACGCCCGGCGACAGCCACGGCCATCGGCCACGCGCCTCGTCGCCGCTGAGCAGCTCGACGTCGGTCAGGCCCCACGCGCGCTGGCGCTCGACGAGGCGCCGCGAGCGCTCGACGGTCGCATCGGTCAGGGAGCAGAAGAGGTAGCCGCCGTGGTGAAGGCCAAGGTCCCAGCCATCGAGCCCGGTGCGTTCGGCGAATGCGTCGAAGAGCTCGACCCCCTCGCGCACCATGGCGATCTCCTCGGAGTTGTCGAACTGGAGCCGGAAGGCGCCGGTCGAGGCCGGCGTCGTGAGCGTCCCGAGGGCAGCGCGTCGCTCGAGCACCACCACGCGCAGGCCGGCCCGAGCGGCGAAGAAGGCAGTCGCGCAACCGATGACGCCCCCGCCAACGATCACCACGTCAGCCGTGGCCGGTGGACGCTCCGCGACCGCGACAGTCGGAATCGAGCTCACGCTGGCCAGAGTACTCGGGCGAACCACGCCAAGCGGGCCCGATGGCCTTGTGCACCAGGAGTACTATCCCGCCCATAGGCCGACAGTACCGGAGCCGCTGCCCGCTCCGCGTCACCTCCCCGGCCCGCTTCGGGGGAAGTGATTCCACGAGCCGTTCGTGGACACGGAAGGACAGCGCTTTTCGGCACCCGCCGGTCACTCGTAGCGGCGGCTATCGATCCGATCATGCGTGCCACGCGCCCGCCGGTGCCTGGCAAGGGAGGACTCTTCGGAATCATGTTTTCCACCAAGCGTCTCGGGCTGCTCCTCGCGGCCCTCCTCACCGCCACGATGACGCTCGGCGTCATCACCAGCGGTGCCTGGTTCACCGATAGCGACACCGTCGCCGTCACCGCAACGTCGGGCGGGATCGAGGTTGAGTGGACGGGAGATAACGCTAACGGCTTCACCGTCTCGAACCTCATGCCCGCAAACGGTTTCGGGGGCGCCGAGAAGGAAGAGCTCAAGATCTACAACACCGGAGCGTCGGACTCCGCGGTCAAGTTCCGAGTCACGGAAGCGTTCGTCAGCCACTCGGTTTCCGGCTTCTACGGTCAAATCTGGGTCCTCGTGACCGAGATCCATTGCGACAGCAACAGCGACCCAACCGACAACAGCCCGGTCGGCGTTGCCTACGAAGGCCAGCTGAACGCTCTCGAGTTCACCAGCATCGGCGCGAAGTACGATCCCCTTCCAATCAACACCGTTGCGTGCTACACGCTGCAGTTCGCACTTTCGCAATCCGCAGGAAACGAGTTCCAGAACCAGACTGCGAACTTCATCCTGAATCTCGACGCGACCCAGCCCGAGAATCCGGGTTGGAGCGAGTCGGGTAGCTGACCCAACGGTCCGGGGCGCGCATGGGCCCGCGCCCCGGTCCACGGAACCTCGTCATGAAAACCCAACGCAGTCAGGCAACCCTCAAGGCCGGGAGTGTCGTCCTGCGGACGGCCCTCGTTGCGGCCATCGTCCTCACGCTCTTCGTCGCGTACGGCCTCATCAACAACGCCTGGTACCACGTGCTCGCCGTCCGCGGCGGCAGCATGGAGCCGACGATCACGGCCGGCGACCTCGTCGTCATCACGCGCCCGCCGGCAGAGATCGAAGTCGGCCAGGTGCTGACCCTCCAGATCGATGCCGCAATCGTCACCCACCGCGTCGTCGAGGTGCTCGCGGACGGATCGTTCGTGACGCAGGGCGACGCGAATGACGCCCGCGACGACTGGTCGGGGAACGACGTGCACATCGTCGGCGAGTACCGATTCAGCCTGCCATTCATCGGCGCGCTCGTGGAGCCAATCATCTCAGGCGCGTGGGTGAACGATGACGCGCTCGCCAGCACGACCATCGGTTCGGGATCGTGGACCGACGAGGCCGTGGCTCGGACGCTCGATCCGGAGAACAATCGGATCACGTGGGAGCCGATAGCGTCCGCCGAGCCGACTCCGAGCGAAAGCGCGGCGCCGTCGGAGGAGCCGAGTCCGACCGAAGCGCCGTCGGAGGAGGCATCTCCCACCGAGGAGGCAGCGACCGAGGATGCGTCGCCGAGCGAAGAAGCGTCGCCATCCGGAGAGGCTTCGCCGTCCGAGGATGCGTCGCCGAGCGAAGAGCCGACTCCGAGCGAGGAGACGTCTCCCACGGAGTCTGCGTCACCGACCCTGGAGGAGCCGCCGAGCGACGACCCGACACCCTCGGAAGAAGCTTCGCCGGCGCCTTGACCGCGCGCCCGAGGCGCTAGCATCGGCGAGTGAGCAATCCGGAGCGCGCCGACGTGGTCATCGTCGGAGGCGCCATCATCGGCTCGGCGGTGGCGACGTTCCTGGCGTCGCGCCCGGATTTCGACGGTCGGATCGTGGTCGTCGAGCGCGACCCGACCTTCCGCACCAGCTCGACCACGCTCTCGGCGGCCAGCATCCGGCTCCAGTTCAGTACCCCGCTCAACATCGAGATCAGCCGATTCGGTCTCGAGCTCATCAGGCACATGGACCGATACCTCGCCGTGAACGGCGAGGTCCCTGAGATCGACTTCGTCGAGAACGGCTACCTCTTTCTTGCGACCGATGCGGGCCAGGCCACGCTGGAACGCAACCACGCCCTCCAGCGCTCGATGGATGTGCCGGTCGTGCTCCTGTCGCCGTCCGAGCTGCGTGAGCGATTCGACTGGATCCAGGCCGATGACCTCGCCGGCGCATCCCTCGGCACGGCCGATGAGGGCTGGTTCGATGCCTACGCCCTGCTCCAGGGTTTCCGGCGCAAGGCGCGTTCACTGGGCGTGGAGGAGCGCGTCCGCGAGGTGACGGACCTCGAGCTCGATGGCGATCGGGTCGGTGCCGTCCGCCTGGGCGATGGCGGCGAGATCGCGGCGGACTGGGTCATCAACGCTGCCGGCCCGCGGGCCGCCGCGGTCGCGGGGATGGCCGGGATCGAGCTGCCGGTCGAGGCACGCAAGCGACACGTCTACCACTTCGAGGCGCCGGTGAGCATCGGCGCCGCGCCGCTCACGGTCGACCCATCGGGCATCTACTTCCGCCCCGAGGGTCCGAGCTACATCGCGGGCTTCTCGCCGCTCGACGGGGATCCCGATCCACACACGCTCGATCTCGAGGTCGACCGTTCGCGCTTCGAGGCGTTCGTCTGGCCCGCGCTGGCGCACCGCGTCCCCGCCTTCGAGCGGCTGCGCCTGCTGGACGCCTGGGCCGGCCACTACGAGGTGAACACGCTCGACCACAACGCGGTCGTCGGGCCGCATCCGCGTATCACCAACCTGCTGTTCGCCAACGGGTTCAGCGGCCACGGGCTGCAGCAGGCACCTGCCGTCGGCCGCGGCCTGGCCGAGTGGATCGCCACCGGCCGCTACGAGACGCTCGACCTCTCCCCACTCGGCTACGAGCGCATCGACTCAAACACGCCGGTCCGAGAGCTCAACATCGTCTGAGCTCAGGCGCAGCCGACGTCCGGCGGGTGGGGATCGCGGAAGGTGACCGTTCCTTCCGGGGCGCCGCGGATGATCTCGCGCGTGTCGATGACGACCGTGCCGTCATCCTCGATCGTGACCGGGAAGCGGTCCATCCCGCGCTCGGCGGGTCCCTTCTCGAGCTTCTCGCCCAGGATGTTGTAGGTGCTGCCGTGGCAGCGGCACTCGAACCGGTTCCGCGTGTCGCATAGGTCGGGCACCATGCAGCCGAGGTGCGGGCACTTCCGCCACAGCGCCAGCAGGTCGCTCGCCGCGGGATCCGGGACCGAGACCGCCTCTTCGCTGGCCAGTGCCCGGGCGGCGGGCACGTTGACGAGGAAGGCGCGCGCCGGCGTGAAGCTGTACGGCTGGCCATTCGCGAATCGTGGCTCGGCGGCCAGGATATCGTCGAGCGTGCCGACCTTGAAGGCCGCGCCCAGCCCTTCGGTCAGGTTCGGCCACAGGAAGGCGAGCGTGCCGCCCAGGAACTCGAGCGACAGGACCCCGACCCCCGCGCCGAGCATGCGGCGAAGAAAGCCGCGCCGGCTGATCGTGTTGCGCGACGGACCGCCGAGGATTCCGTACGCCGGTCGCATCGGTCTCTATCGGCTCCAGCTAGTTCGTCAGCCGATTCATGCCCGTCAGCATCCCGCGGTCAAGGGGCGGGTGTCCCGCGTCATCCGGGACCGAGGCGGCAGTATTCGCGCGGCAGGGTGCGAGAGGCGTCGACCCGGAATCGCTCGTCGCGCCCGTCCAGGATGGCCGGCCAGTCGACGCCGGAGGCGAGCCGCTCACCGGCGACGCGCAGCTCGTCCACGCGATCCACCGCATCGAGCGGCACGTCGCGCTCGAGCTGGAGATCGAGCCGGTAGAACGGCGTCTCGGGGTAGTGGCGGTAGACGAGCTCGGTCTGCTGCTCGGCGGGCGAGCTGAGGAGCTCGGCGAGCAGCCACTCGAGCCACGTCCAGATCCAGCTCGGCCGCTCGCGATGCGGCCAGCGCCCGGTGCCGAGGCTCACCACGATGGTGGAGGCCGGCTCGTACGCATCGGTGTAGTCGAAGGCCTCGACGCAGGCCTGGTAGACAGGGTTGCCGGCGACGCCCGTTCCCCCGTCGACGAGCTCGCCGATGGGCGGGATGGACCACGGCCGCAGGTAGGTTGGAGCTGCCGCGGAGGCGGTGACCACGTCGGCCAGGCGGAAGCCGCCCGCGCGGCACGAGTTCACGGGATTGTCACGCACGAAATACCACGGCATGCCATCGGCCAGGCGCTTGGAGGTGATCAGCAGGTCATCCGGCGCGTCGTTGAGCCGCCAGTCGCGCGCTTCCGGCCCCAGCTCCTCGCGGATGAGCGCGTACAGGCGCTCGGTGTCGTACATCGATCCGGTCACGATCCGGCGCAGCGTGCTCAGGACCGGGATGCGGCGCAGCACGTGCCCGGAACGCTCGGCATACAGGCTCACGAGTCGCTCGGCCGGAATCCCGGCGGTCAGCCCGGCCACGATCACCGCGCCGGTCGACGTGCCGGCCAGGAAGTCGAACGACTCCCTCGTCGGCCGGCCGGTCTGCCGCTCGAGCGCGGCCAGGACGATCGCCGGGATGATGCCGCGCACGCCGCCGCCGTCGATGGCCAGGATCCTCTTCATGCGTCCATCCTGGACCGATGTCGTGACAGCGGTCGGTCGCGTGGTCACGGGTGCTCGAGCGGGATGGGTGTCGGGGAGCCCGAGGGGTGGGGAGCGCCTTGCATGGCTGCCCCGCGGGGGACGCGGAACGAGATGGCGACGGTGCCGATGGCGACCAGCACCATGACCCCGTTCACGATGCCGATGGCCGGCGCCAGCGCGATGGCTCCGCTGTCCGCCGCGGCCACGACGGCCCCTCCCACGCCCGCGCCGAAGGCGGTGCCGAGCGTGAACATGAGCTGCAGTGCCGCTGAGCTGAAGCCCTCCTCGCCGGGCTTCGCGGTCTCGAGGATGAGGAGCGTGAGCATCGAGTAGGCGAGCCCCATGCCGAGTCCCGCGACCGTCCAGCCCAGCGCGGCGGTGAGCACGGGCAGCTCCGGCAGCAGCACGAGCGAGGTGATCCCGATCCCGGCACCGATCAGCGCCACGCCGATGGTGACGAGCGAGCGCCGCATGCCCGCAGCGGCGGCCCGCGCCTGCAGCCAGGAGCCGATCGCCCAGGTCACGGCGGCCGCCGAGAGTGCGACCCCGCCGAGCGTGACGCTGCCGCCGCGCACCTCGACCACGGTGAGCGGCACGAAGGCCTCCGTGCCGAAGAACGCGAAGGCCACGCCGAAGATGGCGGGCATGACCGAGGGACGCCCTCGGGCCAGCCGCAAGCTTCCGGGCGGGAGGAGATGGCGCAAGGCTCCGACCGCCATCGTGACGCCGATGGCCGCCAGCAGCAGCCCCGCGGGGAGTCGCGCGATCTCGATGGAGAGCCCGGCGACCTCGGCGCGGATCGCCCCGATCGTCAGCGCGCCGAGGAGCAGCGTCGAGCCGATCGCCAGCTGCAGCGCGTCCAGCGCCCGACGGCGGTCGCTGCGCACCGGTACCGACATCCGATCCAAAGCGCCGAGGCTGCTGAGCTGGGGGTAGACGGCGAGCCCCATGAGCAGCACCGGCGGCACGATGCCCAGGAAGACCCAGCGCCAGCCGATCGCATCGGCCACGAAGCCGGCCAGCGCCGGGCCCACCAGCCCCGGAACGACCCACGCGCTCGAGACGGCGGCGATCATCTTCGGCGTGGCCGATCCCGGATAGGCGCGGGCGATCGTCGCGTACACGACCGAGCCGACCGCACCCGAGCCGAATCCCTGGATCGCCCGTCCGGCGATCACCATCGGCATCTCATTGGCCAGGCCGGAGACGACCATCCCGGCCGCGAAGACGACCACGCCCGCCACCAGCGCGCGGCCGGGGCCGCGGCGGTCCACATCGGCGCCGGCGAGCGTGATGGCGATGATGTTCGTCAGCCAGAAGGCGCTGAAGGCCCAGCCGTAGAGGTCGAGCCCACCAAGCTCGTCGACCAGCGCGGGGAGGACGGTTGGCACCGCCATGCCCTCGAAGGCGGCCGCGGTGACGAGACCGATGAGCCCGGCGCTCAGGAGCCTGCGCTCCGGCGCCCAGATCCCTCCCCCGCTCACCCCAGGACCGCCGGCCCCAGCAGGAGCGGCGAGCCGAGCTTGGCTTCGTAGCGCGGGCGGAAGCGGTCGACGTTGTACATGGCCTCCACGTCGAGGCGGCGCGACCCGAGGGCGGGCCGCGGAAGCTGCGTGTGCGAGTACTTCCCATCGCGCACGGCCACCATCCGCCCGAACTGGCCGTCGGCCAGCAGGTCGACCGCCACGTTGGCGAAGGTGATCGCCACCATCTGGTCGAGCGCATCGGGATCGCCGGAGCGAAGGTCGTAGGTGAGGTCGGAGTGCACCGTCTCGATACCGGTGCGGCGCTTGAGCTCCGCGGCCAGGGCGTAGCCGACATCGGCCTTGTGGCGGTGGCCGTAGGCATCGGCGTCGCCAATCTCGCCCAGCTGGCCGCCCCTCCAGATGGCGCCCTCGCTGGCTATGACGAATGCGTAGTCGGACGGATTCAGGCGACGGTCGTCGGCGAGCAGCTCGGCCAGGTGGTCGAGGTCGAACGGCGCCTCCGGAATCACGCAGCGGGCGCTTGTGACGTAGGCGGCGTACCACGCCGTGTAGCCGGCATTGCGGCCGAAGATGCGGAAGACGCCGAGGCGCTCGTGGCTACCCAGCGTCGTCCGCTGCCGATTGATGAGCTCCTTGGCCCTGGTCACGGCGGTCGAGAAGCCGATGCAGTACTCGGTCCCGTGCACGTCGTTGTCCATCGTCTTCGGGATGGCGATGACCGGGAAGCCCTCACGCTCCAGGCGTGCAGCGTAACTGAGCGTGTCGTCGCCGCCGATCACGATGAGTGCCTCCAGCCCGAGCCGCTCCAGGTTCTCGAGCACGATGGGTGTGAGGTCGTAGCTCCCATCGGTCTCGAAGGTTGCGAGGCGCGCGGGATCCAGGTGCGCCGGCAGCGCGTCCCCACCCATCGATGCTGGATTCGTGCGTGAGGTATGGAGCACCGTGCCGCCGGTACGGTCGATCGTCCGCGTCCGCTGGCGATCGAGCGGACGGACGTACTCCTCGACGTCCGATGCAGATTGGTCGAGGTGCGTCAGTCCCCGCCAGCCACGACGGATGCCGAGCGTCTCCCAGCCGACCTCGCTCGACCGATACACGACGCTCTTGATGACCGAATTGAGTCCCGGGACGTCGCCGCCGCCGGTGAGGATTCCGATCTTCTTCATGCCATTGGCGACCATGCTGCCAGATCGAGCGTGCGTTCGTGGCGTTTGTGGAAGGGGGCGAAATCTGGCAGAATCAGGTTCCGCAAACGGAGTCCCGCCCCGTGTCCTCGACATCCACCCGGCAGCGTCGCTATGTCACGTGGCGCCTGCCAGATCGACACTTCAGCAAGGTCCATCTCGTCGGTGAGCCCGGCCTGACCATCTGCGGCCGCGCGCTTCCACGAGCCACCGGCCAGCCGAAGGCGCCGATCCCGGAGTCGGAGATGTGCCCGGACTGCGATAAGCAGGGCTGAACACCGACCCATGGCTTCTCGACCGGCCGCCGACAGCACGGGCGGCCGGTCTTCCGTACTCCGCGTCCCGGCCGACGCGCTCGTGGTCCTCATCGGCGTCGCCGCCAGCGGCAAGAGCACCTTCGCACGCCGCCATTTTGCGCCGACCGAGGTGCTCTCCTCGGATGCATTGCGCGCCATGATCGCCGATGATCCCGCTGCCCAGGGAGCCACCGACGACGCTTTCGACCTGCTCCATCGCATCCTGGCCATGCGCCTCCGCCGAGGACGGCTGACCGTGGTGGACGCCACCAACGTCGAGGACTGGGCGCGCGCCGAGTTCCTCGCCGTCGCCCGCCACCACCGTCGGCCGTGCGTGGCCGTTGTGCTCGACCTGCCGATGGAGATCCTGTTGCGGCGCAACCTCGAGCGGCCCGGTCGTCGCCCGCCGGCCGCGGCGCTCCGGCGACAGCATCGCTTTCTCACTGAATCGCTCGTCTCCCTCTCCGATGAGGGGTTCGCCGCCATCCACCATCTGCGCTCGCCCGAGGAGGTCGACCGCGCCACCATCGAGCGCGGCTGACGAGCACCTCGCCCGGACACGCGAATGTCCCGAAGGAACAGGCGCCCAACCTCGACGACCGAAGCCATCGATGCCGTCCGACTCCGGTGACCGAAGCCACCGAATCCGGGACCAGAACACTCAACCGAAATCGTGTGATCT
>JBOGSW010000175.1:0-3508 GCA_050695815.1 Candidatus Limnocylindria bacterium | reverse complement strand
CCTGGGCCCATACCGAGCGAGAGCTGCTTCCTGAGCCGATGCCGGACGGCGCGATCATCGAGGAGGCCGGCGTGCGGCTGGTCGGCTTCTCCGGCTCGCCGGTCTACAACGAGGGCGGCATGCAGGTTTCGGCGGTCGGGATGTGGGCGCGCGTCGTCACCTCGTGGTGGAGGGCGCGACGCTCCGGGCCCGTGCTGGTCGTGACCCACGCTCCGCCGCGCGACGTGAATGACGATGACGACCTCGCGCATCGCGGCTTCACGTCCTTCCGCTGGTTGGCCGATCGGCTCGTACCGCCGCTCTGGCTCCACGGGCACACGGCCCTCGTGCGTCGCGGCATCGACGACCGCAGCGCGCGGTTCAACGGCACGCTCTTCTACAACTGCACCGGCGCGACGCTCATCGAGCTGCTGCCACCCGATGCCGATGGATGATCCACCTCCGATTCGACGTGCCGCGGTCGGATGCCTCCTGATCGCGCTGTTCGCCATCGGCTTCATGGTCCTCGTGCGGCCGGCGATCTTCAGCCTGGCGCCACCGCGGGATGCGAGCGTCACCACGGTCGCCACCGCCACCGAGGTCGTGGGAGGACCGATCAGTCGCGAGGTCCTGCTGGCTCGCTCGCAGGGGTGGGACGGCGAGGTCGACGCGGGCGACGGCCGCGTCCAGCTGGAGCTGATCGTCAGCCCATTCCCGCCGGGGGCGGTTTCCGCGGTCAGCGCGACCAGTCCCCTCGAGGACTGCCCGATCGAGATCAAGGAGGTTCAGCTGCTCGACTGCGTGGGCAACGCCTGGTCGTTCGACGGTCGTCCGCTCGATCCCGACGATCCGCCCCTGGATCGCTTTCCGACGAGGGTCGAGAACGGCTCGGTGATCGTCGACCTGACACGGGTGGTGGGGGAGTGAGAAGGGGGTTCGGCACGCGGCGTGCACATCGGTCCCGCCGCAAATCAAGGAGGAGACATGCCTGATCTCGGGATCTTCGGGTGGATCATCATCGGCCTCATCGCCGGCGCACTGGCGGGCTACTTCGTTCCCGGCCGGCCGGCGATGGGCTGCCTCGGCACGATGGTCGTGGGCGTCATCGGCGGCCTGATCGGCGGGTTCCTGTGGGTGAACGTGCTTGGCCAGAACGAGGCCTCCGGATGGCTCGGCGCGCTCGTCATCGCCACGCTCGGATCCGTGCTCGTACTGCTCGTCATGCGCTCGATGGGCAGCCGCACCTGACCTGGTCCGGATCCGGTTGACCGCGGGGTCCGCATCGGCGACGATACGGCCCCCGTCCTGACGTCCACGGATGGGTTCGTGGTGGCCTTAGCTCAATCGGCAGAGCACTGGATTGTGGCTCCAGAGGTTACGGGTTCAAGCCCCGTAGGCCACCCCACACTCTGGGCGGTGCCTACAGGTCACGCCCCACCGTCCATCTGCCGAAGTCTCGTGGCGTCTGGCGTGCTTGACATGCCCGGCATGAGCGGTATGGTTACGGATACCGCCTATGAGGCTTTATGGAGATGGTCAAGCTGTATTACACGCCCAAGGAAGTGGCCGAGATCCTGGACATCAGCGATGACACCGTCCTCGACCTAGTCAACCGCCGAGAGTTACCCGCTCTTCGCGTCTCCGCACGGGTCACACGCATTCCCATTGCCGCATTCGATCTGTGGCGCAAGGGATTCAAGCCCAGACGACGCAAGACCTCGATCGGGACTGCCAGGCGCAAGGTCGTCGTCGGCGAGGGCGAGCAACTTCCGGTGCCACGGCGGCTGACCCGAGCATGACGCTGGCCTCGACCAGCGGGCTGCTTACCTATCTTGCGGACCTCGTCGAAATCATCGAGTCGTATGCCATAACGCTGCTGCCGCCGAACGACAGCGACGAGGTCCATCTCGGCCGGGAGGAAGACGGCAGCCTCGTCGTGGACCTGGAGGGTCGCCTTCCGGCCGCGAGGCGGTCGAAGGATGTCGTGCTCGAGCTATTCGAGCGGTGGGTGCCCACCGGCACCGACGAATGGGTCTGCGACGAGTACAGCCACGAGCTGCGACACTTCCAACTCAACTACCGACGCGCCCTTCATCGCCACGATGAGGATCACTTCGTGCGGTCGTTCGGCGTGGCCACGCACGAGCAGTGCGAGGTGAACATGGGCGCCGAGACCTGTCGCCACTACGGAGGTGAGCCGGTCCTTGACGCATTCGACGCGCTCAACCGCCTGTACGACCTGTGGTTGACCGACCAGAAGCCTGACTGCAACGCCCTCCAATGCCTCGACCGAGGGATGCGCTGCAAGTGAGAAGGACCCGCGTCGCCGGTCAACGCCGGTCTATCGACCCCGATTGGCAGGAGCCACTCGCCGCGTCGCGGATCCGCGATCTATCCACGTCCTGCTGGCGTGAAGGTGCCCTATGGGCGCTCCCACGCCAGCGCCTGACCGATAGACCGGCTCCACGACGCCCGACCGGACCCTCCTGTCGATATCGGTCGATAGGTCGTCGGAAGCCGTCTGCTTCGACCTCGATGACAACGTTGCGAGATCCCGGCAGCGCGCGCCGCCAACTCCGAAGCGATATCGCAGGCGCGCACGCCGCCGGCCTCACCGCCAGCTGGTTGAACCGAGATGGCGTGATGCTCCCGGATGACGCCGATGCGGCCGATCTCGTCGTCAGCTCGCTGGACGAGCTTGCCCCGCACATCCTGGCGTCACGCGCGGCCGGGCACTGAAAGCGGTCGCTTCAAAGGCGCCACTGGAATCCCGTGGCGTCTAGTCGACAGCAGGATGAGCCAGGCGCGTCGCCCTGACGGCCCGGCTCACCCGGTTTCACGCTACCGATGCGTGGCTGCTCGTCAGACGGCGCCGCCCCCCGTCCGCCGCCGGCCCATGAGCATGCCGGCGACGACCACGACGACGACTGCTCCGAGCACGGCCGTGATGATCGTGCTGATGTCGAACACCCCATCCATCGGGTCGTTGCCCGTCACCAGGCCGACGATGTATCCGCCCAGCAGCGCGCCGACGAGCCCGAGCACGATGTGACCGATTACGCCCAGACCCTCATCGCCCTCGACGAGCAGCCCGGCGAGCCAGCCGGCGATCGCGCCAACGACGAGCCATGCAAGCCATTCCAAGATCCCTACCTCCTCGAAATGTTCTGGTGGTGCCATGCGGCCCCGGCTCCGCATATGCACGATGCGGACCAGCGATCGGGGCCGAGATTTCACCCTGTGAAGGTATCGGCCAGGTTCCGGCTCATGGATGGCGACGAGCGTCATCCGGTGAAGCAGGCGGCCAGGTTCAGGCCCCGGTTGGGCCGATCTTAGCCTCTCCCCTCGCCGCTACCTTCACCCCGTGCAACGGCCGTCAGGGCCTCGGATCAGAGCGATGAGCGCGCGAGCCGCAGGCAGCGGTTGCGGGTCAGTCGGGGACGAATGCCACGCAGCAGAACCCAGGCTGCGGGTCGAGCACGGGGTGGAATTCGGTGGCCCCGGCGCCCGCGACCAGCCCTTCGGCCAG
>JBOGSW010000174.1:0-9478 GCA_050695815.1 Candidatus Limnocylindria bacterium | reverse complement strand
GAGCAGATGGCCGCCTTCCTGTACCGCGCACGGGACCTGATCGCGTAAGCTCACCCATCCGTACTATTCCGCTCTGCACCACACGCGCCTAGGTTTTCCCTGATGTCCTCGCGCTCCCGGCTCTTCGTCGTCGTCCTGTCCCTGTTCGTTCTGCTCGGCGCCGATCCCGCGCGCGCCGTCGAACCGACTGGAACCCCGGCCCCAACCGCGGAGCCCGACGAGGCCGCGCCCCCCGGCGCGGTATCGGTCCATGCCGAGATGCTCCAGGAGCATGCCGCCGACGAGTTCGAGTTCAGCCCCGGCGTGGCTGCGACCGCGCTCTCCTCGGAGGCCGAAAACCTCTCCGCCGAGGGCCAGACGGCGGCGCAGGGAGGCATCAGCGGCCTGCCGAACGGCCTCTTCCGCGAGGTGTTCGGCTATCTGCCGTACTGGATGCTGCCGTCGTCGCAGATGGCGGACCTCGATTACTCGCTCATCTCGACGATCGCTTACTTCTCGGTCGGCGCGCAGTCGAATGGCACGCTGGCCAAGGAGCTGTCGAGCGGGACACCGACCACCGGCTGGGCGGGATGGACCTCGTCTGCCATGACCGGCGTCATCAACGCCGCGCATGCGCGCGACGCGAGGGTCGTCCTCACCGTGACGATGATGGCGTGGAACAACAACTACGACGCCATGTCGGCGCTGCTGAACAGCTCGTCGAACCGGTCGCGGCTGGCGGGCGAGATCGCGGCCGCCGTGAAGTCCCGCAACGCCGATGGGGTCAACCTCGACTTCGAACCCGTGCCCACGACGTTGCGAAGCCAGTACACGACGTTCGTGCGCGAGGTGAAGGCGCGGCTCCTGAGCCAGGGGGCCGGCTCGTTCCTCACTGTCGCCACCATGGCCGGGGCGGGGACGTGGGCCACCGGCTACGACATCGCCGCCCTGTCCGCGCCCGGTGCTGCCGATGCGCTCATGGTCATGGCCTACGACTTCAGCTGGTCGGGCTCGGCTCGCGCCGGCGGCGTGGCGCCGATCTCGAGCCAATACATCTTCGACAGCACCGATGCGCTCGAGGACTACCTTGATCTCGTGCCCGCCTCGAAGATGATCTGGGGCGTGCCCTATTACGGACGCGAGTGGTCCACCACCACGAACTCGCTCAACTCGTTCACCAACGACGTCCTCACCAGCAGCGCCGGCTACTACACCTTCCATCGGTCCGAAGCCGCGAAGCGTGGCCGGCAATGGGACGGAGTCGGACGCGTGCCGTGGTACGCGTTCTGGGACATCGCGGACACCTGGGTGCAGGGCTACTACGACGACGTCTATTCCCTGACCGCGAAGTACGACCTCGTCAACGGGAACGGCCTGCGCGGAGTCGGGATCTGGCACCTGCTCATGGACGGCAGCCGTCGGGAGCTGTGGAACGCGCTGGAGACGAACTTCCGGGGCGCCTGGTTCGAGGACATCCTCGGCTCGCCGTATCGGGCGGACATCCTGTGGATCGCGAACGATGGCATCACCGCCGGCTGCGGCTTCGAGCGCTTCTGCCCCAAGGGCGTCGTGACGCGTGAGCAGATGGCGAGCTTCCTGGCGCGTGCCCTCCATCTCCCCGCCGCTACGCGCGACTGGTTCGGCGACGACAACGCGTCGCAGCACGAGGCCGATATCAACAGGGTCGCCGAGGCGGGGATCACCGCCGGCTGCGAGGCGAGCCGCTTCTGCCCGCGCTCGACCGTGACGCGCGAGCAGATGGCGAGCTTCCTGGCCCGCGCCCTCGACCTGCCGTGGACCACGCACGACTGGTTCGGCGACGACGACGCATCCATGCACGAGGGAAGCATCAACCGGCTCGCCGAGTCGGGCATCACCGGTGGCTGCGCCGACAACCGCTTCTGCCCGACCTCGCCGGTCACCCGCGAGCAGATGGCAGCCTTCCTGCATCGGGCCTTCCGTCCGTAGCGACCGGTCCCATCGGCAGCGACCGACCCCCACTATCGACCCATGCCCGCCCGCGTCCTCGACGGATAGGGTGGTCGTCGTACCCAAGCGATCCAGCGGAGCCCCACACCTGTGCCCCATCCCACTCGAGCGACCCGCCGCAGCCTCCTCCTCGCGGTCATGCTGACCGCCACCACGCTCCTCGCCGGTGCGCCAACCCCCGCGGGCGCCGTCGATGGCCTCGACTTCGTGAGCGCGGTGAATGAGCATCGCGCCGATGCGGGCCGTCCGCCCGTGTGGCTGGACGCCGCCGTCGATCGGATCGCGGTCGAGCGCGCGAACCAGATGGCCTCCGCCCGGAGCATGTACCACGACATGGGCTACATTGGCGAGCGTCTGGACGATCTCGGCGTCTGCTCGAGGCTCACCGGCGAGATCATCGCCTGGAGCTCGAACGGCACGGTCGAGGGGTTCGTCGCGCAGTGGTACGGCTCCGACGGGCATCGCACCATCATGCTTCGGGATGACTACACGATCGCCGGCGGCAGCTGGGCGCGGGGCAGCGACGGCAACGAGTACGCGGTCATGATCTTCGTGGACTCGTGCGGCTCGAGCCCCGGTGGTTTCACCGACATCGGCTCGTCGCAGTTCCGCAACGACATCATCTGGCTCGTCAACGCGGGGATCACCGCCGGCTGCAGCGCGGACCGCTACTGCCCGCGCGGGGTCGTGACCCGCGAGCAGATGGCCAGCTTCCTGAAGCGCGCCGACGACCTCGGGGTTTCCAGCCGCGACTGGTTCCGCGACGACAACCGCTCGCCCCACGAGGGCGACATCAACCGTGTCGCCGAAGCCGACATCACCGGCGGCTGCGACGTCGCGCGCTTCTGCCCGACCTCGCGGGTGACGCGCGGCCAGATGGCCAGCTTCCTCGTCCGGGCGCTGGACCTGCCGGCCGCGAAGCGGAACTGGTTCTGGGACGACAACGCGAGCATGCACGAGGACGCCATCAACCGGCTGGCCGATGCGGGCATCACCGGTGGTTGCGCCAGCGGACGGTTCTGCCCGAACGCCACCGTGAACAGGGAGCAGATGGCGGGCTTCCTGCACCGCGCATTCGCCGACTGACCCGGACCGGACGCGGTGGCCGCTAGAATCGGCTGCCTATGACCACCACCGCCACGCCGCGCCGCGCCGACGGCCGCGTCCCGAACCAGCTCCGCCCCGTCAAGATCGTCCCCGACTACCTGAAGTTCGCCGAGGGCTCGGTCCTCATCCGGGTAGGTGACACTCGCGTCATCTGCGCCGCTACCATCGAGGACCGCGTCCCGGGCTGGCTGCGCGGCAAGGGCCGCGGCTGGGTCACCGCCGAGTACAGCATGCTGCCGCGCGCCGGCACCGAGCGCAGCCAGCGCGAGGCGGCGCGCGGGTCGATCGGCGGCCGCACCCACGAGATCCAGCGTCTCATCGGCCGCTCGCTGCGTGGCGTGATCGATATGGGCAAGCTCGGCGAGCGCACGATCACCCTCGACTGCGACGTGATCCAGGCCGACGGCGGGACGCGCACTGCCAGCATCACCGGCGCCTACGTGGCGCTGGCGCGAGGGCTGAACCGATACGGCATGGGCCACCTGCTCACGGGCCAGGTGGCGGCGGTGAGCGTCGGCATGGTGAACGCGCACGCGTACCTCGATCTCGACTACAGCGAGGACTCGACCGCGGAGGTCGATTTCAACGTGGTCATGACCGATGACGACCGCCTGATCGAGGTCCAGGGCACCGCCGAGCACGGCGCCTTCAGCCGGCAGCAGATGGACCAGATGATCGACCTGGCCGCCGCGGGCATCCGTCAGCTCTTCACGCTGCAGCGCACCGCGATCGAGGCGCCGCCGAGCGAGTGACGCGCCTGCTCGTCGCCACCAACAACCCGGGCAAGCAGGCCGAGTTCCGGCGCCTCCTGGCCGGCGTGGGGGCCGAGATCGTGACGCCTGACGAGATCGGCCTCGAGCTCGTGGTCGAGGAGCCGTACGACACGTACGCCGAGAACGCCGCAGCCAAGGCCGATGCGTTCGCGCGCTCGTCCGGCCTCGTCTCGATCGCCGACGACTCGGGCATCGAGGTCGCGGCGCTCGACTGGGGCCCCGGGGTGCGCAGCGCGCGCTGGGGGCAGGGCCGCAATGCCGAGCGCCTGGTCGAGGCCCTCGTCGGCGTGACCGACCGCCGCGCCCGGATGGTCTGCGCCATTGCGCTCGCGGTCCCGGCCGAGCCCGCGCCGGAGGTCGAGATCTTCACCGGGACGGTCGAGGGCTCGGTGGCCCCCGAGCCTCGCGGGGTCGGAGGGTTCGGCTACGACCCGATCTTCCTCCTGCCATCGGGCAAGACCACCGCCGAGCTGCCCGAGGCCGAGAAGGACCGAATCAGCCATCGCGGTCGCGCCGTGGGCGCCGCGATCCCGCGCCTGGTCGAGGTGCTCGCCGAGGCGTAGGCGATAGGTGCTACCGTGCGTGGGCCATCGGTCCGGGTGGCGTTGAGCCGATCGTCCGGTCGTCTTCCGCGGCGTGCCGGTCGTAGGGTGTGCGGTGCTGATGGGGGCACAACGCACCGGCCTCCGCGTCATCGCACCACACCGGAGTCCCCAACGCGTGTCCCGAGCGATCTCGAGCCTCCTGGCCGTTCTCCTGCTCCTGGCCACGGCATTGCCGGCAGCGGCTGACGAGCCGGCGCTGCCCGGATCGCCCGTGGTTGACGATGCCAAGGGCACGTCGGGCACGAGCGTCGAGGTCGCTCCCGACCGCGTCCTGGTCGGATGGCGCAACCCGCAGAGGGCCGGCGAGGTTGCGGCCGCTCGCGGGCTCACGGTCCAATCCGAGCCGGCGAGCGCTCGGCCGGAGCTCTCCGTGGTCGGCACCGGGGGTCGCGCCGTGAACGACGTGATTGCCGAGCTGAAGACCGATCCGAACGTCGCCTTTGCCGAGCCCGACTACCTGCTCACCATCGCGGACGAGCCCGCAGCGGTCGACGTCACCGCCGTCAGCGTCAACGATCCGAAGACGGCCGACCAATACGCGCTGAACCGGATGCGCGTGCGTGACGCCTGGGAGGTCACGGCGGGCGGCAACCGCGTCGTCGCCGTGCTCGACACCGGGGTGTGGGCCGGCCACCCCGACCTTGCGGGCCGGATCGTCGCCGGCCACGACTTCGCGAACGACGACTCCAACCCCGCCGACGACAACGGCCATGGCACGTGGGTGTCGGGCGTCATCGCCGCCAACTCGAACAACGGCGTCGGGATCGCCGGCGTGAGCTGGACCGACAGGGTGATGCCGGTCAAGGTCATGAACGCGAACGGATCCGGATACACCTCGGACGTCGCGTTCGGCATCAACTGGGCCGTCGATCAAGGCGCCACGGTGATCAACATGAGCATCGGCGGCGTCGGCATGACGAGCTCGTTCCTGTCGAACGCCATCGACTACGCGTGGGACAACGGCGTCGTGCTGGTGGGCGCCGCCGGCAACGACCGCACCGACACCGCCTTCTATCCGGCCAGCTATCCGAAGGTCGTCTCCGTCAGCGCAACCCAGGTCGACGACGAGTTCAGCAACTGGTCCAACTACGGAGCCGATGTCGACGTCAGCGCGCCGGGCGCATCGGTGCTCATGACCAACTGCGCGCCGTGCAAGCCAGGCTACACGGACACGACCGGCGACAACCGCTACACGTACGTCAGCGGCACGAGCTTCGCCGCGCCGAACGTGGCCGGCGTCGTGGCCCTCATCTGGGACAAGTACCCGAGCTACACGAACGCCCAGGTGGTCGCGCGCCTGAAGTCGACCGCGGACGACCTGGGCATGCCCGGCTGGGACAAGCGCTACGGGCACGGCCGCGTGAACGCCCTGCGCGCCGTCGGCGTCTCGTCGCCGACGATCCCGCTCGTCGGTCGCGACTCGTTCGAGGCCAACGATTGGACCGGGGCCGCGAAGCCGATCGCCCTGGGGTCCACCGTGCGGCCGACGATCTACCCGGCCGGCGACCTCGACTTCTTCGCCGTCGACGTGCCGCGTGCCGGCCGCCTGAGCCTGAGCGTGACCGCCATCACCGACGACCGGGCCTGGCCGTGGAACAAGAGCGCGCTGCCGATCGACCCGGTCGTGATCCTGTATCGATCCGACGGCTCGCGCATCGTCACCATCGACAACTCGAGCTCCAGCGCCGCCACCGAGCACGGCTCGGTGCAGATGGACGCGCCCGGCCGGATCCTCATCCGCGTCCACAACTGGATGCCGAACGGCAGTCGGAAGACCTACGCGGTCTCGACGTCGTTCACCGACAACGTGGCCCCGAGGGTGATCGGCGGCGCGCCCGCTGCGGGGTCGACCAACGTGAGCCGTTTCCCGGCGGCATCGGTCCGCTTCGACGAGCCCGTCGTCAACGTCAGCGGCGCCACCGTGCGCATCCGTGACACGGTCACGAACGGCATCGTGCCGGCCAGCGTGACCTACAGCAGCGCTCGACGGGAGGCAACCATCCGCGTCGAGGTGAAGCTCGCCGCGGAGCGCCTCTACCGGATCGAGGCGACCTCGGGCATCAAGGATCCCAGCGGACTGGCCTTGAAGTCCACTTCGTGGACCTTCCGGACGGGCGTCTCCGGCTTCTCGGACACCATCGGCTCGCCATTCGACTACGACATCGCCTGGCTGGCCGAGGAGGGCATCACCGCCGGCTGCGGCGGGGATCGGTTCTGTCCGAAGGCGGGAGTGACGCGTGAGCAGATGGCGAGCTTCCTGGTGCGCGGCCTGGACCTGCCATACACCGGCCACGACGCGTTCGGCGACGACAACGCCAGCCAGCACGAGGGTGACATCAACCGGCTCGCGGCCAGCGGCATCACCGGCGGCTGTGGACCGGCACGCTTCTGCCCGAAGGTCGTCGTCACCCGCGAACAGATGGCGAGCTTCCTGGCGCGAGCCCTGAAGCTGCCGGCGGCCGGCACCGACCACTTCAGCGACGACGAGTCCAGCGCGCACGAGGCCGACATCAACCGCCTGGCGGCGGCGGGCATCACCGGCGGCTGCAGCGCGACGAGCTTCTGCCCCCGGGCGGTCGTGAACCGCGAGCAGATGGCCGCCTTTCTCCACAGGGCGCTCGGCGACTGATCTCCCGGGAGCCTAGAATTCCGGCCGTGATCGGCCGGCCAGACGCATCGTGACGCTCCGCTCCCTCGCGCGGGGCTCCCTGCTCATCACGGCCGCGAATCTGATCCCGCGCGCCGGCGCCTTCCTGCTCCTCCCGATCTACGCGCGGTTCCTGACGCCGGCCGAGTACGGCACGGTCAGCCTGGCCGGTTCGGCCGCCCTCCTGCTGGCGATCACCTACCGCCTCGGGCTCGATGCGGCCCTCCTGCGCCTGCATCACGACGTCGACGACCGGGAGCGCCGCGACCTGTACGGCACCGTGGCGATCATCAGCCTGGCCGCGGTGATGGCCCTGACGCTCGTGGTGCTGCTGGCCCTGCCGCTGCTCCTAACGCCGTCGGCCCTGGCCGCGATCGGTCCGGTCGTGGTGCTTGCCCTCGCCATCGGCGGCACGAACGCGTTCCAGTACGTGCCGTCGGTCTGGTACCGCGCTTCCGACCAGCCCGGCCGGCTCTTCGTCCTGTCGCTCGTGGCGTTCGCCGCCACCGCCGGGGTCACCGTGCTGCTGGTCGTGGTCGTCCGGCTGGGCGCCATCGGCAGCCTCGCCGGTCAGCTGGCGGGCGCGGCGGTCATGGCCGTGGCCGCGTTCGTGATCCTGGCCGGCGGCCGGCCGTGGCGGCCTCGCCGCGATCTCGCCCGTCGGGCCGTCGACTTCGGCCTGCCCCTCCTGCCGCACTCGGCGGCGGGCTGGCTCCTCAACGTCTCCGACCGCTGGATCCTCGGGCTCCTGCTGGGACTGGCGGCGGCGGATGCGCTGGCCGCCATCGGCATCTACTCGTTCGGCTACCAGCTCGGCTACGCCATCGGCCTGGCGGCGATCTCCTTCAATGCGGCGTGGCTGCCCTTCCTCTACCAGCTGAGCGATGCGCCGCTGGCGCCACGGATCCTGCGCGAGGCGACCACCCTGGTCGTCGCCGGGTTCGGCGCTGCGGCTGCGGTCTTGGCGATCATCGCGCCCGACCTCGTGGGACTGATCGCGCCGCCGGCCTGGGCGGCGGCCGCGGACGTCACGTCGGTGGTGGCGTTCGCATCGGCGCTGAATGCGGCCGGGCTGATGCTGGCGAGCGGCCTGTACGTGGCGCGTCGGACGCGCATCGTGCCGCTGCTGGCATTCGGTGCCGTGGCGGCCAACCTGGGCGTCAACCTGGTCCTGATTCCGCGCATCGGGATCATGGGAGCGGCCTGGGCCACGCTGGTCGCGTACGCGGTCCTCGCCCTGGCGACCGGCATCGCCGCACGCCGCCGATATCCGCTCGAGCTGGATGCACCGCGGCTCCTCGCCATCGGGCTCGCCGCCGTCGTGCCTGCGGTTGCATCGCGCGTCCTCGAGGTGGACCTCGGCCCGTCCGTCCTCCAGCACCTGGCCTGGGCGCTGGTGGCGGTCGCGCTCGCCGTGCTCGTCGGGCGGGAGCCGATGCGCCGCATGCGCCGGTTGGCGGCCGCGGCACGCCCCGAGAGGGACCCCGACGCGGCCTCCGCTAGAATGGCGGCGCCCAAGGAGACCACATGACCGAGCGTGCGAGCGTGCGCATCCACCCCACGGCCGATGTGTCCGCCGAGGCGATCGTGGGCCCGCAGACGAGCATCTGGAACCAGGCACAGGTCCGCGAGCGGGCCGTGATCGGCGCCGGATGCATCATCGGCAAGAACGCCTATGTCGATGTCGACGTGATCATCGGCGACAACGTGAAGGTCCAGAACAACGTCAGCCTCTTTCACGGCGTGACCGTGGAGGACGGCGTCTTCATCGGCCCGCACGTGTGCTTCACGAACGACCGGGTGCCAAGGGCGATCAACGTCGACGGATCGATCAAGACCGATGCGGACTGGGAGGTGAGCCCGATCCTCGTGCGACACGGCGCCGCGCTCGGCGCGAACAGCACGATCCTGCCGGGCGTGACGATCGGCCGCTGGGCGATGGTCGGTTCGGGCAGCGTGGTGACGCGCGACGTGGCCGATCACGAGCTCGTCGCCGGCAACCCCGCGCGCCGGCTGGGCGGCGCATGCCCGTGTGGCCAACCGCTCCGCGACGCGCCCGACGGCTCGACGTTCCGTGGCTCCTGCCCGCGATGTGGTGCAGCGTTTCCGCCAGCGTTTCCCTCGGGGTCTACGGGATGAGGATCCTCACCGTCGTGGGGGCGCGCCCGCAGTTCGTGAAGGCTGCGCCGGTCAGCCGCGCGCTGCGCGCGACGCACGACGAGATCCTCGTGCACACCGGACAGCATTACGACGACGCCATGAGCGCGTCGTTCTTCCGCGACCTCGAGATGGCAGAGCCCGATCTCAACCTCGGGATCGGCGGCGGTACGCACGGCACGATGACCGCGCACATGATCGCCGCGCTCGAGCCGGTGATC
>JBOGSW010000173.1:0-6258 GCA_050695815.1 Candidatus Limnocylindria bacterium | reverse complement strand
GGGGGCCGCCGGACAGGCGGTGCAGAACATGAACGCCGCGCTGGGCCTGCCCGAGACGATGGGCCTCGGCGCGCTCGGCATCTACCCGTGATACCCGTGTGCGTGCGACCGGTCCCCGGCGGCGTGACCGCGCCCACCGGCTTTCGTGCAGGAGCGGTCCGCGCCGGATTGCGATCGGGGCCTGGACCGGACCTGGCGCTCATCGTCAGCGAGCGCGGACCGGTCCCGGCGGCGGCCACCTTCACCCGGAACCGCGTGCGCGCCGCACCGGTCGAGGTCGCCATGCGATCCCTCCGCGCGTCACGCGGACGCGCCGCCGCGGTCATCGCCAATGCCGGGTGCGCCAACGCGGGCACCGGAGCCCAGGGCATCGACGACGCGCGGGCGGTCCAGGCCATGGTGGCCGATCGCATCGGTCTGCCGCGACGCTTCGTCTTCACCGCGTCGACCGGGCTCATCGGCTCCCGGCTGGGGGTGGAGCGGATCGCATCGGTCCTGCCGGAGCTGAAGCCACGAGCTGGCCGGCGGCCGGATACCGACGTCGCCCGGGCGATTATGACCACCGACACGCGCCCCAAGCAGACGGCGGTCGAGGTCGACCTGGGGAGCGGGCGCGCCGTCCGCATCGGCGGCATGGCCAAGGGATCGGGGATGATCCATCCACTGATGGGCACCATGCTCGCCTTCCTCACGACCGATGCACCCCTCGATCCAATCGCGCTGCGCTCGATCCTGCGCGAGACGGTCGACCGAACCTTCAACCAGGTGACGGTCGATGGCGATCCGTCGACGAACGACACGGTCGCGATCCTGGCGAGCGGCGCCGAGGACGGTCCCGCCCTCACCCGCGCCGCCCTGGCGACGTTCGGGCGGGGGCTCGAGGCCGTCTGCCGCTCGCTGGCCGAGCAGATCGCCGCCGACGGCGAAGGGGCAAGGCACCGCATCGACGTGACGGTGAGCGGCGCACGAACCGACGCCGATGCCCGGCGCACCGCCCGCGCCGTGTGCGCGTCGAACCTCGTCAAGACCGCTGTCCACGGTGCCGATCCGAACTGGGGGCGCATCGCCGCCGCAGCCGGCATGAGCGGCGCGCGCCTGGATCCGGATCGGCTCACCATCCGGCTGGGACCGATCACCGTCTACGATGGCGCCCCGATCGCCTTCGACGAGCGGGCGGCCAGCCGGATGCTGCGCGGGGCCGTGGTCGACATCGGTCTCGACCTCGGCATCGGCGATGGATCCGGCATGGCCTGGGGCTGCGACCTGTCCGCCGAGTACGTGGCGATCAACAGCGAGTATCGGACGTGAGCACCGGACCGATCACCATCAAGCTGGGCGGCGTCGCCGGCGAGCAGGCCGAGAGCGTCCGCTTCGTGGCGCGGGCCGCTCCACCGAACACGGTGGTGGTGCACGGCGGGGGCAACGAGGTCGAGCGCTGGAGCCGACGGCTGGGCCTCGAGCCGCGGAGCCACGACGGCCTGCGCGTCACCGATCCCGAGACGCTCGAGGTGGTGGTCGCCGTGCTCGGCGGCCTGGTCAACACGCGCATGGTCGCCATCTTCGGAACAGCCGGTCGCAGCGCTGTCGGACTCACCGGTGCCGATGGCGGCATCCTGCGCCTGCGCCGGCGCAGCCCCGAGCTCGGCGAGGTCGGCGAGGTGATCGCAGCAGAGACCGGGCTGCTCGAGACGCTCATCGGCGCCGGCGTGCTGCCGGTCGTGGCGTCGGTGGCCACCGATGACGAGGGCTCACTCCTCAACGTGAACGCGGACGAGGCGGCAGGTGCCATCGCCGCCAGCCGCGGCGGGACGCTCCTCCTGTGCACCGACGTTCCCGGCGTCCAGCTCGACGGACGCGTCCTCTCCCACCTCGACGCACCAACCGCCGAACGGATGCTCGACGACGGCTCGGCCAGCGCCGGGATGCGGCCGAAGCTGCGCGCTGCGCTCGTCGCGGCTCGCGCCGGGTGCGACGTGCGGATCGTCGACGGCCGCGCCGGGCCGGACCTCGTCGGGGCGCTGCAGGGCGGTGCCGTCGGAACCCGGGTGATCGCGGCATGACCGAGGACCTGCGCAAGCCGCTCGCGCGCCGGCAGCTCGTCAGGCGCCTCATCGCGACCGGCGAGATCCACTCGCAGGAGCAGATCGTGGCCGAGCTGGCCAGGCGCGGGATCAAGGTCACCCAGGCGACGGTCTCGCGCGACTTCGCCGAGCTTGGCGTCGTGCGCGGCGTGCGTGCCGGCTCGCCGGTCTACCTCGCCAGCGACGATCTCCCGTCCTCGCGCGATCCGGGCGCCGCCGATCGCCTTCGACGCCTGCTGCTCGACCTGCCGTTGACGATCGACGAGGCGCCGCCGCTGCTCGTGCTGCGTACGTCCCCGGGCGCGGCGAACGCGATCGCCCGCGCGGTCGACCTCCTGCCGCTCGACGGGGTGGCTGGGACACTTGCCGGCGACGACACCATCTTCATCGCCTGCCGCGATCGTGAGACCCTTCGACGGCTGCGCGCCCAGTTCGAGGCGCTCCGCGCCGGAGAGGAGATCCCGAATGCCTGAGACGGAGACCGTCGCCGTGAACGCCATCGAGCGCGAGGGACGTGTGCACCTACCCGTCTACGCCCGCCAGCCGTTGACCATCGTGCGAGGTGAGGGGTGCTGGGTGTGGGACGACACCGGTCGCCGCTACCTGGATCTCGTAGCAGGCATCGCGGTGAACGTGCTCGGCCACGCCCACCCCGCCGTGGCCGATGCGCTGGCCGCGCAGGCGGGCACGCTCCTGACGACCTCGAACCTGTACTACACGCTGCCCCAGCTCGAGCTGGCGGAGGCGCTCCTCGCCCGCTCTCCATTCGACCGGGCCTTCTTCGTCAACTCCGGGACCGAGGCGAACGAGGCGGCCATCAAGCTGGCCCGCCGCCACGGCCAGGAGCGCGGCGCGTACGCGATCGTCTCGCTCACCGGCTCGTTCCACGGGCGCACGCTCGGCTCGCTGGCGGCCACCGGCCAGCCGAAGTACCAGCAGCCCTTCACTCCCCTGCCGGAGGGCTTCTTCCAGGTCCCGATCAACGACGCCGATGCCCTGCGCACCGCCGTCGGTGAGCACACAGCCGCCATCCTGCTCGAGCCGATCCAGGGCGAGAGCGGCATCCACCCCCTGACCGATGCCTTCCTGCTCGCCGCACGCGAGGCCGCCGATTCCGTCGGCGCGCTGCTCATCCTCGACGAGATCCAGACCGGCATCGGTCGCACCGGCACATTCTTCGCCTTCGAGCAGACGCCGATCGTGCCCGACGTCGTGACGATCGCCAAGGGGCTGGGCGGCGGCGTGCCGATCGGCGCCATGCTGGCGCGCGAGAGCGCATCGGTCTTCCACACCGGCGACCATGGGACCACGCTGGGCGGCAATCCCCTGACGGCCGCCGCTGCCCTCGCCACCCTGCGCGTCATCGATGACGAGGGGCTGATGGACCGCGCGGGCGAGCGAGGCGCCCAGTTCGCGGCCGGCCTCGAGGCGATCGAGGGAGTGACCGAGGTCCGCGGTCGGGGCCTGATGATCGGGGCCGAGACGGCAGGACCGATCGCGAAGCGGGCCGTGGCCATCGCACGCGACGAGCATGGCCTGCTGGTGAACGCCACCGGTGAGACGACGCTGCGGATCGTGCCGCCGCTCACCATTTCGGCTGAAGAGGTCGACGAGGCCGTCAGTCGCCTGCGTGCCGCGCTGGCCGGAGCGGCCGCGGCGTGACACGGCGTTCCGCGATCGTCACCGGGGCCGCGGCCGGCATCGGCCGGGCGACCGCCGAGCGCCTCGCGGCCGAGGGCTGGCGAGTGGTCGGGATCGATCGAGTGGATGCCTCCTTCAACGGCGTGGATCTGGTCGTCGGCGACGCCGGTGACGCATCGGTCCTGGAGGCTGCCGTCGCACAGTGCGGCGATTCGCTCGATGCCCTTGTCTGTTCGGCCGGGATCCCGCCGTCGGGGCCGTGGGACAGCCGCACGCACTGGGATGAGGTGCTCAGCGTGGACCTGACCGCGTCCTACGAGGCACTCCACGTGTGCTGGCCGGCGCTGCTGGAGGCGCATGGTTCGGCCGTGCTGGTCGGGAGCATCGTCGGGGCGGTCGAGGGTTCATTGCGCTCGCCCGCGTACGCCGCCGCCAAGGCCGGGATCGAGGGTCTGGCCCGCTCGTTCGCGGTCATCGGCGCGCCCGACGGCGTGCGGGTGAACGTCGTGGCGCCCGGCGCCATCGCCACCGACTTCGACGAGCGGCTCCTGCCGGCGCACGACCGCACCGACGTGCCGCTCAGGCGCATGGGGACCGCTGAAGAGGTCGCCGCCGTCATCGGCTTCCTCGTCAGCCCGGACGCGAGCTACGTGACCGGCGCTGTCTGGGCCGTTGACGGCGGCCGAACAGTGCTCTCCACGGCCGATGCGGCGAAGCTGCCGCGCCGGCGAGGGATTGCCACCACGGCGGCGTCGGATGAGGATCTCTTCACGACCGGCGCCTGGGACCCAGACTGATGCCGATTACGGCTGGGTGGCGAGCACGAATTCGACGAGAGCGTCGAGCGAGTGGGCCCAGAAGATGGTCAATCCACGTTCCTGAGCCTGCTCCAGGTTCCGCACCTTGTAGACCCCCGACAGGACCGCGGCGGGCGTGACTTGCAGCCTTCCAAATTCGTCGATCCACGTCTCCGCCTTCACGGCCGCATCGTTGTTCAGGCGCTTGATCGAATTGGTTGATGAGTTGCTCACCTTGCACTCGATCGGCATCAGGCGACCGTCGTACAACCGGACGGTGAGATCAGCCTTGCGCGTGCCGACGGCGCACTCATCGGCGCAGAACTCGCCTCTCGAAGGGGCTTCATCCAGCGCGCGTATCGTCCGCCCGGGACGATCGTCAGACCTGCTTCTGCCAATGCGTCCGCAACCGATTCTTCCTGCGCCGTCTTCGCATCGTTCTGCCGAGACGTCATGACGCGCCGGACGGCTGTCATGGCCGCGCTCGCAAGGATTGCTGCACCTCGCTCTGCCTCGCTCGGCTCTCGATCCTCACCGACCCAGGGAAAGCGATTCCGGTCGAGGGCAGTCAGAACGACCGCGACCGCACGCCGAGATTCGTCCGGATCGCGCCGCATGCTTGCCAGCGTCAGGTTGGCCTCAGCCAAGACCTTGAGGTCGTCCTTCGCGATCGGAGGCGAGGCAAGATAGCGGACCGCGTCAAAGAGCCGCGGATCGAGCATGACCTCGGATGCCATATCCGTCAGCCGAGACAGATCGACAGTGGTCTCGAGGAGATCCTCCATGCGGGCACGGACGTCTTCGAACTGCTCCATGTACAGCTCGAGAGGTTCAACCAGGCGCTGCTCGCGAAATGCGGCCCGCGCAACCAGTGCGGCATCGGTGAGCTGCTGGTGAGTCCAGCGGGGCGGCGCATTCATCGTTGATTCAAGTCCGTCACATCGGGGACAGGGAGCCTCTCCATCTCCCGTGGCTCGAACTTCGTCAGGCCCCCGGCGTACGTCCGGCCGGCAGCGACTACGGCGGTGTCTCGCAATGCCCCCGCAAGCCTGTCGAGTGCCTCAGGCGATAGTGCAACTCTCGGGTAGATGCCATGCGCAATGTTGATGTGCCTTGCGGAGGCCTCATTCCGCACGAACGCGGGTGCGCGGCGCGCCATGTACGAAGCGAGGATCGGTGCTGGTTGGCGAAGGCCCACGCGCCACCATGCCTTCCGGTAGCTGGCGATGTAGCCCTTCTTGACACCAGCGCGCTTCGCCTCACGCAGAAAGGCGGTCACTGATTTCATCCACTGTGGGTCGAGCTCGTCGAGATCTTCGGGAAGGTCGATGACCACACGCAGGCCATCGAGGGTCTCGAGGCGGTCGCCAGCGGCAAATAGCTCGCGCGCCTTGGTCACTGACGGGAAGAGGACGTCCTCCGGCAGATTGACATCGTCAGCTCGGCGCACCCAGGTGGCGTTGGACCCGGTGACTGCGCCGCGGTGGACGCGACACAGCTCGCCCAGCTCGACGAAGCCCTTGGGCATTGGCTTGCTCGCGCGAACGAAGTGACTCCATCTCGACGCGAGAGCCAGGCGCTCCCTGGCGATCGCCTGCCCACCCTCAAGCCTTGGCAGCTCGGCGACGTTGCGAACGCCTCGGACACGCACCCTGGGGGGCTTCGTCCCGATTCGAAAGGACGCAATGGCAGCGGTGGTTGCGGTCTCGCCGAACGGGTGAGACTCGGGCTCAATGATG
>JBOGSW010000172.1:0-1670 GCA_050695815.1 Candidatus Limnocylindria bacterium | reverse complement strand
TTCCTACTCGTTGGCGTGGTCGCGGTCGCAGAGGTCCGGGCAGCGGCACTCGGCCAGCTCCGCGATGCTGAGGATCTCGCGCTCGGTGGGCGTCTCGACGCTCCACACGAGCCACGGGTTGAACGTGCCGTCCTGCGCCAGCCGGCGCGGGTGGCGGGTGGGGGTCGGCGTTGGGGTGAACATGCCTGGTACAGTGCGCCACCAACGGGCATCAGTCAAGACGATTCTTCCGATGACATCTATCACCAAAACGAATATCATGCACGGATGACCGATGAGGAACCGATCCAGCTCGCCCAGCTCGAGGCGCTCGCCGCGGTCGTTCGGGCCGGCTCGATCAGCGGCGCCGCGGAGGAGCTGTTCGTCAGCCAGCCGGCGGTCACCGCGCGGATCCAGGGCCTCGAGCGGTCCGTGGGGGCGCCGCTGCTGGTACGGACGCGCGGCGGCAGCCGCCTGACCGAGGCCGGCCGCGCGCTGCTCCCGCACGCGCATCGCGCGCTCACCGCCGTCCAGGGCGGGCGGCGCGCGGTCGGCGACGTGGTGAGCGGCTCGGGCGGACGGCTCATGATCGGTGCCGCGCCGGCGGTGAGCACGTACGTCCTGCCGGCCGTCCTGCATCGGTTCCAGGAGGAGCACCCGCGCGTCCAGCTCTCGGTCCGCAGCGGCCACAGCGAGGAGGTCCTCGCCATGGTCCTGCGCGAGGAGGTCGAGGTTGGCCTCATGCGCCCGATCCCGCACGCCGAGGTCATCGCCTCGCCGCTCTACGAGGATGAGCTCGTGCTCGTCGTGCATCGCGGGCACGACTTCGCATCGCGCGGGGAGATTCGGATGGCGCAGATGGCGACCGAGCACCTCATCCTGTTCGACCGCACCAGCTCGTATCACGAGCTGACGAGCTCGATCTTCCGGCAGGCCGGCATCGACCCGCGCGGCTACATCGAGGTCGACAACATCGACGCCGCCAAGCGGATGGTCGAGCAGCGGCTGGGCATTGCGCTGCTGCCCCTCACCAGCGTGCAGGCCGAGATCGGCAGCGGCCGGCTCGCCCCGGTGACGGTCGCCGATATGCCGCCCGTGCGACGCCAGATCGTGGTGGCGCGTCGCCTTGATGCGGGTCCGCCATCCATCATCGTGTCCGACTTCCTGCGCACGCTCGACGCCCTGCGGCCCGGCGTCCAACGCGAGCCACGCTTCCTGGCGTAGGGCGTCCGGGGCTACGACATCAGCGCCGCGAGGAGCACCCCGACGCCTGCAAGCGCGAAGAGCGTCGCGGAGCCGATGCGGATCACCCGCGGCGAGAGCCGCGTCCCGGCCTGGCGTCCGACCACCACGGCCACGAGGTTGGCGGCGATCTCTCCGGCGGTGGAGCCGATCCAGGTCGGGAGGGCTCCCTGGCTCGCGGCGAGGGCGAAGGTGGCGAGCATCGTCTTGTCGCCGAGCTCGCCGACGATGAACGTTCCCGCCACCGTCACGACAAGACCGATCCCGGCCAGCCGTCGTGCATCGGGGCGGCGGCTGACCCCTTGGTCCTCGTCATCGTCGCCGTCATCGCCGTCGCCGCGAAGGGTCCAGGCGGCGACCGCCAGGAACGCGATGCCCGAGACGACGGCCACGAGTGTCGTCGGAAGCGCCGCGCCGACGGCCGCCCCCATCGCCACGCTGATGCCCTG
>JBOGSW010000171.1:0-18585 GCA_050695815.1 Candidatus Limnocylindria bacterium | reverse complement strand
TCGCGCACCTCGTCGTTCGTGCGTCCGCTCCGGACGCTGTGCGGATGCTCCTCCGCGTCCCAGCCGTCCAGCGCCACCTCGTCGCGCTTGTGGAGGAGCAGCCAGCGCTCGCGCTCGTCGCCGCCCCCGCGGCCGCCCCGATCGGTGCGCACGATCGTGAAGCGTCCGCGCAGCTTCTCGCCGTGGAGCACGAACTTGATCTCGCCTTTGCGCAGCGCGGCCGCCGGATCGGGCGACTCGGCCTCCGGCTCGAAGTGCCCCCAGTCCCAGATGATGACGTCGCCGGCGCCGTACTGGGCCTCCGGGATGACGCCCTCGAAGGTCAGGTACTCGATCGGGTGATCCTCCGTGCGCATGGCGAGCCGCCGCTCACCCGGATCGAGCGTCGGGCCCTTCGGCACGGCCCAGCTGACGAGGACGCCCCCGACCTCGAGCCGCACGTCGTAATGGAGCGCGGTCGCCCGATGACGCTGGACCGTGAACCGACCGCTGCGTTCGACGAGGTCGCCCGGGGCCGGCTCCGGGGTCGATCCGAAGTCGCGCTTGCGCCGATACTCCTCGAGCGGCATCGGCCTACGATACCGGCCCGCCCCCGTCGTCGCCCCGGCTGAGCACGACGGCAACGAGCGGCCCGACCGCGAGGAGCAGGAGCGCGGTTGTGAAGCCGGGCAGCTTGGCGGCACCGACGCCGGGCAGCTCGACCCCGGCCTGGACGATGGCCGACGAGATCGAGGCGCCGACCGCACCGCCCAGGAAGAAGCACAGGTTGTAGATACCGACTGCGACTGGTTGCCTGGGTCCGGATACGGCGTGCGTGAGGCGTGTCAGCAGCGGCGCGTTCAGGAGCCCGAAGCCGGTACCCAGGCCGGCCAGGCCGATGGCCAGCGCCACCGGGCCGATGCTGGTAGCTCCCAGGGCGATCACGATCGGCCCGATTGCCAGCAGGCCGAGCGAGAGACGGGTCGTCGCCTGCTCGCCGATCCGGTCCTGGACCCATGCGTTGTTCGGCGATGAGACCGCGGCCGCGATCGCGAGTGGCAGGAGGAGCAGGCCCAGCCCGATCCCGTCGAGCCCGTAGGCGCGCGCGCCCAGCACCGGAACGAGCACGATCGTCCCGATGTAGGCGCTCATGCCGACGGCACCGAGGACGACCACGCTCCGAAAGACGGGATGCGAGACCACGTCCGATGGGACGAACGCATCGTCGTGGCGGGTGGCGCGACGCCACAGGGTGGCTCCCGCCGCCAGTGCCGCGAGCAGCGGGACGATGGTCAGCGGTGCGAGTCCCAGCACAGGCCCGCGATTGAGGACGAAGGTCACGCCAAGCGCCAGGATGGCGACCAGCGCCGCTCCGAGCCAGTCGATCCGCCGTGCCGCGACCGGAGCCACGCGACCTCGCTGCGCTCGGGCCAGCACGACCACTGCGGGCACGGCCACGATCCCGATCGAGACGGCCGCGCGCCAGCCGATCACCTCGAGGAGGACGCCGCCGACGACCGGTCCAAGCGCCTGGCCCGCGCCGACCGCGGCGATGACGACGCCGATCGCACGCGCGCGATCTGATCCGTCGAATCGGCCCGCGATGAGCGCGGTTGCCAGGGTGGGAATCGCGCCCGAGCCGATGCCCTGGACCAGCCGGGACGCGATCACCAGCTCGAGCGTCGGCGCGATCGCGGCGAGCAGGCTGCCGATGCCGAGCAGGGCGACACCCGAGACCAGCGCCGGCACGATTCCGACCCTCGCCGCGATCCCGCCCCACAGCGCGGTGCCTACGGCGAACGTCGCGCTGTAGCCGAAGACGACCCACGCCGTGTCGGCGGGACCGACGCCGAACTCCACGCCGATCTGCGGCTGCGCCAGGGAGGCCGTGGTGTTGGTGGCGACGGTGATCGCGACGAGCGTCGCGAGGACGGCAAGAAGGCCGCCGCGGCCGTCGGAGTACACGCGCTGCATCCTAGCGCGACCCCGTACGATGGCGCCGATGCCGCTCGATCCCTCGGACCTCGATCCGGACCCGATCCGCCAGCTGGACCACTGGCTGCGCGACGCGACCGCTGCGGGTGCCGCTCTTCCTACGGCCTTCGCGCTCGCCACCGCCGACGACGAGGGCATGCCGTCGGTCCGATTCGTCCTGCTCCACGGCCTCGATGGCGCGGGGCTGCGCTACTTCACCAGCCGGCAGAGCCGCAAGGGCCGCGACGTGGCGATCAACCCGTGGGCCGCGGCCGCGTTCTGGTGGCCCGGCCTCGATCGCCAGGCGCGTGTGGCCGGCTCGGTCCGCCTCCTCTCGGACGAGGAGTCGGCTGCCTATTGGCGCACTCGCCCGCGCGCCAGCCAGCTCTCACAGGCGGCATCGGCGCAGGGCCAGGAGATCGCGTCGCGCGCGGAGCTCCAGGCGCGGGTGGCGGCGATCGCGGCCGAGCACCCCACCGAGGTACCGCTGCCGCCGTTCTGGGGCGGCTACCTGATCGTGCCGCGCACGATCGAGTTCTGGCAGAGCGATCCGAACCGGCTGCACGACCGGTTCGAGTACCGTCGCGGCGCGGACGGCGGCTGGAACGCGCGAAGGCTGCAGCCCTAGGCCGCCTCGTCCTCGTCAGGCAGCTCCACGGCGACGGCCGCGTGCCGCGGAGAGCGGTTGTAGCCGGCGGCCAGCAGCGCGCCGACGAGGCCACCGATCAGGCCCGCCACGAGCGCCAGCGCCACGGCGGCAGCGGGGATGACCAGGAACCAGTTGGTCGAGATCCAGCGCAACGCCGGAACCTGGTCGCCGAGCGGCAGCAGGCCACGCGCCACCCCGAGCGTGAAGGCCAGGTCGCGCTGCCAGTCCAGGGCGGTGCCGGCGAACCAGGCCAGCAGCGCCCCCAATACGGACCCCAGCACGAGCCCCAGGCTCAGGCCGACCCACACGCCGGCGCCGAACGATGCGCGGACCGATACGGCGGCCAGGCGGCCGCGCACGACCTTCATCGGGCCGCCCGGCCGGTGGCGCGTCCACCGCGCCTGGTGAGCACCCAGATTGCCGCACCCATGGCCGTGATCGACAGGCCGATGCCGTAGGCCAGGTAGCCGAGAAGCGTCCAGTCCCCCAATCCTGGGGCCGGCACGGGCCGGGCGCGATCGAGATCGGGCTCGAGGCCGAGGGCGGAACCGATGCCGGCGGGCGATCCGAAGCGGTCGGCGGCGGCCTCGCCCGCAGGACGCAGGGAACCGTCGGGCCGGAAGAGGCCGAAGTGCTCGATCCCGATCCCGGTGATCTGGGTCGCGAAGTCGTGGAGCGTCCACCACGTCGCGGCGCTGACGAAGCCGCCCGGTACATCGGCGCGGTAGCGCTGCAGCGCGGCGAAGGTCTCCTCGAAGATCACGAGCTGTCGCTCCTCGTCGATCGGTTCATCGGCCCAGCGCCCGAACTCGAGCGCGAGGATCGGCTTGTCGGGGTGCATCTCGTGTGCCTCCCGCAGCGCACGCCGGGTGTCGATGCCCGCATCGTCGCCGTAGAAGACACCGTAGTAGAAGGTGAAGCCGGCCACGTCGAGCGGGGCGTGCGTGGGATCCATCGGCTGCCAGCCGTACGCTGCCTGGCCGGTCAGCCGGGTGCCGTCGATCTCGCGATCGACCTCGTGCAGCTCGGCCAGCGCATCGGTCCGCTCGTCGGTGCCGGTCGACTCGTTGGCCAGGCCGTGGAAGAGGACGGATGGATGGTTCATGTCGCGCAGAGCCATCTCGCGCAGCATCTGCTGGGCGATGCCTCGATCCATGGCGCGGCGGAAGGTGAGCGGCGTGGCGTGATAGAGCGGAATCTCCTCCCACACGGCGAAGCCGAGCCGGTCGGCGAGCATCAGCATCGTGGGGTCGCCGGGCAGGTGGCCAGTCCGCAGCAGGTCGGCGCCGATCGTCCTGGCGTCACGCAGCTCGGCCAGGATCTCCTCCGGCCGCTGGTGCGGGGTTCCGCCGGCGAGCTCACCCTCCGCGTCGAGGGTGAGCGACTCCGCGTGCAGGCCGACGCCCCGGAAGAAGACCGGCTCCCCGTTGAGCAGCACCCGCGGCGCGGCGGGGTCGACGGCGACATGCCTGATGCCGAAGGTGCTCCACAGCGCGTCCGGCGTCACCGCCTCGCGCGCGTCGAGTGGCTCCTGGTCCTCCGGCAGGAGCTCGACACGGAGCACGTACAGGGCCGGGACCGCCGGCGTCCACGCGTCGGCATCGGCGAAGTCGAAGGTGATCTCGGTGGCGGAGAGGCTCCCGGTGTCGGGCACCGAGACCTCACGGGTGGCGACGGCCAGCTCGTTCGCCAGATCCGGGACGAGCGTCCGCGGGTCGGGGTCGAGCAGGTTCTCCTCGTCCACGCTGGCCGGCAGGATCGAGACCCGGAGGGAAGCCTCCTCGACCTCGGGCGGCTGCTCGCCGTCATCGGTGCCTCCTGCGAGCCATTGCGCGCCGCGGAGCACGATGGTCACGTCAACCGCGTCGAGATGCGGGGTCACGTCGGCCCGGACCAGGTGCAGCGGCGGCGTCGCCTCGAGCCAGACCGGACCGGTGAGACCGCCATAGTTCCACCAGTCGATGATCCCCCACGGCACCGTATCGGTCCGCGTCCCGAGCGGGATCGTGTGAACGCGGACGGCGAGCACGTTCTCCGCCCCGGGCTGGAGCGTCGTGCCGAGGTCGAAGGCGAACGGCGTATGGCCACCCTCGTGGTAGCCGAGCCAGGTTCCGTTGAGCCAGACATCGGCCACGTAGTTGGCCGAGCCGAATCGCACGGTGACGGCCCGCCCGGCCCACTCGGCGGGGACGTCGAACGTGCGGCGGTACCACGCGCCACCCTCCTTGCCGTCCGGCGGCGGATTCATGGTCCCGGGCACGACGGTGGACGTCCACGCGCCGTCGTCATAGTCCGCCGCCTGTCGCCCGGCGGCCTCGGCCTCGATCCCGGCCAGCGACTCCCCGCGGTCGGACATCGTCAGCGTCGGGTCGAGCTCCGCGCGCACCATGCGCCAGGCGCCATCGAGCTCGATGCGCGGCCGCGGCTGCCAGGAGAACGACGGCACCGGGATGCCGTTCTGGAGCGCGACCGGAGGACCGGCGTCGCTGGTCATGGTGAGCGATGGCGGCAGGGACCCGACCACGGCGCTCGAGGCGCATCCCCCCAGCGCAAGCCCCGCCACGAGCATGAACGCACCGATCATCGCCCCGCGCATGCCACGATCATGGCAGCGCTCGCCGCTCGGTGCAGTCGGTGCATACTCGGCGCATGGCACACGTCGTCGTCATCGGCTCCATCAACATCGACCTCGTGGCGGCCGTGGAACGGCTCCCCCGGCCCGGGGAGACGGTCTCCGGCGGACGCCTCAGCATCCACGACGGCGGAAAGGGCGCGAACCAGGCAGTCGCAGCCGCCCGCGCGGGAGCGCGGGTCACGATGATCGGTGCCGTCGGTGACGACGCCTACGGTGCCCGGGCGCTCCAGGCCCTGGTCGCCGAGGGGATCGAGGTGACCCGCGTTCGTCGTCGCAGCGGTGAGCCGACCGGCGTGGCCCTCATCGCGGTTGGCCCACGCGGCGAGAACCAGATCGTGGTGGCGCCTGGGGCCAACGAGACCGTCACGCTCGACGACGACGACCGGTCCGTCATCGGCTCCGCGGACGTGGCCGTCACCAATCACGAGGTCCCGATACGCACCGTCATCGAGGTCCTGCAGGCAGCCACCGCGGCGGGCGTGGCCGCCATCCTCAATCCGGCCCCGGCGCGCGCTCTGCCGGCGGAGGTCCTCGAGCTGGGACCGATCCTGACGCCGAACGAGCACGAGGTGGTGGTGGCCATCGGCAACGACGACACCGCGGCGGCGCTCGACGAGCTGGCCAGGCGCAACGGCGGCCCGGTGATCGTCACGCAGGGGGCGGCGGGTGCCCTGCTCGCCCATGGAGAACGGCGCGAGCGGTTCGAGGGCTGGCCGGCTCCCGCCGTGGTCGACACCACCGGCGCCGGTGACACGTTCGTAGGCGTCCTGGCCGCGTGGCTGGCCGAGGGGCGCAGCCTGGAGGATGCGATCGACGCGGCAAACGCGGCCGGGGCGCTCGCGGTCGGCGCGGCGGGCGCGCGGGCCGGCATGCCGCTGCGTGACGTGCTCGAGCAGACGCTGGCTGAGCACTGACCGGCTGGCCTGCATCCCATCCGCGACACGGAGCCTGGACGCACCACTAGAATGGCGGCGCGCCTGAGGGGACGCCGTGACGTATCGGCTTCAGACGCAAGGAGGGAGACCATGGTCGAAGCAGACTGGCCGGCCTGCCGGGCTGGAGCATGAAGTCGAGGCGAAGACCCATTCGCCTGGAGGCGCCCCTGCTCGCCACCATGCTGGTCCTGCAGGCGATGTTGCCGGCGCCGACCATCGGGGCACCACGGGCAGCCGGAGACGTGCCGCAGCGCACGCAGGCCGCGCCGGTCCACGCGGATGTCGTGGTCTACGGCGGCACCCCCAGCGGCGTCCTCGCCGCCCACACCGCAGCCCGCGCCGGAGCGCAGGTGATCCTGCTCGAGCCGACCGCGCACGTGGGCGGCATGGTGAGCAGCGGCCTGGGCGCCACCGACTTCGGGCACACGACGACCATCGGCGGCTACACGCGCCAGTTCTTCGACCGTACGCAGGCCATCGAGGGAACGGGCTACGGTCGCTATCGATTCCAACCATCGACCGCGGAGGCCGCGTTCGACGACATGCTCGCGGACGCCGGCGTCACGGTCATGTTCGGCGAGCGGCTCGCGGAGGTGGGTGGGGTGATCATGGACGGCACCCGCATCCTGTCGATCCAGACCGAGACCGGCCTCTCGGCCAGCGCTGAGGTCTTCATCGATGCCAGCTACGAGGGTGACCTCATGGCGGACGCCGGGGTCAGCTACCGCATCGGCCGCGAGTCGATGGCAGAGCACGGCGAGAGCCTGGCGGGCATCAGGAACCGCGGAATCGTCTTCGACGTTCCGACCGGAACGCTCCCCGGTTTCCCGGTGGCCGAGCCGGTCGGCCCGGTCGGCGGCTCTGACAATCGCATCCAGACCACGAACTACCGGCCATGCTTCTCGACCAACAGCGCCAACCAGGTGCCATTTCCGCAGCCCGACGGGTACGACCCGGCCACCTACGACATCGTCGCCGACTACATCGACTCGCGCGTCGCACAGGGCCACACGCCGCTCCTGACCTGGTTCCTGTGGCCGGTGTTCGTGGGCGACGCCAAGTACGACGTCAACTCGAACAGCTCCATCTCGATCGGCGTCCACGGTGCCAACTACGCCTACCCCGACGCGACCTACGCCGAGCGAGCGCAGCTCGAGGCGTGGCTGCGCGGCTACACCAAGGGCTTCCTGTACTTCCTCGCGAACGACGAGCGCGTGCCCGAAGAGCTTCGCGATGAGATGAACCGATACGGACTGTGCGCCGACGAGTTCACCGACAACGAGAACTGGCCACGCACCTTCTACCTGCGCGAGGGCCGGCGCCTTGACGGGGTGTACACCGTCACCCAGCGCGACGTGCAGGTCACCCGCACGAAGCCCGACACGATCGCGATCGCGTCGTACGCGCTCGACACGCACCACGTCTCGCGCTGGCTCGACAGCGGGCACCGGCTGGCGGTCGAAGGCGCCTTCTTCACCAGCCGAGCGCAGGCGACGCGCTGGTCGATCCCCTACCGCAGCCTCACGCCCCGCCCCGACGAGGCAACGAACCTCCTCGTGAGCGTGGCCGCCTCCGCGACCCACGTGGCGTGGGCGAGCCTGCGCATGGAGCCGCAGTTCATGATGATGGGCGAGGCCGCGGGCCAGGCGGCCGCGATGATCGCCTCACACCCCGGCCCGGCGACGGTCCAGTCCCTGAACGTCCCCGCCCTGCAGGGTGCGCTGCGCGCTCACGGCGCCATCGTCGATAACCCGCTCTTCGTCGACATCGCCAGCTCCCCGTTCAAGGGCGAGATCGAGGCTACCTTCCTGGCGGGCATGGTGATCAGCTGCAGCCCGATCGCCTTCTGCCCCACGACCGCGATGACCCGCGAGGTGATGGCGGCCTTCCTGCACCGCACGCTCGACCTGCCACCGGCGACGCAGGACTACTTCACCGATGACGAGGCGAGCCCCCACGAGGACAGCATCAACCGCCTGGCGGAGGCGGACCTGACCGGCGGCTGCGCGACCAACCGCTTCTGCCCCACGTCCACCATGACCCGCGGTCAGATGGCCGCCTTCCTCGTTCGATCGTTCGACCTGCCGGTCACGAGCCAGGACTTCTTCACCGATGACGAGACGAGCATCTTCGAGAACGACATCAACCGGCTCGCGGCGTCGGGCGTGACCGGTGGCTGCGGCGGTGGCAGGTTCTGCCCCAACCGTACGGTGACCCGGGGCGAGATGGCGGCGTTCCTGTGGCGCGCCACGCATCTCTGAGGCGAGGCGGCTACGTCGCGGCGGGGTCCAGCGCCAGCACGTTGAAGGTGCGCACCCAATCTCCCTTGCCGGCCAGCCGCAGGCTCCCCAGGTCCTGCGACGAGACGAGGTGGTCGACCAGGCGGTGCGTCGGCTCATCGACGAGGATCTGCCCCGGTCCGGCCATCGCCTGCAGGCGCGCCGCCACGTTCACCGACTCCCCGACCACGGCGTAATGCATCCGGCGCTGTGAGCCGACGTTGCCGGCGATCACCTGGCCGCTGGTGATCCCGATGCCCGCCTGGAGCCGCACGTCGGGCATGGATGGAATGTGAAGGCGCGAGACGGCATCCTGCATCGCAAGCGACGCCCGGATCGCCCGCTCGGCGTCGTTGGAGTGCATCACCGGGGCGCCGAAGAAGGCTAACACGCCATCCCCGAGGAGGTCCGCGACCGTCCCGCCCTCGTCCTCCACCGCATCGGTCACCACGGTCAGGTACCGATTGAGAAGATCGAGCGTGTCCTCCGGCGGCTGCTCGGCGGTGAGCGTCGTGTACCCACGCAGGTCCGCGAACAGGGTCGAGACGTACCGCCTGTCGCCGCCCAGCGAGACGGCTGACGGGTCGCGCAGCGCCTCGGCGGCGACGCTCTCGCTCACGTAGCGGCCGAGGAGATCGGCGAGCCGATCCTGCAGCGCCTTGCCGCGCAGCAGGGACCGGAGCCGCGCGATCAACTCGATCTCGTCGAATGGCTTCGACAGGAAGTCGTTGGCCCCGGCCTCGAGCCCGCGCGCCTTGTCCTCCGGCCGGTTCAGCGCCGTGAGGAGCAGGATCGGCAATCCCGCGTGCTGTGGGTCGCGCCGCAGGCGCTGGCAGACCTCGACACCGTCGAGCCCGGGCATCATGACGTCGAGGCAGATGAGGTCGGGAGCCTTCTCGGCCACCGCCTCGATGGCGGCCTGGCCGTCGCTGGCCTCGATCACGTCGTATCCCTGGTGCGCGAGCAGCTTGCGCAGGAGGGCGAGGTTCGCAGGCTCGTCGTCGACGGCCAGGATCAACGGCCGCGGGGCGGTCACGGCAGCAGCGCGCCGACGCTGTCGGCGAACGTCGCGAAGTCGATCGGCTTGCTGAGGTAGCCGTCGAAGCCGGCGGCGAGCGAGCGTTCCCGGTCACCGACCATGGCGTGCGCGGTGAAGGCCACGACCCGGAGGCCGGCGGTCCGCGCGGTCGCGCGGATCTCGCGCAGTGCCTCGCGGCCATCCATGTCGGGCAGGCCGAGGTCCATCAGCACGAGATCGGGCAGGTGAGCGGTCGCGAGCGCGATGCCGGCGGCCGCCGTGTCGCCCGATAGCACGCGATGTCCCGCGGCGCGCAGCAGCTTCGTCGCCAGCGCCTGGTTCGCCGGGGTGTCCTCCACCACGAGGATCGTTGCCATCTACGCGCCCTCCACCGTGCCACGGCCCTGCTCCCCGAGCACTCGCAGCAGCTCTTCCTGCTGGATCGGCTTGTCCAGGCGCGCGTCCGCTTCGTTCGGGACGTCGCCCGGCTCGACCACGGAGATCACGATCACCGGGATCCTGCGCGTGGAGGGATCGGACTTGAGCTCGGCGAGGATCTCGCGGCCGTTGCGCTGCGGCATGAGGATATCGAGCAGGATGGCCGCCGGCTGGAGCCGGCGTGCATCGGCCAGGACGTCGGCCGGATCGGACGACGCCACCACGCGGTAGCCGTGCGGGGTGAGCATCTTCTGAAGCAGTGGCAGCACCGAAGGCTCATCGTCCACGCTCAGCAGCAGGCGGTTACCGTCAACGGGGACGCCGGGCCCCGCAGCCGGGCCTGCCGGCGTCGTGCGGCAATCGAGTGGCAGGGTCAGGTGGAAGATGCTCCCGCGGCCGGGCTCGCTCTCCAGCGTGACGTCTCCCCCCATGACCCGCGCCAGCCGCCGGCTGATGGCGAGGCCGAGCCCGGTGCCCGGCGCGTTGCCATCCACCTGGCCGAACTCCTCGAAGATCGCCTCGTGCTTCTCAGCAGCGATGCCGGGTCCGGTGTCGCGCACCGCGACGTGGAAGGCGGCCTCGGCGCCGCCGTCGGCCTCGACGCTGACATCGCCGGCCTCCGTGAACTTCAACGCGTTCCCGAGCAGGTTGACGAGGACCTGGCGCACGCGCTGGCGGTCGAGGAAGACCTCCGCCGGCGCGCCGCCATCACGCCAGGTCAGGTGAATGCCCTTCTGCGCCGCCAGGGACCGATGCTGCGCGACGACGGACTCCACCAGCTCGCGCGGGTCGAACGCCTGGGTGTCGAGGTCCAGCCTGCCTGACTCGATCTTCGAGAGGTCCAGGATCTCGTTGATCAGGCCAAGCAGGTCCCGCCCGCCACGCTGGACCCAACCCAGGGATGCTCGCTGGTCGTCGTTCAATGGTCCGTCGACTCCGGCCAGGAGCGCATCGGTGAAGCCGAGGATGGCGTTCATCGGCGTCCGCAGCTCGTGGCTGACGCTGGCCAGGAAGCGCGACTTCGCCTCGCTGGCGCGGGTCAGCGAGGCGTTCATGTCGCCGAGCCGGTCGGCGAAGGCGCGCTCCTCCTCGAAGTGCTCGGTCAGCCGATCGCTGGTGGCGTTCAGGTCCCGCGCCAACGCCCCGAACTCGTCGCGATTCGGCACCTCGACGCGTTGCGCCAGGTGGCCGGCGGTGATTCCGGCGAGGGCGCGCTCCATCTTCCGCACGGGCAGGACGAACGCCCACGACAGCGCATAGCCGAGGAAGAGCGCCACGGCGACGCTGGCGGCCGAGAAGGCGATGACGATCAGGGTCAACAAGGACCGATCCGACTCGAAGGCGGCGCGGGCGGTGATCATCTCCGTCCCGGCGGACTCGATGAGCGTGCGCATCTGAGCCTCGAGGACGTGCGAGACGGCGTGCTCTTCCTCGATGTGGAGGGCGGTAGCCGCGTCGAGGTCGCCGGACTCGTACAGCGCCAGGACGTCGTCACTGGATGCCGCGTACTCCTCGTTCACGCTGCGGACTTCGGCGAACAGGGCGGCATCGTCGGGATCGGCCCCCTCCAGGGCGTCCAGGTGCTCGAGGAAGGCGGCCTTGGCATCGGCGATCTGCTGGTTGTAGGAGTCGTCCTCGGTCAGCAGCGCCATGGCCCGATAGTGGCTCTGGGCCGTGACCGTGTAGAGCATCTGCTGCGCCCGGCTGGTCTTGTCCTGGAGCGCGTCCAGGTCGCTGACCCGATCGCTCATGCGCTCGATGATCAGCAGGCTCAGGATCGCCATCCCGACGAGCAGGACGGCGCCGGCCAGGAAGCCGAAGAGGAGCTTGCGATGGACGCTGGCGTCGATGCGCGCGACCGCGTCCACGGCCGGCCGGAGCCATCCCGTGAAGCGCGGCAGTCGAGGCTCGGCCATCGGCGTCCTTCCCCGATCGGCGGGACCCGATCTGGACGTGGAGCCTCCGCCGAAGCGTGAATCGATGCTGCCGACCGCCATCGGCGCCGGCATCGGTCATACGCGGTGGGCGTGACCGGCCGAATGTCGTAGAGCTCGGCTTACTGCTCCCGGATCATCGGGCGGAAGCGGACTCCGCATCGTCTCCAGCCTACTCCTTCACCGCACCGGCGCTGGTGTTCATGATCCGCTTCTGAAAGATGAAGAACACCAGGGCGACCGGGATGGTCATGAGCAGGGCTGCGGCGAGCTTGATCGGGAACTGGGATCCCTGGCTCAGCTGCCCGGAGGCGAGCTGCGCGACGCCCTTGGTGAGCGTCGTCAGGTCCGTGCTCTGCGTCGACACGATGAAGTGGCTCAACTCGTTCCACGACCCCTGGAACGACAGGATGACGATCGTCATCACCGCCGGCAGCGCCATCGGCAGCACGATCGACCAGAAGGTGCGGAACACGCCCGCTCCATCGATCCGCGCCTGCTCCTCGACCGCGACCGGGATCGACTCGAAGAAGTTCTTCATGATGAACACACCGGCGGCATCGACCAGCAGCGGGATGATCATCCCGCTGTACGAGTCGTACATGCCGAGCTGGTTGATCACCAGGAACTTCGGGATCAGCAGCACCACGCCCGGGACCGCCATGACCGCGATGAGCAGGGCGAACACGATGCCGCGTCCACGGAACGGGATCCGCGCCAGCGCGTAGCCTGCCAGGCTGTCGAAGAAGACCCGGCCGACTGTGACGAAGAGGGTGACGATGAACGAGTTCATGCTCCACAGTGGGAAGTCGCTGCGCGTGAACAGCCGCTCGTAGGCGGCCGTGGTCCACGTGCCGAGCCCCAGCGGCTCGCGGACGACCTCGGCATCCGGCCGGAAGGAGTTGACGACCTGGATGAGGAACGGCGCGATGTAGATGAGCGCCAGGACGACGAGCACGACGAACGGGGCCCACGCGATGCCGGCCTCCCGCCGAGCGATCATCTTCCCGTCTCCGTCCGCCCGAGCCACAGGCGCTGGAGCACGGTGAGCACCACGATGATCGCGAAGAGGATGAAGGCGATGGCCGCACCGCGCGGCCAGTCCTGGTCGTTGAAGGCTGCGTTGAACGACAGGTAAGCGGGCGTCAGGGTCGTCTTCGCCGGGCCTCCCTGTGTGCCGGTGTAGATCTGATCGAAGACCTGCCACGTCCCGATCAGCCCGAGCGTCACCACCGTGAAGACGGTGGGCTTGAGCATCGGCAGGGTGACGAATCGGAGGCGCTGCCAGCCGTTCGCGCCATCGGTCATGGCCGCCTCCTCGACCTCGGCATTGATCTGCTGCAGGCCGGCGATAAAGAGGAGCATGAATGTGCCCGAGGTGGTGAAGATGGCCATGGCGATGAACGCCGCCATGGCCACCGACGGGCCGGCGACCCATTCCCAGCCGCTGATTCCCAGGATCGAGACGCCGGTGAGGGGATTGTCCTGGCCCGTCACGCCGATGGCCCCGAGAGCGATATGGAAGATGCCGCGCGGGTCCTGAAACCAGTTGGGCCCGTCGACCGAGAACCAGCTGAGCACCTTGTTCACGGGTCCGGTGGCGCTGAACAGGAACAGCCACAGCACGGTGATGGCCACCGACGAGGTGACCGACGGAAAGTAGAAGGCTGTCCGGAAAAAGCCGCGGCTGCGCATGATCCGACGATTGACGAGCAGCGCCAACCCGAGCGCGACGGCCGTCTGGATGGGGACCACGAAGAGCACATAGAACAGGTTGTTGCGCAGCGCCGTGCCCAGGTCCCGCGTGGGGAGGCCGCCGCCGCCGAGCAACTCGGCATAGTTTTCGCCACCGACGAAATTCACCCCCTCCGCGAACGGTGGGCCGATGCCAGTCCAGTCCGACACGCTCACCCACGCTGCCATCACGACCGGCACGAGCAGGAACAGGCCGAGGATGACGATGACCGGGGTGACGAACAGCCATCCCGCCAGTGCGCGGTTGCCGTGGATCGAGCCGCGCGACCGCGTGTCAACCATCTCTCGCCCTCAGCCGGTGAACGTGGTCAGCACCCATCTAAGGTGCCGTCGGGTCCGTAGTGGACCGGTCCGAGGCACCGCGCGGACGCGCCGCCTCGGACCGTGGAGGAGCCTACTGACTGTCCAGGGCCGCCTGGAGGCTTTCCTGCACGCTGGCCAGGATCGCCTCGGGCTCTGTCGTGGATAACGTCGCCAGTTGGGAGTTGAAGTCGCCAATCACGTCGCCCGTGCCCGGCTTCGACGGAAGGTTGATGGCGTATTCGGCACCATCTATGAACGCCGCGAACTCCGGGAACGCAGCCTTCCAGTCCTCGGCCGCCGATTCCACCGACGGCATCACACCGAAGGCCTCGGCCGCGGCCAGCTGCGACTCCGTGCTGGTCAGGTGCTCGACGAGGGAGGTCGCGCCGGGGATGTTGTCCGACAGTGCGGCCATTCCCCAGCAGTTCGTGTACTGGATCGTGCCGGGACCGGCCGGTCCGGCCGGCAGCTCGGCCACGACATAGTTGACGTCCGGGAAGTCGTTCGTCATGGCGCCGGCGATCCAGTTGCCCTCGATCACCATGGCCGCCTGTCCGTTGCCGAACGCCTCACCGCCCCAACCCGCGCCGAGGTCGGACGAGTAGGAGAACGAGCCGGCCGCCATCTGGTCCTTGACGTACTGGAGCGCCTCGGCGTTCTCGGGTGAGTCGACCACGGCCGTGGTGCCGTCGTCGGAGACGAATGCGCCACCCGCCTCAGCCAGGAACACGCCGATGCGCTGCACCTCGGGCCCGTAGGCCAGGCCCACGTGCTCGTCGGTCGTCAGCTGCTCGGCGCTGGCCGTAAGCTCATCCCACGTCGTCGGGATGTCGTCATCGGTCAGGCCGGCCTCTTCCCATATATCGGTGTTGACGATGAGCGCCAGGGTCGAGAAGTCCTTCGGCGCGCACATGAACTGACCGTCGTAGGTGAACGCCTCGCGCAGGTTCGGGTAGAAGTCGTCGGCGTTCGGCAGCGCCTCCGCGTACGGCTCGAGCGAGTCGGTGGCAGCATACGCGGCCATCCCGTCGGTCGACAGGTAGAACAGGTCGGGCGGGTTGTTCGAGCTGAACCCCTGGGACAGCTGCTGGTTGAGGTCCGATGCGACGACGACCTCGGCGTTCACGCCCGACTCGGCGGACCACTCGGCGACCAGGTCGTTCACGATGTTCGTCTCGGCGTCACCGGACGACCCGATGAGGATCGTCAGGTCGGCACCGGGCTCGGCTTGCGCACTCGCGTCCGTCGAGGCATCCGGGGCCTCCGACGCCGGGGCGGCCGAGCCTGGCGCGGCGGACTCCGATTCGAAGCCTCCGCCACAGGCGGTGAGCAGGAGCGCGGCGCTGGCGATCAGCGCCGGCATGCGAAGAAATCGGCGAGTCATGGGTTGGTGATCTCCTCCTCCGGGATGGGTCGGACACGTTCGGGGATGCGAGGTGTCGCGATCTCAACGTCGCGGTACACCGGTGACGGTCGCAGCAGGACGTGCTGGGGTGGATGCTCCTCCGCAAGCCGGCTCACGAGGAGCGAGACCGACGTGCGCGCGGCGCGAACGACCGGCTGCGCCACAGAGCTGAGCCCGAGCGCGCGAGCGACGGGCGTGTCATCGAAACCGACGATCGGGACGTGCGGTGCGCCTGCCGCGCGCGCGTCGATGGCGGCGCGTGCCCCGAGGGCGAGCGTGTCGGACGCACACACGAGGGCGGTCACCCCGCGGTCGAGCAGCTCCTCGGCGGCGCGGCGGGCATCGGTCACGTCATCGGAGCACTCTGCCGAAAGCACGGCGAGATCGAGATCGCCGAACCTGCGCCGCATGGCCCGCTGCCAGCCCGCGAGGCGGTCACCACTGACGTCCGGCTGGGCCGGCCATGACAGGTAGCCTATGCGGACGTGGCCGTGCTCCAGGAGACGGCCCGCGACCGCATCGGTCCCGGCGGCGCCGTCGACGTCGACCCAGTCATGCGGCGCGTCGGCCGGGTCGGCCTCGCGGCTCCACGGTCTGCCGAACGACACGAATGTGACATCGTTGGCGACGAGCCAGGCGATGCGAGCATCGTCAATGGTCGTGGACGTCAGGACGACGCCATCGATCTCGTTCGCCGCCCGCATGCGGGCGTACGTGGCGATCTCCTCAACCTCGCTCGCGGCGGCGAACAGGGCGAGCCGATAGTCGGAGCGATGGGCGTGCTCCGCGAGCTCGTGAAGGAACGTGTCGCCGATGTGTCCGTTGATGCCATCGAAGGTCGGCATCAGCCGGATGCCGATGGTGTGCGAGCGCTGGGTGCGGAGGTGCCGTCCGGCTCGGGAAGGAACGTAGCCCGCGGCGCTGATGGCGGCGGCAACCCGCTCGCGGGTGGGCTCGGCAACGACGGATGGCCGATTCAGCACGTTCGACACCGTCTGGCGCGACACGCCGAGCTCGGTGGCCAGCGACTCCAGCGTCGGGCGCTGTGCGGACATCCGTACCTCCGCTGCGGGGTGGCTGCCAAAGGCTCGCGCACCCTCGATTTGAACGTTCAAATGCGCTAAGGTCATCGTGGATCGCGCCGCGCCGGATGTCAACCCCCCGGCGTAGAGTGAGGAGACCGATGCCCGACAACCCCCACGACCCCCGCCGCCACTGGGAGCAGCCGTTCCTCCACGACCTTGCGTGCCTCCTGGCGGCACCGATGCAGGCATGGACCACGGCGGATGGCTCGATCGCGACGGGTGCGGGCGCGCAGGGCATCTACGTGGGCGATACGCGCATCGTGCGCGGGCTGACGACGCGGCCCGACGGGTGGTCATTCGCGCACCTGTCGACGGACGAGTCCGTGCCCCGACGCCAGGAGCTTCGCGCGGTGATCCGTCGGGGAGGGGCGGTCATCGACCCGGAGCTCCTGCTCGTGCGCGAGCGCGCCATCTCCGCCGATGCCCTGACCGAGACGATCACCCTCATCAACGCGTCGCGCGACCCGGTGAACGTGGCCCTGGCCATGCACCTGACCCCGGATGCAACCCCGATGGACGTCGTCAAGGCGGGGGGTACGCAGGTCGGGGGCCCGCGCGTGACCGAAGCAGGCTGGTCCACGGAGGACGAACGGGTCAGTGTCTGGCTCACGACTGATGGCGCATGTGCGCGCGACGACCGCGGCTTCGACGTCGCCTGGCACCTCGCCGCGCCTCCGGGCGGATCGGCCGTGGGACGCTGGTCGCTGCAAGCCGTCGACGCAGGAGCGGTCGTCACCGCCCCTCGCACCCGGATCGTTGCTGCGGCTACCCGCCGGGTCAGCGTCCCCGACGGCCGGGCGTTCGACCTGGGCCGTCTCGTGCGCTGCGCGTTCGACGACCTCGACGGGCTCCAGCTCGCCATGCCCGGGCTGCCCGACGCGACGTTCATCGGTGCCGGCGCGCCGTGGTTCCTCACCCTCTTCGGTCGTGACAGCATCGTCGCTGCGAGGTTCATCCTGCCGGCCGCGCCACAGATCGCGCATGGCACGCTCGCAGCGTTGGGCTTCCTCCAGGGGACGACCGATGACGTGGTCACCGCCGAGGCACCCGGCAGGATCATCCACGAGCTCCGCCGTGATGTGACGCGCCACATCGGCAGCACCGAGCGGTTCCTTCTGCCACCGCGCTACTACGGCACGGTCGACGCCACGCCGTTGTGGATCTCCCTCCTCCACGACGCGTGGCGCGCCGGCATGCCGCCGGACGACGTCGCGGCGTTCGTCCCGAACCTCGAGGCGGCAGTCGCCTGGCTGCGAGCCGCCGCCGCGGCCGACCCGCGCGGCTTCCTGGCGTATCACGACCCGACCGGCCGCGGTTTGGCGAATCAGGGATGGAAGGACTCGGGCGATGCCATCCGCTGGGCCAACGGGTCAGTGGCGGTCGGTCCAATCGCACTCTGCGAGGTGCAGGGTTACGCCGCCCGCGCGGCACGCCAGGCCGCCGAGCTCTTGGACGCGCTCGGGCGGGAGGGTGCGGCCGACCTCCGGTCGTGGGCCGGCGAGATCGCCGAGCGATTCCGCGCCGCATTCTGGGTCACCGACCGCGCGACCGGCGCCCACTACCCCGCCATGGCGCTCGATGCCCGGGGACGCGCGGTGGACGGGATGGCGTCAAACATGGGGCACCTGCTCGGCACCGGCATCCTTGACGCCGACGAGCAGAGGGCGGTCGTCGACCGCCTCATGGATCCGACGATGTTCTCCGGTTTCGGCATCCGGACGCTGTCGACCACCAACGGCGGCTACTGGCCGCTGCGCTACCACGCCGGCGCGGTGTGGCCGCACGACACGGCGATGATCATCGACGGCATGCTGGCCGACGGCTTCGCCGAGGAGGCCCGCACCGTCGCCGAAGGCTTGCTCGCCGCAGCCGCTTCATTCGACTGGCGCCTTCCAGAGCTCTTCGCGGGCGTGGCGCGCGACGAGTCGGTCCGTGCCATCCCCTATCCCGCCGCGTGCCGCCCGCAGGCATGGTCCGCGGCGGCGGCCGTCGTCGTGGCGCGGGCGCTGGGCGGATCGTTCCGCCGCGACCACTAGTGGAGGAAACGTGAGGTAGCCCTCGCCCGCTGAGTTCGGAAATCACGCGGACCACCTCGACGAGTCGGCACGTCGCGACCAACGGCCGCCGCGACAGGTATCGGCTTGCTCATTGCACCCGCTGACGACCGCTGCTCATGGCGATCCGTGCCGACCGCCT
>JBOGSW010000170.1:0-7958 GCA_050695815.1 Candidatus Limnocylindria bacterium | reverse complement strand
GCCTCGAACGGCGCCGCATGCTGGTCGCCGGGGCCGCCGATGCCCTGCGCACGCTCTCGCCGGCCGCGACCCTCGACCGTGGCTATGCCGTGGCGCGCACGCCGGACGGTCGCATCCTGCGCACGGCCACCGACGCCAGCGTGGGCGATCCGCTGCAAGTGATCGTGTCGCGCGGTACCGTGGAGACCCGCGTCGAGCGCACCAGCGCCGACGGCACCGAGGAGCTGCTCTCATGATCGACGACGCCACGCTTGCGGTCCTGAACGACGAGGAGCTCGCCAAGCACCCCTTCGACGAGCTGGTCACGGCGCTCCAGCAGACGGTGCAGCGCCTCGAGGCGGGGAGCGTTGGGCTGGAGGAGAGCATCGAGCTCTACAAGCGAGGACTGCGCCTCCACGCGGCGTGCGAGACGCGTCTGCGCCAGGCCGAGCTGACGATCACCGAGCTCGGCCGGCGCGGCGTCACCGGCGCGGAGCCCGAGGAGGGATGAGATGACCGAACCGATCGGGCACCGACGCTGGGCGATCGCCGAAGGCTGGATCCCGAGCGGCAGCACCGGGCCGGAGCCCGAGATGACGAGCCACGAGACCGCCTGCATCCTGAACGCCTCCGACACCGATGCGAACATCGAGATCACGATCTACTACGTGGATCGCGAGCCGGTCGGTCCGTATCGGATCACCGTTGGGGCGCGGCGCACGCTCCACCAGCGCTTCAACGACCTGGCCGATCCGGAGCCGATCCCGCGCGACACGCCGTACGCCAGCGTGATCGAGTCGGACGTGCCGATCGTGGTGCAGCACACGCGGCTCGACTCGCGGCAGTCCGAGAACGCGCTGCTCAGCACGGTGGCCTTCGCGGCGGCCGACTGACTCGGATCAGGTGCGCCGGTCGCGTGCGAAGCGCTCGTCGCGCTGCGTCCGTTTGCAGCTGGTGGTGGCAACTCGCCCTATCTGGGCCCGCATGACCGCCAATCCGCCTGATCTGGTGCACCTGGTGCAACGAACTGGGTCAGATTGGGCCGAAGGACTCCGGTTTCCGGCGGTTTGCCTACACCAGACGCAAGCGTGCCGGCACCCGCACCCGCGCCTGCCCGCCGCCTTACCCGAAGCGATCGTCCAGAGCCGCTCCGGACATCGCGGCGCCCAGGGCAGCGAAGGTGCCTTCCTCGGCGATCTCGGTGGCGGCAGCCAGGAATCCCGTCCACGCGGCGCGGGCCAGCTGGCCGCCGACGCTGATGCGCCGCACGCCGAGCCGAGCCATCCCGGCGACCGATGCCACCTCGCTCCCCGCGAGCACGTTCACCGGCTTCGGCGCCACCGCCTCCACGACCGCGCGAATCTCGTCCGCCGTCCGCAGGCGCGGGGCGTAGAGGCAGTCGGCGCCGGCCTCCGAGTAGGCGAGGAGGCGCCGGATCGTCTCGTCGATGTCGGGCCGTCCGACGACGTAGCCCTCCGAGCGCCCGACGAGGATGACCCCGGTCCCGCTGGCATCGATCGCGGCACGCGCGGCGCGGATGCGCTCGACGGCGACGTCCAGGTCGTAGAGCGGAGCGTCGACATCGCGCGTCGAGTCCTCGATCGACAGCCCGGCGATCCCGGTTTCGACCGCGGCGGTGACGTTGGCGGCGACGTTCGCCGGCTCGCGGGCGAATCCATCCTCGAAGTCGGCGTTGATGGGGACCCTGACGGCGGCGCAGATGGTCCGCAGGTGGTCGAGCTTGGCGGCCAGCGTGATCTGGTTGTCGGCCCGGCCAAGCGACCAGGCGAGGCCGGCGCTCGTACTCGCCAGCGCGGGGAACCCGAGTTGCTCGAGCGCCCGCGCGGTCCCGACGTCCCACGGGTTGGGGATCACGAAGCAGCCCGACTCGTGCAGCGTCCGGAAGGTCGCGACGCGCTCTGCCTGGCTCACGCCGCCACGGTAGCATCGGCGGCAGCCGATAACACGTTCGCCAAGGCGCTCGTCTGAAGGGAGGACCGCATCGGTCCTATACTTTTGTGCGACCTCAGGAGGGCATGTTTTCCTTGACGCTGCTCGAGACCATCCGGGAACCGGCACAGCTGCGCGGCATGACGCCGGAGCAGCTCGAGGCGCTTGCCGCCGAGCTGCGCGAGAAGATGATCCGCACCGTGAAGCAGACCGGCGGGCATCTGTCCAGCTCGCTCGGTGCCGTCGAGATCGCCATCGCGCTGCATCGGGTGATGGACTCGCCGCGCGACCGGATCGTGTGGGACACCGGGCACCAGGCATACGCCCACAAGCTGCTCACCGACCGCTGGGAGCGGTTCGACACGCTTCGCCAGGTCGGCGGCATCGGCGGCTTTCCGCGGCGCAGCGAGAGTGCGCACGACGTCTTCGACGGCGGCCATGCCGGCACCGGGGTGAGCATCGCCGTGGGCCTGGCGGCGGCGCGAGATCTCCGACCGATGACCGATCCGGCCCGTCGACAGCGCATTGCGGTGTGCGTCGGGGATGCGGCGATGGGCTCGGGCCTGACGATGGAGGCGCTCAACCATCTCGGGCACGTGAAGCACCCGCTGCTCATCGTCCTCAACGACAACGAGATGAGCATCAGCCCGTCGGTCGGCGGACTCTCGACGCGGCTCAACAAGATGCGCCTGTCGCGCGCCTACCAGGAGACGAAGTCGGTGACGCAGCGGACCCTGCCGCGCGTGCCCGTCATCGGTCCGCCGGCCTACCGGCTGCTCGGCTGGGCCAAGGAGGGCTTCAAGCGCAGCTGGGCGAGGGTCGGCTTCTTCGAGGACATCGGCATCACCTACATCGGCGTCCTCGACGGGCACGACCTCACCGAGCTGGAGGACGCGTTCGAGGCTGCCTTCCAGCTGAACGGCCCGGTGCTCGTGCACGTGAAGACGGTCAAGGGCCGTGGCTATGCGCCCGCCGAAGAGGACAGCATGAGCTTCCACGGCGCCTCCCTGCCGCCGATCGACCTGTGCCTCATCGATCCGACCGAGGAGGCGCTCCCGGCCGAGGCGGGGGCTCGGCGAAAGCCGAAGACCTACACCCAGACCTTCGTCGAGGAGCTCGTGCGACTGGCCGAGACCGATGAGCGCATCTGCGCGATCACGGCGGGCATGCCCACCGGCACCGGGCTGCAGCGCTTCTGCGAGCACTTCCCCGCGCGGTTCCACGACGTCGGGATCGCGGAGCAGCACGCGGTGACGATGGCCGCCGGGCTGGGGCTGGCTGGCATGCGACCGGTGGTGGTCCTCTACTCGACCTTCAGCCAGCGTGGCTACGACGGCCTGGTCCATGACGTCTGCCAGAACGAGGTGCCCGTCCTGCTGGGCCTGGACCGATCCGGGCTGGTCGGCGAGGACGGAACCTCGCACCAGGGGATGTTCACGCTGCCGGCCATGCGCTCCCTGCCGAACCTGGTGATCGGATCGCCCAGGGACGAGCAGGAGCTGCGCGACATGGTGGTCACCGGGCTCGGCCATCCGGGACCCGTGGCGCTGCTCTACCCGCGCGACGCGGGGGAGGACCTGCCGGATCGGGTCGGGGAGGCGCTCGAGATCGGTCGCGGCGAGGTGCTGCGCGAGGGCGGCGACCTGCTGCTCGTGGGCCTCGGGCCGATCGTGCAGCGCCTGCTCTCGGTGGCGTCCGAGCTCGAGGCCGATGGTGTCTCGACGACCGTCATCAACGCCCGGTGGGCTAAGCCCCTCGACGAGGCGCTCATCGCCGAGCACGCCGCCGGCAAGCGGCTGGTCGTCACGGCAGAGGAGTCGGCCGCCATGGGCGGCTTCGGCGACGGCGTGCTTGATGCGATGAACCGCGCCGGCATTCACGTGCCCCTGCACAAGGTCGCCCTGGCCGACGGGTTCGTGCATCACGGCGCGGTGGACGACCTGCGGCGCCAGCAGCGGATCGACGCCCCCGGCATCCTGGCCCAGGTCCGCGACGCCCTGGGAGTCGCCACGCCCAAGCGCCGCTCGAAGGTGCCTGCCGCGTAGCCTTCGCGTCAAGTGCCCCCAGGCTCATGGTATATACGGTATATACTCCGCGGCCCAAAGCGTGGATGCCGGGGGCGCGCGACGGTGGCCTTTCCTACCGGATTCTCATGCCCGGAGAGCTAACGCGACTTCATCCGTTGTCCGTCACGTGAAGAGCCGCGTGCTGAGCGTGGCGTGGCTCGCTATCGTCTTCAACGCTCACGGCATGAGAACGCGACAGGATTTCGGCGGTGCAACGGGCGTTACGTATCTCCGGCTGAGAATCCGACAGGAAAGCGGCGTCGTTCACCTCACGGCGGCGAACGCGGCGCGAACGCGGCGCAAACGTGGCATTGCCTCTCCGTCTACGATCCGGACCAGATGGTGCGCATTCGGCTCGACCAGCTGCTGACCGATCGTGGCCTGGCGCGGTCCCGCGCCGAGGCCCAGGCCCTGATCCACGCCGGCAGCGTCGAGCTCGACGGAACGCGGCGCTTGAAGCCGGGGCAGCTCGTGGGGGGCGACGCATCGGTCGCGGTGCTTGAGGGTCCGAGGTGGGCCAGCCGGGCGGGCGCGAAGCTCGAGCATGCGCTCGACACCTTTGAGATCGACCCAACCGGCCTGGCCTGCCTGGATGCCGGGGCGTCGACCGGCGGCTTCACCGATGTGCTCCTGGCCCGCGGCGCACGGGTCGTCTACGCGGTCGATGTAGGCCGCGCCCAGCTCATCGGTCGCCTGCGTGAGGAGCCGCGCGTGGTGAGCATGGAGCGCACGAACCTGCGAGAGCTGCGAGAGCTGCCGGAGCCGATTGACCTTGCCACGCTGGACCTCAGCTTCATCAGCCTGGGCCTGGTCCTGCCGGCCGTGCGCACCCTGCTCGCCGATGCCGGCCGCGTGGTGGCGCTCGTGAAGCCCCAGTTCGAGGCCGGACGCGAGGACGTGCCGCGCGGCGGCGTGGTGCGCGACCCCGCCGTGCACGACCGGGTGCTGGAGCAGGTCCGCGAGGCGGCGTTGCGCGCCGGGCTGCGAGCGACGGCGGTCGAGCGTTCACCGATCACCGGGACCGATGGCAACGTCGAGTTCCTGATGGACCTGCGCCCAAATGGAGGGGCCAACTGATCGTCCCAGGAAGTGAGAAGCGCCGCCGAGATGGTCACGTCCCAGTCAGAACCGCGCATGACCCGTTACCAATCACCGTCGGCTTAGGTTGGCCCAAGCGCGGCGAGGACCCTCGCGAGCGACTCCATCACGCTCGATCACGCTCAATCGGCGAGCAGCAGGTCGCCTGAGTCTGGCCTGAGCCCCTCACCGCCGCCCAAGCCGACGGTGGTTGGTACATGGCACCTGACGCACCTGTTGGACAATTCCGCACCGCGCGTTGCACCCGATGACACCAAAGTCGACGGAGCCCGAGCTCCTTCGTCGCCCGTTGCGTCCGGTGCAACCCGGGACGTGTGAGCCTCCGCTCGTTCGGAGTTGGTGTCACCGGGCGCAACTCGGGGCACCCGGAGCCCCTCTCCGGCACGGCCTCGGTGCTGGATGATGTGGCCAACAGGTGCGTCAGGTGGTAAATGACCACAGCGCGGGTATTCGGCCGAAGAGTCTCGAGCCTCCCCGGGAAAATCACTGATTCGGCCCTCGGGTGTAGCACGCGCGTATTACGATCACCCGGTGATGAGGCGCAGGAGCGCGGCCGGGCCGCGGGTCGAGCAGCTGGGGATCGGCTTCGAGGGGATCGAGGTCGTCGAGCCGCCGATCCCGGAGCCGTCGCCGGACACGATGCGCCAGATCGTCAGCCTGCGCATGCCGGACGCCCTGCTGGCGAGGGTCGAGGAGGCGGCGCACGCACGCGGGGTCTCTCCGTCGAGCCTGATGCGCGCCCTGATCGCAGCCGGGCTCGACCGGTCGTACGCGGCGGTGTCGGAGCCGAGCGACGTCGCCGGTGAGCTCGCCGCGCTGCGCCGAATGGTCGAGCGTCTGGCTGAGCGGATCGAGCCGAGCGACGAGGGCGGATGAAGCGCATCGGCTTCGCCTGGAACCCCTACAGCGAGCGAGCGCCCGAGATCCTGGCGCGTGGCCGAAGCTGGTGCGAGGCCAACGGCGTGGAGGCGTGGGACGCGCCCGGGGACGCTCGCGACCAGATCGGCAAGGAGCTCGAACGAACCGATATGGTCTGCGTGCTCGGCGGCGACGGCACCTTCCTGCGCACCGCGGGCGCCATCGGCGGCTCCGGCGTTCCGGCGCTCGGCATCAACCTGGGGCGCATCGGCTTCCTGGCCAAGGTCGAGACGGAGGATCTGGAGAAGGCCCTCGACCAGGTGCAGGCCGGTGAGTATGCGATCGGGGATCGGTTCCGGATCGAGGCGCGCCTGGTGCGCGAAGACGGCAGCACCGATGAGCATGCCTGCCTGAACGAGGTGGTCGTCGCACGAGGCCGGCGCGTGCGGATGATCCGGATCGAGGTCGAGGTGAGCGGATCGCATCTCGCCACCTACGTGGCCGACGGGGTGGTGGTGGCCACCCCCACCGGATCGACCGCCTACAGCTTCAGCGCGGGTGGCTCGATCCTGGATCCGCGCCTGCGCAACATGGTCATCACCCCCGTCGCGGCCTACCTCTCGCCGCTGCACAGCGTGGTGGCGGGTGATGATCACGAGGTCCGCCTGACGCTGCGCGAGGGCTACGATGGCGCCCTCCTCAGCCTCGATGGTCAGCTCGACCTGCCGATGGCAGTCGGGGACCGGGTCGAGATCCGCGCGCTCCCCGAGCCGCTGCGCATGATCGAGCCGGTCGGCAGCACGCCGTTCTACGACCTGCTGCGCACCAAGGCATCGCTGCTGCCCTACTAGGCCGATACTGGACCGATGGCGCTGCGTGAGCTGACGGTCGAGAACCTCGCCGTGGTCGAATCGGTTCGGCTCGAGCTCAACCCCGGCTTCACCGCGCTCACCGGGGAGACCGGTGCGGGGAAGTCGCTCGTCGTGGATGCCGTGGCGCTGGTGCTCGGCGCGCGGGCATCCGCAGACCAGGTCCGCTCGGGGACCGATGCCGCACGCATCGAGGCGATCTTCGACGCTCCGCAGCTCCCCGACGAGGACCCCATGACCGATGTCGTCGCCGCCGGCGACGGCAGCCTCATCATCCGCCGCGAGGTCGGCGCCGACGGGCGATCGATGGGCCGCGCCAACGATCGGGCGGTGACGGTCGGCGGCCTGGCCGGCCTGGGGGCCTCCCTCGGCGAGATCCACGGTCAGCACGATCAGCAGCGGCTGCTGGAACCGGCGCGGCAGCTGGCTCTGCTCGACGGCTTCGGCCAGCACGAGGCGCTCCTGGTCGAGGTGGCCGATGCGCACCGGGCGTGGAGAGCAACCATCGCCGCGTCGGCCGAGATGCTCGCCGACGAGCACGAGCTGGCGCGTCGCGTCGAGCTGCTGCGGCACCAGGCCGGCGAGATCGAGGCGGCCGCACCGCGCGTCGGAGAGGACACCGAGCTCGAGGCGCAGCTCAGGGCGGCGGAGCACGCCGAGACGATCGCGCGCCTGGCATCGCAGGCCGTCGCGGCGCTGCGCGACGACGGTGGAGCGGCCGACGCCCTCGGCTCGACGGAGCGGGCGCTGACCGACGCCGCCCAGCACGATGAGCGGTTCGCAGGCCTGGCGGATCGCGCCGCGGGCCTCGCCGCCGAGGCTGCCGAGCTGGCGCGCGACGCGTCCGCCGCGGCGGAGGGGATCGACCTCGATCCGGGCAGCCGCGCGGCCGCCGAGGAACGCCTCGCCCTGCTTTACGACCTGCGTCGCAAGTACGGCGACTCGCTCGAGGCGGTCATCGCCTTCGGCGTCGCATCGGCCGATGAGCTGGCGCGGCTCGAGAACCAGGAGGGGGAGCGCGAGCGCCTGCGGGCCGAGGAGGCGGAACGCAGGGCGGCGCTGGACGAGCGTGCCGCGGAGCTGACCTCGGCGCGGGGCGAGGCCGCAGAGCGGCTGGCGGCCGCGGTGAACGAGGAGC
>JBOGSW010000169.1:0-5481 GCA_050695815.1 Candidatus Limnocylindria bacterium | reverse complement strand
CCCGCGAGCGCCACGCGGAGCAGGTCAGCCGATACATCATCCCGTTCGGCCGCGGCCTCATGGGTTGGGCGGTCGAGCACGCGGAGCCGATCCTGGCCAACGACGCGCTCAGCGACCCTCGCGCGCTGCAGATTCCCGGCACGCCGGAGGACCCCGAGGCCGTGGTTGTGGTGCCGCTCATTGCCGACGGCGAGGTGCTCGGCGCGCTCAACGTCTCGCGCGTCGGCGGCCCGGAGGTGTACTTCAGCCCCAGCGACTTCGAGCTCGTCCAGCTCTTCGCCGGCCAGGCCGCCATCGCGCTGCGCAACGCCGATGCCCACCACGCCATGAGCCAGCAGGCCGATACCGACGCGCTCACCGGCCTCGGCAACCACGGTGCCTTCCAGCGCGAGCTCGGGCGCCTCGTCGAGCTGCGGGAGACGATCGATTCGACGGCGCCGGCCATCGAGCGACGCCTGGCGCTGCTCATGATGGACCTCGACAGCTTCAAGGGCTACAACGACCGCCATGGCCACCCGGCCGGTGACGCGCTGCTCCACGGGGTGGCCACCACCATCTACGGCTCCGCGCGCAGCGACGACCGCGTCTACCGCTACGGTGGCGACGAGTTCGCGCTGATCCTGCCGGGCGCGACCGTGGCGCAGGCGTGCCGCGTCGGCGACCGCGTGCGCCGTGCCGTGGCAGCGCTGACGGCCGATGACCCCTCGCCGGTCACGATCACGGTCGGCGTTGCCGGGCTGCCGGCCGACGCGACGGATCGGGCCGGCCTGATCGTCGCCGCCGACAGCGCCCTCTACTACGGGAAGCGCGCCGGCGAGGACCGCGTCGCGCGGGCGGATCACCTGCCGACCGACCTGGGCGACCTGCGCGGGACGCTCGATGAGCTCGCCAGTGCGGCGCTGCGCGAGAGCGCAGAGGAGCACGCGGTCGAGCACCTGGTCGAGAGCGCCGCGCACCTGGCCGGCGGCCATCATGACTCGAGCGACTCGGTGCGTGATGCGCTCCTCACGATCGCGCGCTCGTTCGATGCCCGCGCGTCGTCGGGCCACAGCCACGCAGACCGCGTCGGCCGCCTCTCGGTTCGCATCGGCGAGCAGCTGCGAATGAGCGAGGACGAGCTGCGCGGCATCGAGCTCGCGGCACGCCTGCACGCGCTGGATCACGACGGCGTGGCGGAGCTGAACGAGGTGCCGTCGCTGAGCGCGGTGAGCGCCATCATCAGCGGCTACCGCGCGCTCATCGCCGATGGGGGCCGGCGGCGGCGGCGATCGGCACGATCCCGCGGCACCGCACCCGCCCACATCGTGGCGGTCGCCAACATGTACGACGAGCACACGTCCGGCGTCGGCCGGGAGCGGATCGGCCGCACAAAGGCGCTCGAGCACATTCGCGCGGACCGCGCGACATTCCGCGCGGACGTGCTGCATGCCCTCGCGGCGGTCGTGGCCGCCCGGCCCGACTCGGGCCGGCGTCGGCGCAGGTCCGACCTCGACGACGAGGCGCGCGGCGCGGCATAGCGCCGAGCCGGTATGATGCCGGCCCGATGACGTCCTCCCGCCTCGCTTCGCTGCGCCTGCGCGGGGCCGCGGTGAGCGTCACGCTCGTTGCCGCCCTCGCCCTCGGAGCGTGTTCGGGCAACGACCAATCGCCGACGCTCGAGCCCACGGCATCCGCCCTCGCAGCGAGCGAGTCCCCCACACCGCTGCCAACGGTCGCGCCGACGCCCACGCCCGCCCCCACGCCACGCTACACGAACGAGCCTGACCCCGAGCTGGCGGGCCTCATCCCCACCACGGCCGCCGGCGTCGAGGTGGTCGTCGCACCGTTCGACCAATTCGGCCTCACACCGGGTGACATCGGGATCGCCTACGGCGAGATCGGTGACCGATTCGCGTCGCTGGCGCTGGCCTACGTCCCGCAGCCACGAACGTCGCTCTACGCCATGCGCGTCGATGGCGAGCCCGTGACGACCGAGGCGCTCGAGCCTCACCTGGCCACCGCCGGCCGCTACGTCGGCATCGCCGGGCTCGACCCCGGGCCGTGGGAAACCGCCGTGGTGTCCGGGACCCGGGTCTGGGTGCGCCCGGAGGACAACGCCACGGCCGCCGGCACGATGATCTACACCTGGTCGAGCGGCGAGTTCGTCTTCCTCCTCATCGGCGTCGACGACACCGTCAACCGGGCCATCATCGAGGGCCTGCCCGGAGAGCCGGCCGCGTCGCCGTCGGCGGTCCCGAGCGAATCGCCCGAGGGCTGACCGCGACGCGCTACCATGCGCGCCACATGTTCAGCATGATCGCCTACGGGCTGTCGATCGGCGGGACCATCGCCACGCTCGCGCTGCGCGTGCTCGGCGCCGACGAGACGCTCACCTTCGCCGTCAGCGCGCTGACGATCCTCGGCCTGGCCTACACCCTCGGCCACGCCACCGAGCAGCTCGGCATGGCCGCCGGACCGCGCATCGGCGGCATCATGAACGCCACGGTCGGCAACGTCGGCGAGATCATCATTGCCGCGTTCCTGATCATGGACGACAAGATCGAGATCGTGCACGCCTCGATCACCGGCTCGATCATCGGCAACCTGCTCCTCGTGCTGGGGGCCTCGCTCCTGATCGGCGGCGTGAAGAACGGTGTCCAGTCGTTCGACCCGCAGGCGACGGGCATGAATGCCGCGTCCCTCATCCTGGCCACCATCGGCCTCGTCGTGCCGGCCACCTTCGCCTTCCTCATCGGCGGCGGGGAGGGAACCGGTCCGGGCGATCCCGAGTTCTTCCGGATCGAGGCGCTGACGGTGGGAGTGGCCGTCCTGCTCGTCGCCACCTACGCCGCCCAGACGTGGTTCTTCCTGCGCTCGCCGGAGGCGCCAACGGCGCAGCACGTGCCGCACGAGGTCCCCGACTGGAGCTGGAGGATGTCGCTCGGCGTCCTCCTCGCCTCCGCCGCTGCCCTGACCTTCGCGTCCGAGGTGCTCGTCCACACCCTCGAGCCGGCCGTCGCGTCGCTCGGCATCAGCGAGTTCTTCATCGGCATCATCGTCATCCCCATCATCGGCAACCTGGCCGAGCACGTGGTGGGCGTGACGCTGGCGTACAAGAACAAGATGGATTTCAGCCTCATCACCTCCATCGGCTCCGCGACCCAGATCGCGCTCTTCGCGGCGCCCGTGCTCGTGTTCTTCGGGCTCATCGTCGGCAACCCGCTGACCCTGGTCTTCACGCCGCTCGAGGTCGTCGCCGTCGGCCTCAGCGTGCTCATCGCCAGCTACATCGCCATCGACGGCAAATCGAACTGGGTGGAGGGGCTGCAGCTCGTCAGCGTCTACCTGATCATGGCCATCGCCTTCTTCTTCCTGACCTGAGCGGACGGTAGAGCGCATCGTTCTAGAATCGGTACCGTGCTGAGCCTGCCCGGCCCGCTCGTCAGCGTCGACTGGCTGGCGGCCCACCCCACCGATCCGCGTCCCGCCGCAGGCGGTGCGCAGCCGTGACCGAGAGCGACGACTGGTCCGGCTGGGACGACGGCGCCGACGACCGCATCGGGCGCAAGCGCGACCGCCTGGCCCGGCTGCTGCGGGTGGCCTCGATCCTGTACTCGAAGGGGAGCGGGGAGGCCGGCGTGCCGGTCGACGAGATCGCCCGCCTCACCGGCATGACCACCCGCACCGTGTATCGCGACATTCGCGCCCTCGAGGACGAGCTCGACGTGCCGGTCTTCCAGGCCGGCCGCGGCCGGTACGGGATCGATCGCAAGTTCTTCCTCCCGCCGCTGCGACTCAGCGTCCCGGAGGCGATCGTCCTCTTCCTGGCCGCGCGGCTCATCGCGCGCTGGAGCGACCAGTACGACGCCGCGGTGGTGAGCGCCTTCACCAAGCTGGCCGATGCCGTGCCGCAGCCGATCGCACGCCATGTGGCGGCCACGATGCTGGCGGTCGGCGAGCACGACCCGAACGAGCCCTTCACGCGCAGCTTCTCGGCGGTCGCGCGTGGCTGGGCCGAGGGCCGCGTGGTCGAAATCACCTACGACCCCGGCAGCGGCACCGAAAAGCGCACGCGCGTCCATCCCTACTTCCTCGAGCCGGACGCGGCGCTGCGCAGCGTGTACCTCATCGGCTTCGACGAACCGGCCGAGGCCATGCGCACGTACAAGGTCGAGCGCATCCGTTCCGCGACGCTGACCACCGATCGCTACGAGATTCCCGACGACTTCGACCCCGACGCCTGGCTGGCGAACTCGTGGGGCATCTGGTCGTCCGAGGGCACGCCGCCGGCGCACATCCGCCTGCGATTCGACGCGAGCGTGGCCCATCGCGTGCGGGAGGCGGTCTGGCATCGGTCGCAGCGTCTGACCGAGCTGCCCGACGGTGGGGTCGAGCTGGCGGTGACGGTGGCCGGGATCGTCGAGATCCGGCCGTGGGTCCTCTCCTGGGGCGAGGCCGTGGAGGTGCTGGAGCCGCCCGAGCTGCGCGACGCGGTGGCCGCCGCCGTGCGCGAGGCCGCGGCCCGCTATGGCGACTGAGGTCGAGGCCAGGTTCGCCGCCACCGGTCACGAGCCGCTGGACGCCCTGGCCGCCGCTCCCGCCCTCGGCCCGGCGACGCTGGGACCGGCGGTGGCGTTCGACGAGGTCGACCGATACCTCGACACCGACCCCCACCGTCTGGCGCCGGCCGGTTGGGCGTGCCGGCTGCGCAGCCGCGCGGATGCCGTCCGCGCGTCGCTCAAGGGCCCGCCCGACGCCGTTGACCCCGATTGGCTCCATCGACGTCCGGAGGTCGAGGGGCCCGCGACACCGTCCCTCGACGCGCGCGACTGGCCGGAGAGCGAAGCCCGATTCCTGCTCCTCGATCTGAGCGGTGGCCGGCCGCTGCACGAGCGGATCGCGCTTCATCAGCGGCGCAGCGAGCGCATCGTGCGGCTGGCGGATGGTGGGCTGGCGGATGGTGGGCGCATCGGGACCTTGACCCTCGACGTCGTGCGCGTCGAGCGCGGCACGGCGCTCGGCATGCTCTTCATGGTCGAGCTGGAGCTCGCGGACCCGAGCCCTCGGGCCGAGGGCGAGCTTTCCCGGCTGGCTGATGCCCTGGCCGCGATCCCGGGACTGGTCGCCGAGCCGCGGACGAAGCTCGAGCGCGCGCTGGAGCTCGCCGAAGGCGTCGGATGATGGAGCGGGCGCTCGACTGGGCGCGACGACGCACCGCCCCGGAGTGGGCCGCCCTGGCGGCCGGGGCGGTCGTGATCGGCTACGTCGGGTGGGATGGAGCCCTGTGGGACGCGCGGCTCCAGCTCGTGCTGCACCTGGTGGCCATCGGTGCCGTGGCCGCCGCTGCCGTCGGCGGCCTGCGGGGCGGAAGGCTGCCGCGCACGCGCATCGACGTGCCCCTCCTCGGCCTGCTGGCCGCCTTCGCGCTGGCGACGCTGTCGGCGCTCAACCTGGGCATGAGCCTGCGGGCGATGGCGGCGATCGTGGCCACGGCGGCGATGC
>JBOGSW010000168.1:0-3547 GCA_050695815.1 Candidatus Limnocylindria bacterium | reverse complement strand
GCCCCGGGCGGCCCGTGGTCATCGCGTTCCAGGCGCGGTGCAGGATGACGGGCAGGTCATCCACGCGCGACGGCTGCCACCATTCCTTCACGATCGGCTCGAAGATCCGCGGGTTGTCGGCGCCGTGCCGGCGTTCGACCTCCTGGAGCACGCCGTGCCCGCGCATGTACGTGTGGGTCGAGCCGGTGAAGAGCGCCACCGCGGTCGAGTCGACGTAGGCGGTCGCCATGCCGATCACCGTGTTCGTGGCCCCCGGACCGATCGAGGTAAAGGCCAGCATCGGGCGACCGGAGGCGCGGTAGAAGCCATCGGCAAGGTGAACGGCGGACTGCTCGTGCATGACCTGCACGGTGCGGATCTGCGGGCAGTCGAGGAGCGCATCGGTCAGGGTCCAGGCGCCATGGCCGGGGATGCCGGCGGCATGGGTCATTCCCTGGCGTGCCAGGACTTCGGCGATGATCTGTGCCCCGGTGAGGCGTTGCACGGGGGACTCGGAGCCTGTGCCCACTTGCGTCGATCCGCTACCATGCAAACGATTACATCGCGGCACTCTAGCACCCGTGCAGGAGCCGATGTCAACCCCGCAAACGCTGACCCTGAGCCCCCTCGGCCGCACCGTGGCCGAGACGGCGACCGACATCTGGAACGACAGCTGCAACGTCGACGAGCTCGAGTACGCCGTCGCCTTCGGCGCCGTGGGCGCGACCGCCAACCCGACCATCGTGGTCGACAACTGGAGGAAGGACCCCTCGCGGTGGGCGGCGCGGGTGCGCGAGCTGGCGGCGGAGGAGCCGTCCTGGTCGGAGCGCGAGCTGGCCTGGGCGATCGTGGCCGAGATGAGCGCGCGCGCCGCACCCCTGCTGCTGCCGGCGTTCGAGGCGTCCAACGGCCGGGCCGGACGCCTCTCGATCCAGACCGATCCGACCCTGCACCGCGACGCCCCGGCCATGGTCACCCAGGCCTTCGGCTTCACCGGCCTGGCGCCGAACGTGATCGTCAAGTTCCCGGCCACTGGCGCCGGCATCGAGGCCATGGAGGAGGCGAGCTACCAGGGCATCAGCATCAACGCCACCGTGTCGTTCAGCGTGGCCCAGGCGTTCGCCGCCGCCGAGGCCGTGCGGCGCGGGATCGAGCGCCGCGAGGCCGACGGCCACGACACCTCGTCCATGGGCCCCGTGATCACGATCATGATGGGCCGCCTGGACGACTGGCTGAACGAGGTGGTCGACCGCGACGGCCTGACCGTCCATCCATCGGCCCTGCCGTGGGCCGGCGTGGCCGTCTTCAAGCGTGCCTACGCCGAGTGGAGCTCGCGCGGGTACCGGGCGCGCCTGCTGGGCGCGGCCATCCGCCATCACCTGCACTGGTCCGAGCTGATCGGCGGCGACGTGATCATCACCATGCCGTTCGCGTGGCAGAAGCGCTTCAACGCGTCGTCGGTCGAGGTGCGGCGGCGCATGAAGGATCCCGTGGATGCCGCCTACCTCGAGGAGCTCCGCACGCTGCCCGACTTCGTGCGCGCCTTCGAGCCCGATGGACTGTCCGTCGACGACTTCGACGGCTGGGGACCGTCGGTGAAGACGCTGCGCACGTTCATCGGCTCGTATCACGAGCTGCTTCACCTCATCGGCCAGGCTCTGCTCGAGTGACCGATGCGCGACTGGCGCCCGGCGAGCCGGTCACGCCCGAGATCGCCGGCTGGCGCTACCTGTCGTTCGCCGTCCACACGCTCATGGAGCCGATGGAGGTCGGTGGGGCGGGGATCGAGACCGCCGTGGTGGGGTTGGGCGGGGGCGCCTTCACCGTTGGCGAGCTGGAGCTGCCGGGGCGTGCATCGGTCTGGGAGGGGCTGCCATCGGCTGCCTACCTGCCGCCCGGGGTTTCCGCGACGGTCACCCCCTTGAGCCAATTCGTAACTGTCGCGGTTACAAATGCCCCGGCATCGGGTCGGGAGACGGCGCGGGAACCCGTCCGCATCGGTCCGGAGGATGTGAAGATCGAGGTCCGCGGTGCCGGCAACGCCACCCGCCAGATCAACCACATCGTCACGCCGGACTTCGCGGCCGACCGTCTCGAGGTGGTCGAGGTCTACACGCCATCGGGCAACTGGAGCTCCTGGCCGCCGCACAAGCACGACACCGATGACATGCCGCGCGAGGCGGTCCTCGAAGAGGTCTATTCGTACCGATTCCGGCGTCCGGAGGCCTGGGGCGTGCAACGCCTCTACGGCGGCTCGGTCGAAGGGCTCTGGGCAGTCCGCGATGGCGAGACCGTGATCGTGGCCGACGGCTACCACCCGTTCGTGGCCACCCATGGCGACGACGCCTACTACGTCAACGCCCTCGCCGGCGACCTTCGCACCATGGCCTGCTCCTTCGACCCGGACCTGGCCGCCGTCATGGACGCGTGGAACAACATGGAGCCCGATCCACGGGTGCCACTGGTCCGCTAGCGGTCCGCGTGCCCTTGCGCGACACCCGTACAGTCCACGCATGGCCGAGGCACCCGAGCAGGAGCCCAGGGCCGTGGCTGCCGCGGTCGAGCGTCGCATCGTCAGCGTCCTGTTCGCCGACCTCGTCGGCTTCACGCCGCTGTCCGAGCAGCTCGACGCCGAGGACGTGGCAACGGTCCAGGACGCCTACTTTGCCGCCACGCGCGAGACGATCCAGCGCTACGGCGGGATCCTCGAGAAGTTCATCGGTGATGCCGCGATGGCCGTGTTCGGCGCGCCACGCGCCCGCGACGACGACGCCGAGCGGGCGGTCCGCGCCGGACTGGCGTTGATCGGCGCACTCGAGCAGCTCGAGGCGCGCCTGGGCATGGCTCCGCGGACGCTGCAGCTGCGGGTCGGCGTCAACACCGGCGAAGTCGTGCATGCGACCGAGGGTCCGGACGCAGGCCGCGTCACAGGCGACACGGTCAACACCTCGGCTCGACTGCAGACGGCGGCCCGGCCAGGGGCCGTGCTGATCGGTGAGCTGACGGCACTGACCGTGGCTGAGACGATCGAGACGCAGCCGATCGGCACGGTCGAGCTGAAGGGCAAGCGCGAGCCGATGCGCGCCTGGGAGGCGATCGGCGCCCGTTCACAGCCCTCGCGGGAGGAGGCGCTGGGCGCCCTCAAGGCGCCGATGCTCGGCCGCGACGACGAGCTCCGCCAGCTGCAGGCCGCCGTGCGGGCGGTCGCTGCCGATCGACGAGCGGACCGGGTCGTGATCATCGCGCCGCCCGGCGTCGGCAAGAGCCGGCTGCTGGCCGAGCTGGCCGCCACCACCGACGCCGAGATCCTGCGGGCGCGCGTCCGGCCGCAGGCCACCACGCCGTACGAGACCGTCGCGCAGCTGCTGGCGGCCGCCAACCCGGCGAAGCTCGAACGGGCCCTGGTCGATGCCGGAGTGGCGGACACGCGCGCATCGGTCATTCAACAGGAGGTGGCTCGCCTGCTGGAGCCTTCGACGGCGAGCGCCGGGAGCACCGGTGACCTGGCGGCCGAGCGAGAGGTCAGGTTCGAGGCCTGGATGACGGCGCTCGAGGCGCTGAGCGGCGG
>JBOGSW010000167.1:0-6891 GCA_050695815.1 Candidatus Limnocylindria bacterium | reverse complement strand
CGACGGCCTCGAGCGGATCAGGGGCTACGGTTCATGAGCGGATACTCGTTGGAGACGGTGGCTGCGCGCGCCGGCGTGGATCCGCGCGAGGTCGCTAGGCTTACCGAGCTCGGTATCCTGGCCGGCGGGACCAGCGCTGGTTACACCGATGCCGACGTGCGGCGGCGGCCGGTCAAGTGGCTCGGCGACGGCCTGATGTTCCACTTCCCGGAGCCGCCGAGCGGCGTCCTGGCGGCGGTCGAGATGGTCTCCGCGCTCGCCGACGAGGGCCTGCCGCCGGCGCATGTCGGCCTCCACCAAGCATGAAAGAACGTTGCGGCGCGCGACACCTCGCGAGGCGTCGAATTCACATGAGGCGTGCGTTGTGTGCGCCGAGGGTGCCTGGACTGTCCCATTTCCGGCCTGCATAGCCCCAAATTCACACGTCGTGTGAATCTTGACGCTCCGAAGCCCATTGGCCGTGCGCAATGGTTGCCTGGTGTGAATCACGACGTTTCGCGGCGAGCAGGTGCCGGCCGACGATCCTGGTCCTCGCCGATGTCCTCGTTCCAGAGGTCGGGATGAGCGGCGATGAACTCGTTCATGAGCTCGACGCACTCGTCTGAATCGAGGTTGACCACTTCGACACCGCGCGCACGGAGGTAGTCCTCGCCACCGACGAAGGTGCGATTCTCGCCCATCACCACGCGAGGGATCCCGTACAGCAGGATGGCGCCCGTGCACATGTCGCACGGCGAGAGGGTGGTGTACATCGTCGACCGCCGGTAGACCGATGCCGGCAGGCGGCCGGCGCTCTCGAGCGCATCGGTTTCGCCGTGGCGGATGGCGCTGTTGTCCTGGACGCGGCGGTTGTGTCCGAGCCCAAGGACGGTGCCGTCATCGGCGACCAGGGCGCCGCCGATCGGGACCCCGCCCTCCGATCGGCCGATCCTCGCCTGGTCGATGGCGTGCTGCAAGCCCGCTCGGTCGCGTTCGTGGTCGTCCATTTGCTCCCTCCCGGCCACTCACTTGAAGTTCGTCATATGGCACCAGCGGTGCCGCAAGACGGGGTGATGCAGCCGCAGCGGTCGGTTCGGGTGTCCGTCCACGCTCAGCCGCATCTCCGTCCCGCCCCGCTGTGAGTCGATCTGTGCGCTACGGGCACTGGTGGTGCCTTCTGACGAAACCCGCCGGCTCGGCCAAAACGAGGGCCGGCGCGCTCGACACGGTCACGTCTCAGGCGCTCACCCTGTCGAGGCGCTGGATGAGCTCGTGGGCCGCCAGCTCGACCTCCTTGTGCCGCCACTCGGTGGCCCGATAGCGGCACGCGATCAGCCCGGACCGATGAACCCGGCGCAGGTCGCCGTACACGAAGCCGTACCGAGCTTTCGTCTCGTCGGCCGCTCCATCGGTCAGGCCCAGGTGCCACGCGGCGAACTCCTCCCACGTGTGCGATTCGAGGTAGGCGTTCTCGTCGTCGGCGCGGGGCTGAACCTCGCCCCAGTCACTGTCGAGCACGTACTGCCGCGCGTCGATCAGCTGCTCGGCGCGCGCCACAGCGCGGCGATTGACCGTGTAGGAGGCCATGACCGAAGTATGACGGCACGCCACAACGATCCTGCCTCGGGCATTCCTCATGATCGGATCAGACGATAGGTGGCAGCGACGCCACCTAATGTATGGTACGATGGGTGGCATGGAGAAGACGACGGTCTACCTGCCCGAGGAGCTGAAGCGCGCCCTGCGGCGCACCGCGTCCGCGACCGGACGGAGCGAGGCCGACCTGATTCGAGAAGGGGTCGGGCTCGTGACAGGGACGCATCGTGTCGCCGAGCCCAGGATCCCGCTCTTCGAGAGCGGTGAGCCGGACCTGGCCGAGCGTGTCGATGAAGCCCTCAGCGGCTTCGGCGAGCGATGATCCTGCTCGACACGAGCGGACTGCTTGCGGCCCTCGATGCCAGCCAGCGTTCGCACCGACCTGCGGCCGAGGCCCTTGCCGCGGCGTCACCACCCAGGCTACTGTCGCCGTTCGTCCTTGCCGAGCTCGATTACCTGCTTGCCACGCGCGTGAGCCAGGCTGCCGAGCGAGCGCTTCTGGCCGAGGTCGGCAGGGGCGTCTATCGGCTCGAAGCTCTTGAGGCCGATGAGATCGCCAGCGCCGACCGCGTGATCGGGCGCTACGCCGACCTCGAGATCGGGCTGGCCGACGCGTCGCTGGTCGTGCTTGCGAACCGATACGGCGTGCGCGACATCCTCACCCTGGACGAGCGCCACTTCCGCGCCCTGCGAGGCCCCGGGGGGCGTCCGTTCCGCATCCTGCCCGCAGACGCGTAGGCCGAGGACCCACCGTCAGGCGGCGTCCACCATCGGCTTCACCTCGCCGATCCAGCGGGAGATCGTCTCGTCGTCGAAGGGTGCCGCCAGCTCGCCGATGAAGGTGGTGAAGCCGAGCTCGCGCCGGTCGATCATCTCCTGCGCCACCTGCTCCGGGGTGCCGACCCAGAAGGTGTCATCGGTCTCGACGTCGGCCATCGGGGTGCGGTTATGCGCCATCTGGGCCTCCCATACCGCGCGAGCCTCGGACTCGGTCGAGCGGATGATCGGCTTGCAGCCGCAGGTCAGCTCGATCTCGGCGAAGTCTCGGCCGACCGCCTCGCAGTGGCCGCGCAGGACCTCGACCTTGTGGCGCAGCTTGTCGACCGATCCCATGGCGTTCCACATGTCGGCGTACCGCGCCACCGTGCGCAGCGTCTTTCGCTCGCCGGAGCCCCCGATCATGATCGGCAGGTGCTCCTGCACCGGTGACGGCAGCAGGCGCATGTTCTTGAGCCGATAGTGACCATCGGGTGGGGAGGTGACCGATTCGCCGTCGAGCAGCCCGCGCATGGCGGCTGTCGCCTCGTCCATCCAGGTCAGCCGCATGCCGGGTGATGCTCCGAACTCGATGCCGTACTCGACGTGCTCCTGCTCGAACCAGGCTCCGCCGATGCCCAGGATCGCACGGCCGCCACTGATGTGGTCGAGCGTGGTCGCCAGCTTGGCGGTGAGCCCCGGATTTCGGAACGTGTTGGCTCCCACCAGCAGGCCGAGTCGCGTCCGCTGCGTGACCTTCGCCCACGCCGCCAGGCTCGCGTAGCCCTCGAAGATCGGCTGGTACGGATCGCCGAAGATCGCGTAGAGGTGGTCCCAGGTCCAGAGATGGTCGTAGCCGAGCTCGTCGATGCTGATGGCGGATCGTTCGAAGTCGTCCCATTCCGTGGCCTGGCTCCAGAGCAGGATGCCGAGTCGCGTCTCCATCGGTCGAGAGTAGCAGGATGAGATCCGTGCCGATCTATCGACCGATGGTGTCCGGGCGCGCTTCTACGCGGCCCGGCGTCGATCTATCACGCACCCGTTGACCTGAGCGGTGCCTGTGGGCGCGTTCACGACGGCCAACTGCGCATAGATCGCGGATCTGCGGCGTGGGAAGCGCTCCCTGACGAATTCCGTCGTTAGATCGGCCGGCGGCTGATCGGCCAGTCTGAGTTGCCGCAGGTCGGGTCTATCCTGCTGGTATGGATTTCGGTCTCACCGATCGGGTGGTGCTCATCACCGGGGCCGGTGGCGGCGTCGGGCCGACGGTGGCAGCCGCGTTCGCTGCCGAGGGTGCGGCCGTGGCGCTCCACGTGCGCGACGCTTCCAGGCGTGGTCGCGCGCACGAGGCTGCTGACTCCATCGGTGCCGATGGCGGACGCGCCGGCGTGTTCGGCGCGGAATTGCGGTCGACCGATGCGATCGGCACCATGGTCGCGGCCATCGCCGATGAACTCGGGCCGGTGGCGGTGCTCGTCAACGCCACCTCCGCCTATCGCAGCGAAGGGCTGGCCGAGATCGCCGACGAGGCCTGGTTCACGATGATCGACGACATGCTGGGCGCCACGTTCCGGGTCTGTCGCGCGGTCGCTCCGGCGATGCGCGGGGCCGGGTGGGGACGGATCGTCAGCTTCGCCTCCCGCTCTGCGTTCGCGGGCGTGGCCAGGGCGCCGCATTACGCGGCGGCGAAGGCGGGCATCATTGGTCTGACGGCCTCGATGGCGAAGGAGCTCGGGCCTGACGGGATCCTGGTGAATGCCGTCGCTCCGACGCAGATCCTGACCGTCAAGGATGGCGAGCCGTCCATCCCCGAGGATCGGGCCGACAAGATGGCGAAGTCGATCCCGTTGCGCCGAGTGGCGACGCCGGACGACGTTGCCGGCCTGGTCGTGTGGCTGGCATCGGCGGCCAACACGTACGTGACGGGGGAGACGATCTCCTTCACCGGCGGCGCACAGGCCTAGCCGAGACGTCCGGGTCTCACTCGATGTGCGCGAGCAACTGTCGCTGTGCCTTCAGCTCCTGCTCGGACGAGGTCGGATCCAGCCGTACCGTCTCGGCGCCGGCCATGATCGCCGCGAAGTCGGCGTCGGGGACATGGTCGCCATCGGTATCGAACGGCTCGTGATATTCGATGCCGCCATTCGCGAAGTTGAGCCATGCCACCAGGAGCGCGCGGTCGAGCTTCTCGGCCTCGGAGCCGCCGTTGGCGCCCAGGAAGACGCCGTCGTATGCCTCCGCGATGGTGGCTGCCGATCGCTCCTCGTTGAAGACGTCGCTCAGGGCCGCGGCGATCTCGAGGTAGCACTCGAGCTGCTCGTCGCTGAAGGAGATGCTGCCGATGCCACCGTACTGGTGCTGCCAGTACCCCGCGCTGCGGCTCTCCGCGGGAGGCGCCGTGATGACGACGGGAATGACGGCGTTATCGGTGCCTCCGTCGTCGTCCGTAGCGGCGAAGAGCGTGAGATAGACGCAGGCCATCGAGAAGGTGTGTGTCACGTCGTGCTCGACATTGCGGGGCTGGACCGATGGGCTCGGATCGCCGTCGACCGACGGCGGATTGACGAGCGAGAGCTGGGCGGCGTCGGCTGTGCCGTCGTCGAAGCTCCACGTGGTGGTGAGGTCGTCGCTGCCCGGATCGGTCGCGCGGCCATCCAGGGCGACAGGGTCACCGACGTCGGCGATCACCGGTGCCGCCGTTTCGATGATGGCGTCCGGATCGATATTGTCGACGGTGACGGTGAACGAGGCGGAGCCACTGGCACCATCGGCATCGGTGACGGTGACAAACACGGTGAAGTTGCCGTCGTCGCCGTAGGCGAGGCTGCCGTCCACCGTGCCGGCCTGTGGCGGCGTGGTGACGGTCGTCGCCACGGCCGCCGGCTGCGGACCGGATCCATCCCCGTAGTCGATCGTCGCGGTATACGGGTCGTCGTCACCCGGATCGGTGAAGGTCGCGGAGACCGCGAGCGTGTCTCCCTCGTCGATCGCGGTCACCTGGGCCGGATCGATGATCACCGTGGGCGGCACGTTCTCGCTGGCCAGGATGAAGGCCGTCTCGCCGATGTTGCCCTCGCTGTCGGTGGCGGTGATGTACACGAACTGGCTGGACGCGCCGTCGGGAGCCACGTGGCTCCACGACCAGGTGCCGCCACCGTTGTCGACCACCGTGCCCACCGATGCCGCGAGGGTCACCGCGTCGCCGTCGGGGTCGGCGACGGCACCGTCCATCGTCACCGGGTCGCCCTCCGGCGCGGTGACCGACGGGTCGAGGGCATCGACGTACGGGCGTTCGTTCCCGTTTGCATCGGTCACGACCAGCTCGGAGACCATCCCCAGGGTGTGGTGGAAGAAGATGTGGCAGTGGATCATCCAGCGGCCCGCGCCGCCGCCGGGCGTGACGCCGTCGACCATGGGCCGATCTTCCAGGCGGACCCTGAAGGTGAGCGTGCAGCCACCGGGGATGTCGATGTTGTCCATGAACTCCACCTCGGGGAAGGTGAAGCTCGGGATCGGAAGCGGCGTGTTGCTCGGCTCCTCGTGACAGTTGGTATACGAGATCGGCTGAATGCTGAACCCGTGCAGGTGATACGGGTGGTGGGCCGGGCTGGTGTTCTCGACGGTGAGCTCGAGCGTGTCCCCCAGCTCGGCGTAGCGGGTCGAGTCGAGGTGTGCCTGGGCCGTGTAGTCGAGCGTGAAGTCATGCGTGCCCTTGATGTTGTCGATGCCAGGAAACCCCCCTGAGGTCGTGAACTGCATGTTGGATGCGGCCATCCCGAACTTCGGCGGCGCGAAGGTCGCGGGATCGAGCAGCGAGCCGCTCGGTGCCGGCAGGACCTCGACGGGATCGCCCGTGGCGGCACGGAGCGCCGTGCCCGCGCCGATGGTGAAGGCCGGTGAGACGGTCGGCCCGGACACCTCGAAATGGGCGACCGGCACGGTCGGGGAGTTCGTCCAGCCACCGGCGATGTCGCCTCCGCCCGTCCGGCGGAAGTCTTCTGTCCACAGCGTGGCGATGCCAGCGGCGGAGGCTGGAATCGCAGCCACGAGGTCGGCGCGATCACCCGGACCGAGGAGGGTCTGGCCCTCGTCGTATCCGAAGTCGAAGCCCCCGGTCGCAGTGCCCTCGAGGACCGCGTGGTCGAGCAGGCCGCCCTCGCCGCCGACGCGGACGAGCGGGATGAAGGTGCCATCGTCGGCGGTGAGGCGCAGGCGGAAGAAGCGGGTGGTGGCGGCATTGATGGCCTGCAACCTCAGGCCCTGCCCGGGCTGTACGGCAAGGGTCGATGCGCCCGGCGCGAGCGCTCCCGGAGCCGAGGGATCCCCGGACCGGCCGCCGGCGTTCATGCCGTTGGCGAGGACGGTCTGGCCCTCGTCGGTGCGGCCATTGCGCTGCACGTTCGGGACGTCGCCGGCGGCCAGCGGACCGGGCAGTGGACCGCCCATGTGGTCGATCGGCGTCTCGCACAGGTCGATGGGGGAGAAGCCCTTGTGCGCTGGCAGCGGTCCGCCGCCGACCCACGGCAGGCTGAGGTCGAAGAGGTCGGCGTCGTTGCTGCC
>JBOGSW010000166.1:0-8366 GCA_050695815.1 Candidatus Limnocylindria bacterium | reverse complement strand
ACTGGAACCACATCGCGAACATCCTCAATCCCAACGCGCATCGGATGGGCATCGGGATCGCCACGGTGGGGGGCCGCACGGTCATGGTCTGGGACTTCGTCGACTGACGGGGGCCCCGCGGGGCCGGTGCTACACTCGCTGACCGATGCCCCGCACGCACACTGCCGCCGGTGACGCCATGATCGTCGAGTCGCCGGCAACGGCGACGAACGACGGCTCCATCGGTCCCGGCCATCGCGTCGCGGCCGGCGACGGCCATGTCCGCCATCTCGTCGGAGGCTGAGGCCGATGTCGAAGCCTCTCGTCATCGTCGAGTCGCCGGCCAAGGCGAGGACGCTCGCCCGACTGCTGGGTGACGAGTACCGCGTCGAGGCCAGCGTCGGCCACGTCCGCGACCTGCCCGAGAATGCCAGCGAAGTGCCGGCGGCGATCAAGGACAAGCCGTGGGGCCGCATGGGTGTGGACGTCGACAACGGCTTTCGCCCCTACTACGTGATCGCCCGCGACAAGGCCAGCCGGATCCGCGACCTGCGCGCGGCGATGAAGGACGCGCCGGAGGTCCTGCTGGCCACCGACCCCGACCGCGAGGGAGAATCGATCAGCTGGCACCTCAACGAGGTTCTCAAGCCGAAGGTGCCGGTCCGGCGCATCGAGTTCCACGAGATCACCGAGGAGGCCGTCCGCCGGGCCATCGAGGAGGCGCGCCAGATCGACCTGAAGCTGGTCGATGCCCAGGAGAGCCGTCGCATCGTAGATCGCCTGTACGGCTACATGGTCTCGCCGGTGCTGTGGAAGAAGGTCCAGACCGGGCTCAGTGCGGGGCGGGTGCAGAGCGTGGCCGTGCGCCTCATCGTCGAACGCGAGGAGGAGCGCGCCGCGTTCCGTACGGGTGCCTATTGGGATCTCGAAGCGCGCGTGCGAGCGCCGGCCGCCGCCTTCACGGCCCGGCTCGAGCGCATCGGTGACGCGCGGCTCGCGACCGGCAAGGATTTCGACTCAGCCTCGGGCCAGCTGAAGGACACGAACGCGCGGTTGCTCGACGAGGCCGCGGCGCGCCAGCTGAGCGACGCGCTCGCGCAGCGACTGCCGTGGGCGGTGACCGCGGTCACCGAACGGCCCGCCACGCAGCGGCCCTCCGCTCCGTTCACGACGTCCACGCTGCAGCAGGAGGCGAACCGCAAGCTCGGGTTCTCGGCCGACCGCACCATGAGCGCGGCCCAGCACCTCTTCCAGGACGGCATCATCTCGTATCACCGCACCGACTCGACCGCACTCAGCGACCGCGCCCTGCGCGAATCTGCCGACGCGATCCAGAGTCTCTACGGAGCCGAGTTCTACGGCGGACAGCGCCAGTACCGGACCAAGGTGAAGAACGCCCAGGAGGCCCACGAGGCGATCCGGCCGACCGACTTCGGCGAGACGCCGAATCGGCTGCAGCAGCGTGTCGGCTCCGACGAGCGGCGCCTGTACGACCTCATCTGGAAGCGCGCGGTGGCCTCGCAGATGGCCGATGCCCGGTTGCTGCGGACGACGCTCGAGATCACGGCCGATGGTCCCGACGGGCCGTGCGTGTTCACCGCATCGGGCAGGGCGATCCAGTTCGCGGGGTTCCTGCGCGCGTACGTCGAGGGGTCAGACGATCCGGCCGCGGAGCTGGGCGACCAGGAGACGATGCTGCCGCGGGTCGATGTCGGCGACCGAGTCGCCACCGATGGCCCTCTCGCGCTGGAGGCGCTCGAGCCCGCCGGGCACGAGACGGTACCGCCCGCCCGCTACACCGACGCATCGCTGGTGAAGCGGCTCGAGGAGGACGGCATCGGTCGTCCGTCGACGTATGCCTCGATCATCTCGACGATCGAACGGAGGGGGTACGTGTGGCGCCAGGGCAAGGCCCTCGTGCCGAGCTTCACGGCCTTCGCGGTGATCCACCTGCTGAAGGAGCACTTCGCCGCGCTCGTCGAGCTCGGGTTCACCGGGCTGATCGAGGAGAATCTCGATGAGATCTCCAAGGGGGAGCGCGATCGCGACGACTTCCTCGCCACCTTCTATCACGGCGGTGGCGGACGGGAATGGCCGGGCCTCAAGGCCCTCGTCGAGAACCAGGCCCAGATCGACTATCCGGTGATCGCGCTCGGTGCGCATCCGGAGAGCGGCACGCCCGTGGTCGTGCGCATCGGCAAGTTCGGCCCCTACGTGCAGGTCGGCGAGGGCCCGGAGGCGGTCAACGCATCCGTACCGGACCACGTGCCGCCGGCCGACTTCACGCTGGAGGAGGCCGTCGAGCTCGTCGACGCGCGAGCCAAGGGGCCGAGCAGCCTGGGCACGGACCCGGCGTCGGGGCAGGAGGTCTATCTGATGACCGGCCGCTTCGGACCGTACGTGCAGCTCGGCGCAACGCCAGAGAAGGGCAGCACGGAGAAGGGCAGCGCGGAGAAGGGCAGCACGGAGAAGCCACGGCGGGCGTCGCTCACGAAGGACGACGCCGAGGGGTCGCTCACGCTCGCGCGCGCGCTCGAGCTGCTCTCGTTGCCGCGCATCGTCGGCCACGATGCCGAGAGCGGCGAGGAGATCGTGGCCAACTTCGGTCGGTTTGGGCCCTACGTGAAGCGCGGTGACGAGTTCCGATCGCTGGCCAACGACGCGCAGGTGTTCGACGTGACGCTCGACGAGGCGGTCGAGCTCTTCAAGCAGGAGAAGCCGCCGCGCCGCGGCGCGACCAGAAAGGTCCTGCGCGACCTCGGCCCGCATCCGGATTCGGGTGCGGTCGTGCATCTCCTCGAGGGCCGCTACGGTCCGTACGTCACGGACGGCAGCACGAATGCCTCGCTGCCGAAGGACCTGGACCGCGACGCGGTGACCCTCGACACCGCCGTCAGCCTGCTGCGCGCGCGCGAAGGGGCGAAGCCGGCCAGGCGGGCACGCACGGGTGCCACCAGGCGAGCCGGCGCCGCGAAGCGGACCACGCGCAAGGCCCCTCCGCGCAATCGTCCGGCCTGAGCCCACCGTGGTGACCGGCGCCGGAACCCGAAGCGAGCTGCCGGCAGGAGCGGCGAGCGCGCTGGAGGCATTCCTCGGCTCGCTCACCGCGCGTAATGCATCGGCTCGCACCGTCGTCGAGTATCGGCGCAATGCCTCCGAGTTCCTCGTCTTCATGGCCGGTCGCGGCGTCGATTGGCGCTCGCCGGATCGTTCCGCCGTGCGCGCATACCTCGCAGCGCTCGCGGATCGCGGACTCGCGGCCAGCTCGGTGAGCGGCAAGCTCTCGGCCGTGCGCTCCCTCTATCGGCACGCGCTTCGGAACGGGCGCATCGAGAAGGACCCGATGGCCGGCGTGCGCACGCCCCGGCGACCCTCGCGCCTGCCGCGCGTGCTCTCGGTCGACGAGGCGGCCGACCTCGTGACCGCTCCGAGCCGACTCGCGCCGCGTGACGTGGCGCTGGCTCGGCGAGACGCGGCCATGCTCGAGCTCCTGTATGCCACCGGCATGCGCATCAGCGAGCTGGCCGGCCTGACCATCGACCGGGTGGACGTGCCGCACCATCGGCTGCGGGTGATCGGCAAGGGCAACAAGGAGCGCCAGCTCATCTTCGGAGCGCCGGCCGCGGCCGCGATGCGGGCCTACCTGTCGACGGCGCGGCCGCAGCTTGCGTCCCGCGGGGCTCCCGGCAGCAGTGTCTTCCTCAACGCGCACGGCGGACCGCTCTCGGCGCGTGGGGCGCGGCTCGTCATCGGCCGCTGGGTCAAGGCCATCGGCGGTCCGAGCCGCACGAGCCCGCACACGTTGCGCCACTCGTTCGCCACCCACCTGCTCGAGCGCGGCGCCGACCTGCGCGTGGTGCAGGAGCTGCTCGGCCACGCGAACCTGCAGACCACGCAGATCTACACGCACCTGTCGGATGCCGCGCTGCGCGCCGCCTACCGCGGGGCGCACCCTCGCGCCGGGCGGCAGGGATCCAGCGAGCGGGCGGGACGGTGACGCGGCCGGACGAGCCGGCGCCCCAGGACGCGCCACCCACCGGCGGCGGGGTATCGACCGGCCGGGTGCTCGTCACCGCCAGCCTCATCCTCACCGTCGCCGCGTTGGCCAGCCGCCTGCTCGGCTGGATCCGCCTCCTCGTCATCGGCTCACAGTTCGGCGCCAGCCGCGAGCTCGACGCGTACTTCGCCGCCTTCCGCATCCCCGACGCCATCTTCCAGCTGGTCGTGGCCGGGGCGCTCAGCGCGGCGCTCATCCCCGTCTTCCAGGGCTACCGCGCGCGCGGCCAGGACGTGGAGGCCTGGCAGCTGGCCAGCAGCGTCATCAACCTCGTGCTCATCGCGCTGGCCGGCCTGAGCCTGGTGATGGCCATCTTCGCCCCGGTCTTCGTGCCGATCGTGGCACCCGGCTTCGACGCGCCGACCACCGAGCTCACGATCCGCATGACCCGCATTATGCTCCTCAGCCCCGTCCTCATCGGCATGGGCGCGGTCGTGACCGGCATCCTCAACAGCTACCAGCAGTTCACCGTGCCCGCGATCGCGCCCCTGCTCTACAACCTGGCCATAATCGGCGCGGCGATCTTCCTGGCGCCGATCATGGGTGTCGAGGGATTGGCGGTGGGCGTCGCCATCGGCTCGCTCGCGCACCTCGCCATCCAGCTGCCGAACCTGGCGCGGGTGGGGCAGCGCTACGACCTGACTATCGGCCTCGGCCATCCGGGCGTGCGGCGCGTGGCCTTCCTGATGGGCCCGCGCATGCTGGGGCTGGCCGCCGGACAGCTCAACTTCCTCGTCAGCACGGTGCTCGCCTCGGGGCTGCCGGAGGGCAGCCTCACCGCCTACAACTATGCCTTCCAGCTCTCGCAGATCCCGGTCGGGGTCGTGGGAGTGAGCATCGCAGTGGCGCTCTTCCCGACGCTCAGCCAGGATGCCGCGCTGGGACGCATCGGCGAGATCAGGCGGCAGGTGGCGAACGCGATCCGGGTGCTCGTCTTCGTCGCGGCGCCGCTGACGGCGATCATGATCGTGTTGCGCGAGCCGCTCACCAGCGTCTTCTACCAGTACGGCCTCTTCAGCCAGGAGGCCACCGATCGCACGGCGAGCACGCTCCTCTACTTTGCGATCGGGCTCATCGGGCACATCGTGGTCCACGTCCTGACGCGCGCCTTCTACGCCATGCAGGACACGAGGACGCCGGTGATGTGGGCGATCGTGGCGGTGGCCATCAACGTGCCGCTCATGGCCACGCTGGTCGGGCCGATGGGCGTCGAGGGCCTGGCCCTGGCGCTCTCGATCAGCGCCGTGATCGAGGTGCTCGGCCTGCTGTGGAGCCTGCATCGCCGGATCGAGTCGGTCGAGGAGGCATCGATCCTGCGCACCCTGGGCCGTGCCGCGGTGGCCGCCCTGGCCGCCGCCCTGCTCATGCTCGGCGGGCTGACCCTCGTGGAGGGCACGCTGGGCGGGCTGCTCGACAACGCGGTCGGCCGTCTCCTGGTCCTGCTGCTGCTCGCAGGGGCCGGAGGTGCGATCTTCCTGCTCGTGGCCGCCGCGCTGCGCGCACCCGAGATCGGACAGCTCCGCGCGGTCCTGCAACGGCGTCGAGCCCCGAGGAATCCTTAGATGCACTTCCGACCCGCCACCGAGACCGATGCCGGCGCCTGGCAGGCGTTCCTGGCCGCCACTTCGTCGGGTGACTTCCTCCACGACTGGGAATGGGCCGATGTCGCCGCCTTCGACGGTCAACCGCAGCGCCGCTACCTCCTCACCGAGGACGACGCCGTCGTGGCGATCGTCGCCGCCCAGGAGCGGCCGCTGTTCCGCGGCCCGACCTTCTGGTACGTGCCGCACGGGCCGGTGCTGGACTTCGGGGACGCGAGCGCAGGGGAGCGCATGCGCGGGGTCGTCACGGGCCTGCGCATCGCGGCGCGGACGCACGGCGCCATCGCCGTGAAGCTCGAGCCCCGCCTCGAGACGGGCGACCCCGGCCTGGCCGCATTCGCGCGTCGCGGCCTGCGGCCGATGCCCGAGACGCTCCAGGTCGGCCAGACCCGTGTCGTGGAGCTCGGCGACGACGATGCGCTCATCGGCGGCTTCGACAAGGACACGCGCTACGGGGTGCGGCGGGCCGAGCGCGAGGGCGTGGTGGTCGAGGTCGCCGCCGATGCCGCCGACACCGTCGCGATCGACGCGCTCCACGAGCTGGTCGGCGAGACCCAGAAGCGCGCCGCGTTCCCGATGCCGCCGCTCGAGCGGTACCGCACGGCCTGGAACGCCCTCGCCGGCGCCGGCCGTGCCGCGATCCTCGAGGCCCGGCGCGAGGGCGAGCTGCTGGCCTCGGGCATGGTCGTCATCGAGGGCGACCGCTCCTTCTACCTGTTCAGCGGCTCGCGCCGCGAGGAGCGCGGTGAGCCGAAGCGCTACGCCAGCTACGCGCTGCAGTGGGCGATGATGCGACTGGCGCGCGAGCGCGGCGTGCGCGTCCACGACCTGTGGGGCGTAGCGCCGCCCGGCGCGGGACCCGATCACGCCTGGCACGGGGTCGGCCTCTTCAAGAAGGGCTTCGGTGGCCGCGAGATCGTGTGGGCCGGCTCGTGGGACCTCGTGGTGGACCCCACGCTCTACCGCCTGCGCGCGGCGACCGGCATCGCCCGCGGCTGGCTGCGGGGATTGCGCCGATGAGCGATGAGCGGAGGATGGGACTCGGTGCGGTGGCCGACGTCATCGCCCCGGAGCGCGCCGTCGGCATCCCGGTCGGCGAGGTGCGCGCGCTGGCCTACGACTCGCGGGCGGTCGCGCCCGGCACGCTCTTCTTCGCCGTCCCGGGCGTGCACGTCGACGGCCACGATTTCGCGGCGAACGCCGTCGAGCGCGGCGCCATCGGCCTCGTGGTCGAACGTGAGCTGGCGGACGCATCGGTCCCGCAGCTGGTGGTGGATCGCACGCGCCGTGCCCTGGCCGATGCCGCCGATGCCTGGTTCGACCGGCCCTCGGAGCACCTGACCGTCATCGGCGTCACCGGCACCGACGGCAAATCGACGGTCACGGGCCTCACCGCGGAGATGCTGTGGGCCTGCCGCTGGCATCCGGGCCAGATCGGGACCGTCTACACCGGCATCTTCGACGACCTGCAGCCCAACCTGGAGCGCACCACGACGCCCGAGTCGCTCGAGCTGCAGGAGCTGCTGGCGCGGATGGTGGCCGCCGGCAACGACAGCGTGGTGATGGAGGCGACCTCGCATGGCCTGGCGCTGGAACGGACGCGCAACTGCCGCTTCGATGTCGGAGTGGTGACGACGGTGACGAGCGAGCACCTCGAGTTCCATGGCACGGTGGACGCCTATCGCGCGGCCAAGGCGCGGCTGGTGGAGGAGGCGCCGATCACCATCCTCAACGTCGACGATTCGACCTTCGAGTACTACCGCGACCGCGCTCGTGATCGGGTGATCACCTACGGCATCGACGCCGAGGCGAACCTGCGCGCAGGCGACCTCGAGGCCGATGCGTCCGGCACCCGTTTCCACCTGGAGTCGCCACGCTGGCACGGTCCGGTCCGCGTCGGCCTGCCGGGTCGCTTCAACGTGTCGAACGCGCTCGCCGGGCTGGCCGTGATCGAGGCGCTCGGGCTCGACGTGCATCATGCGGCCAGCGTGCTGGCCGACACGGCCGGCGTCCCGGGCCGCATGGAACGGGTCGATGCCGGCCAGCCTTTCGCGGTGATCGTCGACTACGCACACACCGCCGACTCCCTCCAGAAGGTGCTCGCCGTCCTGCGCCCGCTGACCGACGGTCGCCTCATCGTGGTGTTCGGATCGGCCGGCGAGCGGGACCCTTCGAAGCGCGCTCCAATGGGCAGCGTGGCTGCCGGCGCCGCCGACGTGGCGATCGTGACCGACGAGGACCCGCGACTCGAGGACCCACGCGCGATCAACGAGCAGATCGCCGACGGCGCGCGCTCGGCCGGCGCGGTCGATGGCACCTCCCTGCTGGTGATCGACGACCGGCGCGAGGCGATCGGTCACGCCATCGGCCTGGCTCGCGAGGGCGACGTGGTCCTGCTGGCGGGCAAGGGTCACGAGGCGAGCATGTTCCACGGCACCGAGAAGCGGCCGTGGGACGACCGCGCCGTCGCCCGCGAGGCGCTGTCGGACGCCGGATGGGGGACGGCATGAGCGACGCGGTGCACGCCTGGCGCGTCACCGATGCCGAACGCTGGAACGCGTTCGTCGAGGGCGCGCCGTACCACGCCTTTCCGCAGCTGTGGGAGTGGGGCGAGGTGCGGGCAATGGGGGGCTGGCGGCCGGTGCGTCTGGCCATCGGTCCGTCGCAGGACGCGCCGGTGGCGGGTGCGCAGCTCCTGCTGCGCCGCATGCCCGTGCTCGGCTGGCACC
>JBOGSW010000165.1:0-23644 GCA_050695815.1 Candidatus Limnocylindria bacterium | reverse complement strand
GCCCCGGCCAGGCGCCCAGCGACCGCCGGGATGGCGGCGATCGCCGCCTCGAAGCGCTCGGTGCTGGGGCGGCCCTCGCCGCGATCGAGCGGCAGCGCCATGCCGACGTTGAGCTCGCCGCCGGGCGTCGGTGCCAGGCCGACGTAGCCGCGCGCGCCGACGTGCATCTCGCCGTGGTCGGCCAGCTCGGGCACGCCCGCGTAATGCGCCACCAGGCCGAGGCGTCGCGGGAAGCGCACCGCTCGCTCGACGCCCTCCAGGCGCGCGACCGTCGAGCGGGCCCCATCGGCGCCGACCGTCCAGCGCGCCAGCACACGTTCCTCGTGACCCGAGGCGAGGTCGCGCAGGCGCCCCCCGGTCACGCGTCCTTCGTCGTGGAGGAGCCCGACGACGCGTGTCCGGTCCCGAAGCTCGGCGCCGCTCTCTGTCGCATGCGTTGACAGCCGTTCGTCGAAGCGGCGTCGGTCGACGCCCCACGCCATCCGCTGGCCGTTGCGGCCGGCATAGCGGATGAGAGCGCTCCGCCCGCCCGCGTGCATCTCCATGCCGCGCAGCGGGACGGCCGTGTCGCGCCACGCCGCCTGGTCGAGCCCGATGCGCGCCAGCTCCTCGACGATGCGCGGGCTGGCGTACTCGGCGCATGCCTTCGGTCGCGGATGCCTCGCCGCCTCGACCAGCACGACCGATGCGCCGGCCCGGGCCATGGTCGCGGCGATGGCCGAGCCCGACGGCCCTGCGCCGACCACCAGCAGGTCGACCGCTTTCATGCCGTCGCGCTTGTGACGGCCGCCGTCACGACGCGCGGCATCCAGGCGGGCGATCGCCAGCGCACCGCCAGGCCGGCGGCGGCCAGGAAGGCGTCGAGCTCCGCGATGGTCCAGGCGCGCCGCGCCGAGGTCAGCCCGTCGGACCGCGTCACCCCGGACCGAGCGAGGAGCGCGGTGGTCACCGCAGTCGCCGCGAACGGCCAGATGCCGCGACGCAGGTCGTTGACGACGACCCCGCGCCGCGCCACGCGCGCCAGCTCGCGCAGGATGGTGACCGCCTCGTGGGGGCGAAGGTGGTGGAGCAGGAGCGAGCAGTGCGCCACGTCGAAGGCACCCTCCTCGAACGGCAGGGAGCCCGCGTCCGACTCCAGCACCGTCACGAGCGGCTCGTGCGACGTCTGGCGGCGAGCGAGGGCCAGCACGTCGGGATGCGTGTCGATCGCGGTGGTCCGCCAGCCGCGAGCGGCGAACGCGAGCGGCAGGTCGGCGTACCCCGTGCCGGCATCGAGCACCGTCAGGCCATCCGCGCCCGTGGAGAGGCGCTCGATCGCCTCGACGCTCGTCGCGGCCCCTCCAGGCAGGCGGTTCAGCCGCGCGAGATCCATGAGATTGGCCTCCACCTCCGGCAGCGTGAGGCAGCCGCCGTCGAGCAGCTCGCATGCATCGACGCGCGCGGCCAGCGGCAGCCGGCGACGAACGCGCGCCAGCGCGCTCAGCATCGGTCTCGGGTGGTGGTCAAGCCGTGGCGCTCCCTTCTCCGGTCGTGGTGGGACGGTACACTTGCGGGGACATGACCGCCACCGTGCCGCCGAGCGCCGGCGCCTCCGAACACGACCATACGGACACGACGCACCGCAAGGTGGCGATCATCGGCTCCGGACCGGCCGGGCTGACCGCCGCGATCTATGCGGCCAGGGCGAACCTCGAGCCGCTCGTCATCGCCGGCAACGTGCCGATGGGGCAGCTGATGATCACCTCGGACGTCGAGAACTACCCGGGCTTCCCCGACGGGATCCAGGGACCCGAGCTGATGGCCCATTTCCGCTCCCAGGCCGAGCGCTTCGGCGCGACGATCGTCGAGAAGGACGCCACCCGGGTCGACCTGGAGCAGCGTCCCTTCCGCATCTGGACCGGTGACGACGAGTACCGCGCCGATGCCGTCATCGTGGCGACCGGCGCATCGGCCCTATGGCTCGGGCTGCCGTCCGAGGAGGAGTTCCGCGGCCGTGGCGTCAGCGCCTGCGCGACCTGCGACGGCTTCTTCTTCCGCGGCCGCGAAATCGCGGTGGTCGGCGGCGGCGACACGGCCCTGGAGGAGGCGATCTTCCTCACCCGCTTCGCCGAGAAGGTGACGATGCTCGTGCGCCGCGGCGAGTTCCGCGGCAGCAGGATCATGCAGGACCGCGCGCTCACGAGCGACAAGATCGAGGTGCTCTGGAACACGGAGGTCGCCGAGGTGAAGGGCGACATGACGGTCAGCGCCCTCGGCCTTCGCGACACGATCACGGGCGAGGAGAGCGAGCTGCCCGTGCAGGGGCTCTTCATCGCCATCGGCTACAAGCCGAACACGGACCTGTTCACCGGACAGCTGAAGATCGGGCCCGGCGGCTACCTCGAGGTGCAGGGCGAGACCGGATCGGGCATCGACGGCGTGCTCATCGCCGGCGACGTGCACGACCACCGCTACCGCCAGGCGGTGACCGCCGCCGGTGACGGCTGCAAGGCCGCGATCGACGCCGAGCGCTGGCTCGCCTCGGTCGGCGAGATCGAAACGTCCACCGCCACGAACTGGTAGCCGACTGGATGGCCGCGCGGCGACCCCCTCGTCCGGAGGACCTGTACGAGCTTCGCGTGCCGACCGACCTGGCGCTGTCGCCGGACGGGCGATTCGTCGCCTTCGCCGTCAAGGCCGTGGCCCCGGGCAAGGATGGCTACCGCACCGCGCTGTGGATCGCCCCTGCGGATGGAAGTGCCCCGGCGAGACAGCTGACAGCCGGCAGCCGGAGCGACAGCGTGCCGCGCTGGAGCCCCGACGGGCGAACGCTCGCCTTCCTCTCCGATCGCGGCGCCGTGCTGCAGGCCGGCGGCGGCGGCGCGAAGCCGGGGAAGCCCGAGGCGCCGAAGGAGGGCGGCATCCAGGCCTGGCTCCTGCCGTTCGCCGACGGCGGCGAGGCTCGCCAGCTGACCGATCTGCCCAGGGACGTCGGGGGCATGGCCTGGTCGCCCGATGGCCGGCGCCTGTGCGTGGTGAGCGGCGCGACCTCGACCGAAGCTGACAAGAAGCCCGACCGGAAGCCGGATGACCCGCCGGCGCCCGACACGCGGCTCATCGACACCCTGCTCTACCAGTTCAACGGCGCGGGGTTCATCGACGACCGCTTCGCGCACCTGTGGCTCGTCGACGTCGGGAGCGGGGACGCGGAGCTGCTCACGCGAGGCGACCACCACGACGCCGACCCGCGCTGGTCGCCGGACGGGAAGCGGATCGCGTTCGTCTCCGACCGCCATCGCGACGCCGACCTAGGCTGGCGGACCGATATCTACCTCGTCGAGGTGGCCACGAAGCGCGTGAGCCAGCTCTCGCCGGGCCGTGGCCGCCAGTCATGGGGCGCGCCGGCCTGGTCGCCGGACGGCCGCTGGATCGGCGTCATCGGCTTTCGCGACTGGAAGCGAGGGGTGCTGAACCAGGCATCGGTCTGGCGTCTGCGCGTCCGTGATGGGCACGCGGAGGACCTGATCGCAGGCTCCGATCTCGAGGCGGCGGCGGGCATGAACAGCGACCTCTTCGGCGGTGGCGCGGCCAGGCTGCACTGGATGGGCGACGGCCGCTGGCTGATCTTCACCGCACCGATCGAGGGCAGCTTCGAGCTGTGGCGGGTTGAGATCGACGGCCGGCGCGTCGAGCGCCTGACCCGCGACCGCCACTACCTCGGTCGCCAGGACGTGGTCGGCACCACGCGCGGCGGCGCCCGCGTTGCCGCGGTGCGCACGAGCGGCACCGATGCGCCGAACGTCGTCGTCGGCGACCTTCCCGCCGGCCGGCTCACGGGCGGCGACCGTGTCGAGCTGCGTCCGGTCAGTGACCTGGCGGGCGATGCGTGGGCCGAGGTGGCGCTCGTGGCACCCCTCGAGCGCTGGCACGAGGTCGACGGCCGGCGCATCCAGGGCTGGTTCCTCGCCGCACCTCACAGCACGAAGCGCGACCCCGCTCCCGTGGTGCTCGAGATCCACGGCGGCCCCGCCACGCTGTATGGCTGGTCGCTCATGTGGGAGTGGCAGTTGCTCGCCGCGAACGGCATCAGCGTCTACGCCTGCAACCCGCGCGGCTCGCAGGGCTACGGTCACGATTTCCTGAATGCCAACGTCGCCGACTGGGGTGATGGACCGATGTCGGACGTCATGGCCGGGCTGGACTCGCTCGCCGCCGATGGCCTCGTCGACCCCGACCGGATGGGCGTCACCGGCGGCTCGTACGGCGGCTACCTCACCTCGTGGATCGTCGGCCACACCGATCGGTTCAAGGCGGCGGTCACGTGTCGAAGCGTGAACGATCTGGTCAGCCAGATGCTCTCCGGCGACATCGGCGGACCGGCCTTCGGCCTGTTCGTGTACGGCGCGCATCCGTGGGAGGACTGGGACCTCTACCGCCGGCACTCGCCGCTCACCTACGCCGAGCAGGTGACCACCCCGCTCCTCATCCAGCACGCCGAGGAGGACCTGCGCTGCACGATCACGCAGGCCGAGGAGCTCTTCGCCGTCCTGCGCTCGTTGAAGCGGACGGTGCGGCTCATGCGCGTGCCCGACGAGTCGCACGAGCTGACCCGCTCCGGCACGCCGTTCCGGCGCGTTGACAACCTGCGGCTCATCGACGAGTGGTTCCGGCACTTCCTGATCGACGGCAAGACCCGCCTCCCCAGGGTCGATCCGAAGCGCGGGTAAGGGCTCGGCGATCCCTATACTCGGCCTCATGTCCACCGACTTCGAGCAGGCGCTCAACGAGCGCTACGGCTTCGACGCCCCGGCCGTCACCTTCGGCGCCGCGATGCGCGACGAGCAGACCCATCCCGCCGCCCAGGTTCGCGTGCCGCTGGGCATGATGAACCGCCACGGGCTCGTCTCCGGGGCCACCGGAACGGGCAAGACGAAGACGCTCCAGGTGCTCGCCGAGCAGCTCAGCGACGCGGGCGTGCCCGTCTTCATCTCCGACATCAAGGGCGACATCAGCGGCCTCGCCGCGCCCGCCGCCATCAACGACAAGCTCACCGGACGCGCCAGGAGCATCGGTTTCACCGACTACGCCGCCAGGGCCTTTCCGGTCGAGTTCTTCACGCTCGATCGGGACGGCAAGGGGGTCCGCCTGCGCGCATCGGTCTCGAGCTTCGGGCCGATCCTGATGTCGAAGGTGCTCGATCTCAATGACACGCAGCAATCGGTCCTTGCGCTCGCCTTCAAGTACGCCGACGACAAGCAGCTGCCCCTGCTCAACCTCGACGACCTGCGCGCGCTGCTCAACCACCTGAACTCGGACGAGGGGAAGTCCGAGATGAAGGAGTACGGCGGCGTGGCGACGGCGACGATCGGCGTCATCATCCGCAAGATCGTCGAGCTCGAGCAGCAGGAGGCCGATGCGTTCTTCGGCTCCCCCGAGTTCGACGTCGACGACTTCCTGCGCAGCACCGATGACGGCAAGGGCGTGATCAGCGTCCTCGAGCTGGCCGACATGCAGGACCGGCCCGCGCTCTTCAGCACGTTCATGATGTGGCTGCTGGCGTCGCTCTACGAGTCACTGCCCGAGATCGGCGATCCCGAGAGGCCGAAGCTCGTCTTCTTCTTCGACGAGGCGCACCTGTTGTTCCGCGACGCGAACAAGACGTTCATGCAGCAGATCGAGCTGGTGGCGAGGCTGATCCGCTCGAAGGGGGTCGGCGTTTTTTTCGTGACCCACTCGCCATCCGACGTGCCATCCGAAGTGCTCGGCCAGCTCGGCAACCGCGTGCAGCATGCCCTGCGCGCCTTCACGCCCGATGACCTGGAGGTCGTGCGCGCCACCGCCGAGACATTCCCGATGACCGAGTTCTACGATGTCGAAGAGGAGCTCACCGCTCTCGGCACGGGTGAGGCGCTCATCACCGCGCTCGACCCGAAGGGCCGGCCGATGCCGACCGCGCGCACGATGATGCGCCCCCCGATGTCGCTCATGGCCCAGGTCGAGCTATCGGTCTTCGACGCGGTCGTCGCCGCATCGTCCATCGCTGCGACCTACGCCAGCGACACCGATCCCGAGTCGGCGAAGGAGCGGATCGCCGCCCGCATGGCGAAGGCCACCGATGCGGCGAAGGAGCCGATGGAGGGGGTCGAGGATCCCGGCTCCTCCGAGGGCGGCCGGATGCGGTCGACGCGCCCGCCTGAGAAGGGCGTGGACTGGGGAAAGGTGGCCGTCGAGGGGTCACGCGTCATGCGGTCCGGCGCCTTCAACACGATCCTGCGAACCGTTCTCGGCATCCTGACCGGCGGCTCGCGTCGTCGCTGACCCGCGAGCGCGGCGTCACCCCGGCGCGGGCCGCGGGAGCGCCTCGCGCGCGATGTCGGGGACATCGGTCACGAAGCCCCACAGGCCGCACGCGGCGAGGTGCTGCATGCGCTGAGGGTCGTTGACGACGTAGCAGCCGACCTCGCGACCGTACGCACGGGCCTGCGCCATGAGCGGCAGCGGATCCAGGCCGATGTCACCATCCCACGGGAATACGCCGGCGTGGCCGTGCTCGGTCGCCCACACCAGCGCCGGCTCGATCGGCTGCGTCGGGACGAGCAGGTAGCCGGTCCTGGTCTCCGGATCCAGCTCGTGGACCCGGTCGATGGTGGGCTCGTCGAAGCTGATGACGGCGAGCCGGCCGCTCTCGCGCACGGCGTGGCCGCGGACCGCCTCGGCCACGGCATCGGCCGCGCGACGCGCCTTGATCTCGATCACCAGGCCGACCTCATCGGGCAGCCAGGCCAGGACCTCTGAAAGCGTCGGCACCCGCAGGCCCTGGCCGTTGAAGGGGAGGCCGGCATCGTCGGGGCGGGCGAAGCGCGCGCCCGCATCGGCCTCGCGGATGGCGTCCATGGTCATGCCGGCGACGGCGCCTGCCAGGTCGGTGGTGCGATCGAGCGTGTCGTCGTGGATGACGGCCAGCTGGCCGTCGGCCGTGAGGTGCACGTCGAGCTCGATGGCATCGGCTCCAGCCTCGACACCGAGCTGGAAGGCGAGCATCGTGTTCTCGGGCGCCTGCCTGCTGGCCCCGCGGTGGGCCACGACGATCGTCATCGGCTCATTCCCTCTCCAGTGCGGCCACGGCGGCCTCCTCGTTGTGCGCCTCGCCCTCGGGGACGCCGCGCAGGATCCAGGTCCCGATCAGCAGCAGCACGAAGAGCGAGGCGATGGCCACCTGGTACGCCCCGCGGCCCAGCCCGTCGAGCAGGATCGCGACAATGATGCCGTACCCGATGGGACCGATGACGGCGCTGAACTTTCCGGCCAGGCCGTAGAGGCCGAACATCTCCCCGACGCACGCCGGTGGCGAGAGACGCAGCAGCATGAGCCGATCGACCACGCCGATCCCGCCCAGGCCGGCCCCGAGCAGGGCGCCGGCGATGAGGAACGGCACCGTCGACAGGAAGAGAGTCAGGATGCTCAGGCCGACCGCCCACGTGCCGAGCACTGCGAAGAGCGTGCGGCGCGGGCCCCATCGGTCCGCCAGGAAGCCCCATCCGAATGAGGCGATGACGGCGACGACGGTCAGCACGAGGAGCACCTGGAGCGCCTGGGCCTCGGTGAACCCGACGGCGTGGACGGCGAAGGCACTCATCACGGCCACGGCCGTGTGCACCGGGTCGGAGTAGAAGAAGCGCGCGATCACGAAGCGCAGCAGGCCGGGCGTCGCCCGGGCCCGGCGGATCGTCTGGCGCAGCTGCGCCCACGAGCGGACGGCGTCGATGGCGCTGAAGCGGTTCCGGCTGCGCTCCCGCTCGCGCACCACCAGGAAGATCGGTCCGGCGAAGACCGCGAAGAGGCCGGCGACGAGGGCGAAGGTTGAGGGCGTCGAGCGACCGTCGGCATCGGTGCTGATGCCCAGCAGGAGGAGGGCGCCGACGAGCAGCGTGCCACAGTAGCCGAGCGCCACGCCGATCCCGGACAGCCGCCCTCGCGCGATCGGGCGCGCGACGTCGGGCAGGAGGGCGTCGTAGTAGATCAGCGCCGCCTGGTAGGCGAAGTTCGCGAGCGCGAAGGCGACCAGCCCCAGCCGGATGTCCACGAGGCCGATGACCACGGTGCCGCCGATGCAGAGCGCCGTGAAGACGGCGAGGAACGGCTTGCGGCGGCCGACTCGGTCGCTCATGGCGCCCAGGACGGGGGAGACGATCGCGTTGAGCAGGACCGAGACGCTCACCGCCGCGGTGAACCAGAACGTCCCGCTCGCCTCGCCCAGGAAGCGGATCGTCCACAGGCTCATCGCAAAGCTCACGATCGCGAAGCTGAAGATCGTGTTCGCGAAGTCGTACAGTGTCCACGCCAGCGCCTCGACGGAGCTTCCGGTCCGGGTCAGGGCGCCGAGGTGCTTCCACCAGGCGGGTGCCGCCAGGACGGTCATGGATCGCGTGCTCGGGAGATCATCCGCCGGATTCTACGGTGCGCGGGATCGCTTCCGCCGCCCTGTGCGGTTGCACCTGGCGCGTTCTGCCTCAGTCTCGAGAGGCGATTTCCGTCACGTGGCCCGCTGAGTGCCATTAGCCAGGGCCCCGCGAGCCTCGGACACCATTGCGAACGTGGCGTGCCCGGGAGTTGTCTCCATGCGGCACGAGCGAGCGCCATCTGACAGCAACGGGCCTCCAACGCCCACCCAACGGCACCACCAGTGCCATGTGACGGCACTGCGCGCCTGACGGCGCACCGAGACCCATGCCCCATGCCCCATGCCCCATGCCGTCCAATCCGTGTCGTGGCGGCACATTTCGGCCAAGCGGATGCGCTTAGCGCCCTTCGGTGTGCAGCTCCGTCACGCATCGGCCAAGCACAGCCGCGAACCGATGGGATTCGGCCGGTTGGCTGCCGTACCTTTGCAGCACCAGCACGTATCGGCCAAGCAGGCCCGTCATCCGGCCCTTCCTTGTCCGATGCGTGATTCTGCGGCACATTCGCCGGGGGATCAGCGGATCGGCCACGCTATGTGGCCGATGCGTGCCGCTGCCTCACAAATCGGCAACGCAACGTGGGGGCCGAACCTCGACCGGCGGGGCCGTCCGCGTCGAGACCGGGACCAGCTCAGCGGCCGAGGACGCGCGCCACCAGCGAGATCACCGAGCGCCGCACGAGGTCCGGATCGAATCGTTCGCCCATCTCGGCCTGGTGCCCGATCACGCCGTCCATGAGCATGGTCAACCCGAGGCTCAGCTCCTCGACGTCGGCATCGGGCTCGACCTCGCCGCGCGTGATCGCCTCGCGCAGGAACATGGCGGCGAAGGCGCGGATCTGGTCGCATCGGCGGCGAAGCATGTCGCGCAGCGCCGGCTTCACATCGGCCTCCGCCCAGCCGGTGGTGACGATGGGACCCCATCGCTCGGCAACCAGGCTCTCGACGAAGAGCCCGATGGCGCTGGCCAGGCGCTCGCGCGGGTCGGCGATCTGCGACATTCGCACCGCGAGGTCGTCCAGCTGGGCCTGGGTCACCGTCTCGCACATGGCGAGGTAGAGCTCTTCCTTGCTCTCGAAGTACCGATACAGCAGCCCGACGCTCACGTCCGCCTCGGCAGCGATGTTCGGCATCGTCGTGCCAGGATATCCGCCGGCGATGATGGCCCGATGCGCTCCATCCAGGATGCGCTGGCGCATCTCGGTGGCGTGAGCGGCATGGCTGGTGAGTGACATGGTCGACGGGACCCTGAGCGGTGAATACCAGTTCATTCTGGCCTTGACGCGGCCGAAAGGCAAGTGTAGAGTCGCACGACCGATAGTGAACGAGTATTCATTCCGATGCGACGTCCCCTGATCATCGGCGGCATCCTGGCCGTCCTCGCCGCCACCTGGCTCGCCCTTCGCGGTGGCCGACCCAGCATCGATCCAGCCCCCGGCCCCGACGAGCTGCCTCCGACACCGCCCGCTCCGCACGCTCCGCCGGCGACACCGACCGACGATCGGGTGGCGCACAACGGCATCTTCGCCGCGCTCGGGCGGGGAACCTATCGGGCTCGGCGCTGGCTGCCGATCGTCGGCCTGGCCGTGGTCATCGGTCTCAACCTGTGGGCTGCCAACGCCGGAGGGCGGCTGAGCCAGGGAGGCTGGCAGGTCCCGGGCTCCGAGGCGGCGGTCGCCGACGAGCTCGTCGCGGATCGGTTCGGCGAGCAGGCGACCAGCATGATCGTGCTCTTCACCGATCCGGACGGCGACGCGGGCTCCGATGCGTTCCAGGCGACCGTGGCGGACGCGGTCGAGCCACTCGCCGGCGAGCCGATCGTCGACGAGATCGTCACCTATGCCGATGTCGGCGACCCTTCCTTCGTCAGCCGCGACGGGACGAAGACGTTCGCCCTCGTCCAGCTGACCGAGGAGCTCGACGCCGCGATCGATGACGCCGAGCACCTGGCGAGCCTGGTCGAGGCGCCGACGGACGTCGAAACGACGATCACCGGTATCCCGATGGTCCAGCACGAGTTCAACGAGGCGGTCGAGCGCGACCTGCTCCAGGCCGAACTCATCAGCCTGCCGATCGCCCTCATCATCCTGCTCGCCGTCTTCGGGACGCTGGTCGGCGCGGTGCTGCCGCTCATCATCGCCGGGATGGCCCTGCCGACCGGCCTCGCCGCCATCACCATCCTGGCCGGCGTGACCGAGATGAGCATCTTCGTCACCAACGTGGCCACCATGATCGGCCTGGCGCTCTCGATCGACTACTCGCTCTTCACCGTGAGCCGCTTCCGCGAGGAGCTGCGACATCGGCCGGTCGCCGATGCGGTCGAGCACACCATGGCCACCGTGGGCAAGGCGGTCGCGATCAGCGGCATCGCCGTGGCCATCGGCCTCTCCAGCCTCACCGTCTTCGAGTCGCCCTCGCTGCGCAGCATGGGCATCGGTGGCATGGTCACCGTGCTCTCCACGCTGATCTTCGGCCTGACCGTGTTGCCCGCGCTGCTCGGCATGCTCGGTCCCCGTGTGAATCGGCTCCGCGTGCCTCTGCCGTCGTCCCTCCGCCTCATCGAGGGCGACGCGACGGCCGCGGACGCCCGCCAGGGCCACGGCGTGTGGAGCCGGATCGCGCGCATCGTCATGCGCCGGCCGCTCCTGATCGCCACCCCGGTCCTCCTGGTCCTGGTCCTTGCCGGCCTCCCATTCGTCGGCATTCAGCTCTCCACCGGCGGCAACCTGGACGACCTGCCGCCGTCCGAGAGCGTGACGGGCTTCCGTGTGCTCTCCGACGAGTTCACCGGCGGCGACACGGACCCGATCGAGATGGCCATCCGCGCCGACGAGCCGATCCTGACCGATGGCGCGCTCGACCCGACGCTGGTCGACGAGCTCGGGGCGTACGTCGACGACCTGGCGGCTGTCGACGCCGTGGCAAGCGTCGAGAGCGTCCTCGACCCGCCGGTCGGACTCGATTCCGCGACCTATCTGCAGCTCGCCGCCCTGCCCGAATCCCAGCGCCCTGCGGAGGCGGCTGGCGTCGCCACCTGGCTCGAGCGCTGGGTGGCCGACGACGTGACCCGCATGAACGTCTTCAGCTCGGCGCTGCCGGATTCTTCTGCGGGCCGGTCGGTGGTGGATGCGCTCCGTGCCGTGCCGGCTCCCGACGGCGCTGCCGAGGTGCTCACCGGCGGCCTCTCGTCGCGGTCGCACGACTTCATGGCCAGCTTCACGCACTCGGTGCCGTGGGCGGTCGCGATCGTCGTCGGCGTCACGGCCGCGGTGCTCTTCCTGACCTTCGGTTCGATCCTCCTGCCGCTCAAGGCGGTGCTCATGAGCCTGCTCTCGATCACGGCCAGCTTCGGCGCGCTGGTCTGGATCTTCCAGGAGGGCCACCTCTCCGAGATCCTGGGCTTCACCCCGTCGGGCACGCTCATCGCGTCGACGCCGATCCTGATGTTCGCCGTCCTCTTCGGCCTCTCGATGGACTACGAGGTCTTCCTGCTCTCGCGCATCCGCGAGCGCTACCTGGTCACCGGCGACAACACGCGCGCCGTGGCCGAGGGGATCGGGATCACCGGCGGCATCATCACCGGCGCCGCCCTCATCATGGTCGCTGTCTTCGGGGCCTTCGCGCTCTCATCGGTCTCCATGATCAAGGCCCTCGGCTTCAGCATGGCGCTGGCGGTCCTGATCGACGCGACCGTCGTGCGCGGCATCCTGGTGCCGGCCTTCATGCGGGTCATGGGCGCCGCCAACTGGTGGGCGCCGCGTTGGATCCAGCGCGGCGTGGCCCGGCTGGGCCTGTACGAGGGCGGCCCGCAGCCGGTGAATCCGGCCCCGGCGCGGCCGGAGACCGCGACCGCCTGACGTCGGCGCACGCGGCGCACGCCCCACGGCCACGACGCGGTACGCTCACCGCATGAGCCGAGAGCGCCTGGAGCAGCTGACGGACCGATGGCGCCGCCGGCACGACGCCGCTCACCCCGAAGACCGCCCGATGGCGGATCCTGAGCGAGAGGCGCTGGCCGCCCGCGCGTTCCCGTTCCGTTCGGTTGCACCCGCCGACTACGTGGCCGAGCACGGCGCCGACATGATCGGCTTCACCTACGACGACGATCGCTACACCGATCCTGGGCTCGACGCCTGGCTGCTCGCGGTCGGCCACCTGCTGCGAGAGCGGCGGTGAGCGCCCCACCCTGGGCCGATGCGCTCGTCGCGATCGTGTGTGGCGACGCAGGCGTGGCCCTGCCCCGGCTCTCGTGGCGCCTTCGCGCGGGGGACCATTCGACCGGCGTGTGCCGGCATCACGATGGGAGCATCGCGCTCCGTGCCGGCGGGGACCCGCTCGACCAGCGCCTCACGCTGCTCCACGAGCTGGCGCACTGGCTCACAGGCCCGTCGCGTGGCCGCCGCAGGCGGTCGACGCACCACGGGTTGGCCTTCTACCGGGTTGCCTTCGACCTCTACCGCCGCCATGGCCTGACCGATGCCGACGCCCTGCGGCTCGAGGCCGCCCGCTACCCGAGCTCCCTGCGCCACGCGGTCGAGCTCGGGGTGGTCGGGGCTCGTGCCGCCCTCGATCTGCGCCGATCCGAGCTTCGCGCTCGTCCCCGCCGAAGCTGGCAGGTGCTCGTTCCGGAGCACACGGTTCGGCTCGAGCGTGACGGACGCTGGACCGTGTGCGTGACCTGCCGTCAGCGCGTGGTGGGGATCAACCTGGCCCGCATCCGCCGCGCTCGGCGGCCGGTGCGCCACGTGCTCATGACGGCCGTCGCCTCCTGACCGTTGGCGGCGGCCGCTCAGCCGCCCGGCCCGGCTCGCTCAGGCCGACACCGCGCTCCCGGCTCGCTCTCGAGCCAGGGCGGCGGCCTCCGCCAGCATGGTGACCGCGTCGGGGGTCCGCGGGAACACGTGCGCAATGAGGTGGCTGATGCTGAGCTCGGCGTAGCCCGCCAGCGCATCGGCGACCTCGGCGATCGAACCGCGGATGGCGCGCTCGGGGGCGTCGTCGTCGGCACCGTCGAAGGCCACGAAGATGCCCGCGGTGAGGGTCAGGGTCGAGGGGTCGCGGCCCGCGGTCTCGATCGCCGCTGAGAGGTCCGCGAGGCGAGTCCGAAGCTGATCGGCCTGGTCGGGATCGCCGTACCAGGCCGAGTTCCACTGCGACGCGTGCTCGGTGACGAGCCGGAGCATGCGGGGCTGCTTGCCGGCGATGAGGATCGGCGGTCCGCCCTCGCGCACGGGGCGCGGGGCCAGCTCGACGTCCACGGCGCGATGGTATCGGCCCTCGAAGGTGACCGTCTCGCCGCGCAGGAGGGGAGCGAGGATCTTCATCCCCTCCTCGAATCGCCCGACGCGGTGGTCGAACGGGTAGCCGAAGGCGTCGAACTCCGGCTGGTGCCAGCCGCAGCCGAGGCCCAGGATGAGGCGTCCGCCGCTGACCTCGTCCAGCTCGGCGGCCATCTTGGCGGTGAGCGCGGGGTTGCGGAACGGGAGGCACAGCACCAGGGGACCGAGCTCGACGCGCGATGTGATCGCCGCCATCGCCGTCAGGAACGTCCATGCCTCGTGGATCCCCGTGGTCTTGCCAGGCTCGTCCGGCGAACGGAAGAGCAGGTGGTCGGCGCACCAGACCGAGTCGAGCCCACCATCCTCGGCAGCGAGTGTCATGCGGCGCAGGTGGTCGATCGACCATGGGCGGCCGGTCCCATCGTCGTCGCCGATGGGCAGCATCAATCCGATCTTCATGTGACGAATCCTAGCCCCCGTCGACGGTCAGCGAGATCCGGTGCACGAGGTTGTTGCCATAACCACCCTCGTTCCAGACCGGCGACTCCGGCTGAACGTGGCCTTCGGCATCGGCCGCCCGGACCCCGAGCACGTGGATGCCCGGCCCGGGCGGCGTCCAGTCGAAGGTCCATCCCACCGGCCCGCCGCCGTCGGTCGGTTCGGCGAGCCGTGCGGGCTCCCATGCCCCGCCGACCTGGACGTCGACCCGCGTGATCCGGCCGTGCCCGGACCACGCGATGCCGCGCAGCTCGATCCGCCCGGCTGAGAGGTGCGCGCCGTCGCTCGGCGAGGTGAAGAGCGAGCGGACCCTGATCCGCCCGACCGGTGTCTCGTCGGGCGTGCCCGGCTCCCCACGATATCGATACTTCCGTGGGAAGTGCCCCTCGAACGGCACCTCGACGGCGGTGATTCGCGTCAGCCACTTCACCGAGCGCATGCCGTAGTGTCCGGGAACGACCAGGCGGACGGGAGCGCCGTGCTCGACCGGGAGGGGCTCGCGGCCCATCGTCCAGGCCAGCATCGGTCCATCGCTGGTGGCCGTCGCCGCATCCAGGTTGAACTCGTATGCGATGGGCCCGTCGGGCTCGACCGTGCCGTGGTCGGCGCCGGTGAAGACGAGCTCGGCGGCCGATGCGCGCAGGCCGCTCGCCGTCAGGAGGTCGGCCAGGCGCACCCCGCCGAAGCGAGCCGTGCCGACCGCGCCCAGGCTCCAGGGCGTTCCTGGCGGGATTGGTGTCATCAGCGTTCGTCCGTTGCCAGCGCACTCGAGCGTGACCATCCGCTCCACCGCCGGCAGCGCGCCAAGCTCGGCCAGCGTCCACGTGCCGGGGTGGTCGAACGCGCCGGTCACCTCGAGATGCCAGGTCGCGACATCGAGGTCGGGGACCGGAAAGTTGCATCGGCGGTAGAAGTGGTCGTTCGGTACCGGCACGTCGTCCAGCTCGGCCAGCGACGTCTCGGCATTCGGCGGCTCATCGGTGTGGCGGATCAGCATCGACCTCAGGATACGCACCCCGGCGCGAACAGCGCACGATACTGGACCGATGTAGTGGACGCGAATGATCGGGCGAGCTGGGCCCGGGGTGGTGCTTCGGTTTGAACTGGTCGCGGGAACCCGCTAGAGCTGCCCCGGCCCTGCGATAAGAGTCGGCTCGCCTACCGTCTCGAACCTCCGGAGCAGCTTCTTCGGCCTGTATCGCTGCACCATAATCGCGACCTCGGGGCCCTCTCGCACCTCGGCGAAGATCGCGTCGGTTCGCAGCCCGCCATGCGTCAAAAAACCGTCGTAGACGAGAACCACCTGCGACGTAAGGGGAGTGGCCTTGGCCGAAGCGGCCGCGTGAGCTACAGACTCCTCAACGCGCTCCGCGACGAACCGCTGGAGCGAGCGCTCTCCGCTGGCTTCGGTAACCGTAAGGGGGATGAGTGGTCCACCACCGTCGCGGACGGAGTTGATGCCGTGATCGAGACCGAAGAACAACAGGTCGAGAGTGGCTCCAGATGGCGTGTTCACCACGCCACTCTAGTCCAGCAGCGCGATCGTTCCGCCGTACGGGTGAAGTTGGAGCGGGAGACGGGATTCGAACCCGCGACATCCAGCTTGGAAGGCTGGCGCTCCGCCAACTGAGCTACTCCCGCACCGATAATGCCATCCGCCGGTCAAGCGTCCGAGTGCGGTGGCAGTTCGCGCACACGATATCGCACTTCTCGACTTCGGCCAAGATTCGGTCGTCGCCTGCTCGGCCGATGAGCGCTGGAACGCGAGAGGTTTTGGCCGTGGGATCGCGATGATCGAAGTCCATCGCGCACGCCGGAAACCGTCGGCCACAATCCAGACAAGGCACGTCTTGCAGATCGTCAAGCATCGCTGCCTGTCGGCGCCATCGCGCGCGCTGCTCCTCGAGCCGCTTCGAGGTTCCCGGGATCCGGTTCGCCGTCCTGGCACGATGCTGGACGCGGGTGCGAAGCCGGTGGCAGTTCGCGCACATGATGTCGCATTTGGCTACCTCGGCGAGCACCTTCGCGGTTGCCATGAGGGTGGCCCTTCCCGCAGTGACATTGAACGACTTCGCGGACGGATCGCGGTGATCGAAGTCCATCTGATGGGGCTTGAACGTCCCGCCGCAATCGGCGCACGGCACCCGGCGAAGGTCGCGCAGGAGCTCGACCATGCCGTGCTGTCGTACCCGGACACGATGAAGCTCCAAGTAGCGGTTACGCCGGTAGTACTCGACGTTGTATTCGCGTTGTGAACGCCTGCTGGACACGGTGAGGGAAGTATACCGCACAGACGTTCTATTTCGTGCCGGGGCCCCATCCGTCGTCAGCCGGCGCCGTTGGCCACGTTCTGCCGCGCCTCAGTTCGGCGCGCAGGCGACCTCCTCGGTCCAGGCCGGATCATCGGCGTAGCGCTCGAGGTAGTAGCGCGCCTCGCAGGTCGACCCGAAGCCCCATAGCTCCCGGTCGAAGCGCAGCCGCGCCAGGTCGTCCATCTCGAAGGTGTGCGACGGTGCCCCCTCGGACAGGACCGCATCGCCGCGCGCCCCACAGGCCTCGACCGATAGCCGCATGGAGCCAGTGCACTCGATCGTCACGTCGGGATCCACGCTCGACGCTGCCTCGACCGATCCGCCTGTGACGAAGCCAAATAGCAGAACCGCGAGGACGACCACCACCGCGATCGCGGCACCGAAGCGAACCACGAGCCTCAGTATGCCGCGGACTCGCCCATGCTCGGCGCTCGCCTGCGAACTGAGCTACTCCCACGACGGCCATTGATCGTGGCCGACGCCGCTCACGATGGTCACTCCAGCGGGCAGCTCCGCGTTTGGAACAATCTCCGCGTCCGAGCGCATTGCATGACACAACGGGCAGGTGCGGGCCCTCGCCACGCTCAGGATGGCGAGTCGGTGGCCATTACGCCCGGCCAATGTGCGCGGTGGTGAACAATGGTCCAAGCGGTGATGATCGTCGGGAGCAATGTACGGCGCGTGCACGTTTGATCCAGACGAGCACGTCGACGAGCACGGCGTCGAGCCAATTGCCGCGCAAGTTCGGCCGAATGGGCGCCGAAAGTACCGTCTCCAGCCGCCATTCGGGCCACTGATGGTGCGGTGAAGTGCGGTGCGGTGTGGAGCGGCAGGATTGTCTGACCGCGCGCGGTGGGGTTCCATCGTCGCAGATGGCTGCCACGGACCGAGCACCGCGGCGCCCGACCGAGCGCGACGACCCGTACGGAACCTTCTCCGCGGCCGTCGATCTCATCCGGAACGGCGAGACGGTGCTCACCCTCATCGACCCCGCTGCCCGCCAGCGAGACCCGGATCGGTTCAGCCGGTGGCTGAGCGCACGGCTCTCGATCGCCGCGCTGCCGCGCCTCATGCTGCCCGGCTGCGACGCGCGATGCAGCGAGCAGACGCACGACCCCGATGACGCCGTGGTGCTGAGCGACCTCGCCCTCGACGCCACCGAGCCGCGCGAGGCAGTCCGCTGGGCGGGCTGGAACGACACGCTCGAGCGAGAGCACCAGTCGGGGCCGATGTGGTACGCCGGCGCGCCGGCCATGCCGGTCACGCGCCGGGATGAGCGGCTGCCGGCCGGGACGCGGCTGCGCCGCATCGCCACCACCGATCCCTTCTGGGTGACCTACGACGCCGCGACGCAGGAGACGCTCTACCGTATGGTCGATGGTCCGCGGGCGGGGGAGACGCTGATCGCGGTCACCTTCGGCCCCGCGCCGTTGATCCCGGCGCTGGCAGGCGTGCTCATCGCACCCGATCACCCGCCGGTTCGCGACCGGCCGGTCGCGGTCCGACTGCTCGCGGCCGGCTGGCAGGCGGTCGTGCAGGGGCTTCCCTACGAGGAGTAGGCCCGGGCGTCGATGACGGCCCGGGCCGCATCGGTCCCTGAGAGTCCTAGAGCCCGCGGCGGCGGCCGAAGCCGAAGTAGCCGAGCAGCGCCAGGATGACGAGCACGATGATGATGATCCAGATCAGATCCATGGTTGCCTCCTTCCTCCCGGCTCCCTAGCAGGATGCGGGCCGGATCGGCATCAGGTGCCGGCGAGGCGCTCCACGACCGATGCGAGCTCGTCGACCCCGCCGACCATGATTGAGCTGATGCCGAGCTCCTCGCGCAGGCGCTCGAACTTCGCGACGAGGTGGTCCTCCGAGCCGATGAAGATGTGCGGCGACTCGAGCAGCTCCTCGGCGCTGATCGGCATCCCGCTGCGGGCCGTGAGCCTGTCGGCCACCTCCTTCGCCTCGGCGAGCGCGTGGTCTGTGACGCTGATGCCCGTCATCGACGGATAGATGTTGAGGGTCAGCTCGTCGAAGCGGTCGCCGGCCGCCTCGCGCACCCAGCCGACTTTCTCCGCGGTACCGGCGAACGTGACAGACGCGAGGTCAGGCCCGCCGTTGGGCAGGATCCGCGGAGCGAAGCCGACGATGCTCGCCTCCCGCGCCGCCAGCTCCAGCGTCCTTCGCCCGCCGCCGCCGATGAGGAACGGCGGATGTGGCTTCTGCACCGGCTTCGGGTGCGCGTCGTATGCGCGAATGGTGTAGTGCACGCCGGCGTGGCTGAACGGGCCGTCGCCGAAGCAGCCCTTCAGGATGCTGACCGCCTCCGCCAGCCGAGCCTGGCGCACCCCGGTTGGATCGAAGGGCAGGCCGATTGCCTCGTACTCGGCACGGTTCCAGCCGGCGCCGATGGCGACGTCGAGCCGCCCCTCGGAGAGCACATCGAGGCTGGCGAGCTCCTGCGCCAGCACCGCGGGATGGCGCAGGTCGTTGTTCAGGACGAAGGCACTCATTCGCAGCCGATCACTGACGGCGGCGACCGCCGCCATGGCCGGCACCGGAGCGAGCTGCCGGATCAGGTGGTCCGGGAACGCCAGCGTATCGATCCCGATCGCCTCCCCGCGGCGTGCCGTCTCGGCCAGCTCGCGGACCGTGGCGACGGCGCGCGCATCGGCCAGAAAGCGGAAGGGCCTCACTCGACCTCGATCTTCTCGTGCAGCCGGCTGGTCGCCTCGGCGTTCTCGCGCTCCTCGAGGCGCGCAATCCATCGGTCAAGGTAGACGCGCGCCGCCAGGAGCTGCTCCTTGCCGGCCGCCTTCATGTGCTTTCGCGCCTCGTCCGGGAAGACGGTGTGCATGGTCGCCCAGAAGGCCTCCTCCAGTCCGGAGCGTCGCTCGCGCATGTTCGTGCGCCTCGTCCTTCGCTCGAGCGCAGCGATCCGTGCCTCGATATCGGCGGTCCGGGCGTCCGCATCGGTCTTGCGTTGTCGTTCGGCCATGTGTTGCTCCTTCAGCGTGCCGGGGTGCCAAACCGAATCTTCAGGGTACCTTCCTCGAAGCGCGCGCCCTGCGTGGGTGCGTCGACCAGGATGCGCGGCAGCACGAGCGTGCGGCGCCACGTGCCGAGGTCGATCACCAGCTCGTCGGCGTGGCGCGAGAGGTTGATCTGCTGCTTCTCGGTGAAGGGAAGGTCGACCGAGACGACGAAGCCGCCATTCTCGCGCACCACCTCGTACGGGCGCCCCCGGTAGAAGAATGCGGTGGGGTCGTCCGCGCCATAGAGGACCCTCGCCAGCTCCCGCAGATTGTCGATCCCGACCATCTCGCGATCGAAGAAGGGAGCCTCCTTGACCGGGATCGGGTGAAAGGTGTTCTCGACGAGCGGACCATAGCGCTGCTGGGCCTCGTACCAGCCGCGGAAGTACTCTCCGACCTCGTCGGGCAGGACGCGGTTGGCGATCACGAGATCGGTCGGGTAGCCGTAGAGGTGGAAGTAGGTGAACGATCGCTGCGCTTCGGCGATCACCACCTGCTCCAGGGTGAGCACGACGCGGACCGATGTCTTCGAGTGGTCGGTCAGCAGGTCGTGCATGTGCTGGAGGCGCGCGAAGAGCTCCTCGCCGGCGCTGAAGACGTCATCGCCCGGCATCGGCATGCCCACCACGCGCTTGATGATCGGCCCGGTGAGCTTCGTGATCCGGCGCCCGAGCGGCTCGACCTTCTCCATCCACCAGCGCATGGCATCCGGCAGCGAGAGGAGCCGCAGCGTCTCGCCGGTCGGGGCGGCGTCGACCACAACCACGTCGTAGTCGCCTGAGTCATGGTGATCGGCGATCCAGAGCAGGCTGCCCACCTCGTCCATGCCGGGCAGGACCGTCATCTCCTCGGCCAGCACGTCGTCGAGGCCACGCCAGCGAAGGACCGATGCGGCATACGCCTGGATTCGGCCCCAGTAGCGCGCGACGTTGAAGAAGACGTCCGACTCCTGCGCCCACAGGTTCGGCGCGAGCTCGAGGGGCGTGGGGCCGAGCTTCGCGTCGAACGCGTCGCCCAGGCTGTGGGCGATGTCGGTGGACATCACGATCGTGCGGTACCCACGATCCGCGCAGGCAAGCGCGGTGGCGGCGGCGACGCTCGTCTTTCCGACGCCGCCCTTTCCGGTATAGACGAGGATGCGGGTCACGCGGGCCGGCGAGACTCCGTGGACATGCGGGGCGAGAGCGGCGCCGCGCGCATGCCCTCTCCCTTCTCGGCCTCGATGACGTGCATCACCGCATTGATGAGCGCCAGGTGCGTGAAGGCCTGCGGGAAGTTGCCGAGGTGGCGCCCGGTCTCCGGCTCGATCTCCTCGCCGTACAGGTCGAGCGGGCTGGCGAGGGCGAGGAGCTTCTCGCACAGGCGTCGCGCGCGCTTCACCTCGCCGATCTCGACGAGCGCTGAGACCAGCCAGAACGAGCAGATTAGGAAGGCGCCCTCCTCGCCGGCGAGGCCGTCGTCGGTCTCCTGCGTCCGGTATCGCAGGACGAGCCCATCGACGGTGAGCTCGTTCGCGATGGCCAGGACGGTGCGACGGATGCGATCGTCCTCGGGAGGCAGGAAGCGCACGAGCGGCATGAGCAGGACCGATGCATCGAGCGCATCGGTCTCGTAGTGCTGGGTGAAGACGCCCCGCTTGTCAAGGCCGTTGGCGCAGATGTCCTCCTTGATCTCGTCCGCCGCCGCGCGCCAGCGCGCCACGCGCTCGCTGTCATCACGAATCTCTGCCAGCTGGGCGCCCCGGTCGGCCGCGACCCAGCACATCAGCTTCGAGCTCGTGAAGTGCTTCGGATCGCCGCGTACCTCCCACATGCCGCGATCGGGCTTGCGCCAGGCGTCGAGCGCCGCCTCGACCTGCTTCACCATGATCGGCCAGATGCGCTCATCGAGGTGGTCGCGCGACTTCGTGTGGAGGAAGACCGAGTCGAGCACCGCGCCCCACACGTCGTGCTGGCGCTGCCCGAAGGCGCCGTTGCCGATGCGGACCGGCTGCGCCCCCTCGTACCCCCGCAGGTGACCGAGGATCTGCTCCTGCGGCACCGGCCCACCGTCGAGGGTCGTCATGATCGGCAGCTCGTCGTAGCGCTCGGCGACATCGGCGATGAAGTAGAGATAGTCGTTGGCCTCCCAATCGAAGCCGAGGGTATAGAGGCCCCAGAGGGCAAAGGTCGAGTCGCGGATCCAGCTGTAGCGATAGTCCCAGTTGCGCTCGCCGCCCGGCGCTTCCGGCAGCGACGTGGTGGGTGCCGCGAGGACGGCACCGGTCGGCGCGTACATGAGGCCCTTGAGCGTGAGGGCCGAGCGCTCCAGGGACGCGCGCCACGGATGGTCGGGGAAGGTCCCGCGAGCCAGCCAGTGCTGCCAGTGGTGGGCCGTCCAGACGAGCCGCTTGTACGCCTCGTCGGTGGTGCGCGGAGGCTCGTTGAGTCCCCACGACAGGGCCACGAAGCGCGTCTCCCCCTCCTTGATGAGGGTGCGACCGATGGCGCGCGGGCCTTCGAAGCCCAGGTTGATGTCGCTGGTCAGGGTGAGCGCCAGGTCGGCGTCCGGGTCGCGGCAGACGACCTGCTTGTAGGTGCGGTCGGCAAACTCCCACTCGCCGATCCGGCGGCCGTAGTCGAAGACGGGCTCGCAGTCGAGCGTCAGCTGCATCTCGCCGTTCACGCAGCGGACCATGCGCAGCAGGATGTGCTCCGCGTCGTAGTCGGTCGGCGCACGGGCCTGGGACTCCGACCGCTCATCCTCGTGTCGCCACGGACCGATGAGGAGCACGTCGCGGATGATGACCCAGCCCTGCGGCGTCCCCCAGCTCGTCTCGAGCACCATGGTGCCGGGCAGGTAACGGCGCGCCGCGGGGACGCGAACATCGCCCGGCCCGAAGCGAAATCCGCCGGCGGTGCGATCGAGGATCGAGCCGAACACGCTGGGCGAGTCCATGCGCGGCAGGCAGAGCCACTCGACCTTGCCGCTGGGCGCGACGAGCACCGAGTTCTCGCAGTCGGAGAGGAACGCATAGTCGGAGATCGGCGGGAAGGCGGAGCCGTCGAACGCGCCGCCGGGCATCGCTGCGCCGGCTCCCGTCCCATCCCAGTTCGTTGTCATGCGCGTTCACCTCCCGTTGCGCGGGTGCGACAAGTCTCACACGGTTGCGCACGCCCGCCAAGCCCTGAAGGTCCTCTCTACAGGTCGGCCTCGAACGTGTCGCACGCGTCGGCGGAGCCCTGCTCGAGGCCGGTGCTGAACCACTCCTGGCGCTGCTCGGACGAGCCATGCGTCCAGGTCTCCGGGTTCACCTGGCCCTGGGTCTGCTCCTGGATGCGGTCGTCGCCGATGACGGACGCCGCGTCAAGCGCCTGGTTGACCTGGTCACGCGTGATCGGCTGCAGGTAGCCGGTGTCGACGGCGTTGGCGCCCCACACGCCGGCGAAGCAGTCCGCCTGGAGCTCGGTCCGCACGGCGCCGCCCTCGGCGCCGGCATCGCGCCCCGCGTCGAGCAACCCGAGCAGGTTCTGCACGTGGTGGCCGTACTCGTGCGCCAGCACGTACTCCTCCGCGAATGGCCCGCCCTCGGCGCCGAACCGCGTCTCGAGCTCGTCGAAGAAGCCGAGGTCGATGTACACCGTCTGGTCGAGCGGGCAGTAGAACGGCCCGACGGCGCTCGACGCGCCGCCGCAGGCGGTGTTCACGCCGCTCGTGAAGAGGACGGTCGTGGCGCGCGCATACTCCTGGCCGGCATCCGCGAATGCATCGGTCCAGTAGGCCTGCAGGCTGTTGACGGTGCCGACGATGCGGCAGTCCTGGCGCTCGTTGGCGTCCTCGCCGGTCTGGCACTCCGAGGCGAGGTCGCTCGATACGGGCCCCTCGGGCGCCGCGCCCAGGCCGCCGCCCAGGATGTCGCCGAGGTTCCCACCGCTGAGCAGGACGATGGCGGCGATCAGGATCAGCCCGCCGAGCCCCCCGCCGATGGCGATGCCGCCACCACGCACGCGCCGGCCACGCTGGTCGCTGACCTGTCCGGGATCCAGCTCGACGTCTGGCCTGAACGTCATGGAAGGGCGGTCTCCGTCTTCGTCATTCGCCTGGCCGCTCGGCGGC
>JBOGSW010000164.1:0-6072 GCA_050695815.1 Candidatus Limnocylindria bacterium | reverse complement strand
ACCATGTCGATGCGGGAGGCGGGGCAGGCGGCGTGACACGACACCGTCTTGCATGGGTGGCCGGCTCCCTGCTCGGGGCCGGCCTCCTCCTGGGCGCCTGTGCGCCCCAGGCCGAAGCCGAGCCGGTCGCCACCAGCGAGGTCGACCTGCCGCCCTCCTATCGGTTCTCACCGGAGGTGATCACCGTTCCGGACGGCACGACGGTGACCTGGACGAACAGCGACAACTTCACGCACAACGTTCGGCTGCTCGACGATGGCGGTGACCTCCTGTCACTGCCGCCCGGGGATAGCGTGAGCTTCACGTTCACCGGGCCGGGCGAGCATCGTTACGACTGCTCGTTCCATCCAAACGACATGACTGGAATGGTGATCGTCACCGAGAGCTGATCTCGCGGCTCCACGGCGTTGCCACGCCGCGATGGACGACCTCGTCCTGGGCGCGGCGGTACGCCGCGGACTCGCGCCTGCGACGCTCGAGCTCGCCTCGCGCCCAGTGCGCCGCCTGCTCACGCTCCGCGAACAGGTACCCCGGCTCGACGATCTTCAGCGTTTCCCGATCGATCACGGCCCAGCCGCCCAGCTCGGCGGCCTCCACGACGCCGAACGGCGCCAGGTCTGCCTCGTCTCCCACATCTCCCACGTCGCACCCTCACCTCCAAGGTCGGGCACTTGCTTCCGGATCGCCCGTGGGCACGTGGCGAAAGGATCGTCACGATACCCCGGCTGTCAACGGGTGGTCGCTCTTGGCGATCGGAGCACAATGCGGTCATGGAGAAGAAGCGCGAGTACACCGAGCAGTTCACCGTCTCGGGCGACGAGCTGCTGGCTCGGTTCAAGGAGCTGGTGAACGAGGGGAACGTCCGGCAGGTCATCATCCGCAACGAGCAGGGCCGCGATCTGCTGAGCATCCCGCTCACGGTCGGCGTGGTGGGGGCGGTGCTGCTGCCCGTGTTCGCGGCGGTCGGCGCCATCGCGGCGCTGGTGGCGAGGTGCGAGATCGTGGTCGTCAGGACCGATGGCGGCGACGAGCCGCCGGACGAGATCACCGCCTGATGGGGTCGATGCCGGAGGATCAGGCCGGTCGCGAGCGGCGCGAGGGCTGGTGGCGGGCCGTCTTCCTGATCATCGCGACGATCTATGTCGCCCTGCTCCTCGTCCGCCTGCTGGTCGACGTCATGGGCGGATTCACGCAGATCCTGCTCATCATCTTCAGCGCCTGGCTGCTGGCCTTCATCCTGTCCCCGCTGGTCGCCTGGATCCACGTTCGGATGGGATGGCCGCGCGGCGTCGCGGTCGGCGCCGTATTCAGCGCGACCCTACTCGGGAGCGGGTTCCTCCTCTTCTACGCCGCGTCATCGATCGCGCTCTCGATCGGCGAGGCGACGGCGGAGTTTCCCTCCACGCGGGCGCGCATCGAGGGAACCCTCGGCGCGTGGCAGGATGTCATCTCGTTCGGGCGCTTCGAGCCGAACCTCGTCGAGCTCTACCGTGACGTGGAGGCGGCCGCGGGTCGCGTGGCGGCATCGGTTGTCGGGGACGTGCCGGAGGTGACGCTGGCGATCCTGGGCGCGCTCGTGCTCGTGATCATCCTGAGCCTGTACATGGTCGCCGACAGCCGGAACATCATCGCCGGGATGCACCGGATCGTGCCGACACGCTACTCGGACGAGTCGGCCATCTTCGAGCGAACCGTCTCGAACGCGTTCGGTGGCTTCCTGCGCGCCCAGGTGATCCTGACCGCCATCCAGACGGTCCTCACGCTGGCGGCCGTGCTCCTCCTCGACCTCCCGTACGGCTTCCTCATCGTCGCCGTGTCCGCGCTGGCGATGCTCATCCCGTTCTTCGGGCCGCCGCTCGCCCTCATTCCACCGATCCTCGCGACCGCCATCTTCCGAACCGAGTGGATCCTCCTCGTGGCGCCCCTTCTGCTCGTCGTCCAGACGGTGCTCGTCAACTATCTCCAGCCAAGACTCATGCGCGAGGCGCTGGGCATGCACCCGATCCTCGTGCTCGTCGGCCTCCTCGTGGGGGCGCAGGTGGCGGGACTGTGGGGCGCCCTGTTCGGCATTCCGATCCTGGCCGTCCTCAATGTCTTCTTCACGTATGTCGTCAACCTCCGGACGCTGGAGGAGTCACCGGAAGCTGCCGACGACGTGATCGAGGAGGTGCGGCGCGAGGCGCCCGAAGCTGAGCCGGAGGAGCTGGTGGCGCTGGCAGCCGAGCGCGTCGAGGGTCCCGACCACGAGGGCGGGGCGGCGGAGGCGATCCAGGCCGCATCGGCCAAGCCCCCGCCCGACCGTGATGCCGGCTCCTAGCCAGGGGCGCTGTCTGACCCGCGGTCGACCCGGTGCAGCTCGCACGAGCGCTGGACCAGCGCGTCGAGCTCGGCCGCCGCGAAGGGCTTGTCGCGCGCGGGGGAGCTGAACGACAGGATCCGGTCGCCGGTGACGACCACCACCGGCACGCTCGACAGCTGCGGGTCGCGGGCGACCGCGCGCGAGAGCTCCCAGCCATCCATGCGCGGCATGCGCACGTCCGTCAGCACCACGCACGGCACCGATCCATTGTGGAGGCGCTCGAGCGCATCGATTCCGTCCCGCGCCACGCTCACGTGGTGACCGGTCTCCTCGAGTGCCTCCGTGTACAACGAGCGGACGGCGTGCTCGTCGTCCACCACGAGGACGGAATGGCTCCTGGTCATCTTCCCCGGGTCCGCTGCGTTTTCGTATCACGCAGAGCACGCCGCGTGCCGTGGGTCATGACCCGATCGTCCGGGATCGGACCGGTACTCCACCACAACCGGGTCACCCCCGGCGACCGGACCACTCGGCTACAGACCATCGGCAGCGACCTCTCTAGCGTATCGGTGGGCGTCCGAGCCGCCCTTCCCGTCCGCTCGCTGGAGACCCGATGTCCATCCCCGCGCAGACGCATCGACCGCGCCGCGTGCTGGCGCGCACGCTGGCACTCGGTTCGAGCGCGCTCCTCGCCGCCGGCCTGCTCGCCTGGTCGCCGGGCTCGACCACCGGCTGGAACCAGGGCAGCGCCGAAGGGACCCTCTGGCAGCTGCTCAACGGCGCGCGGGTGAACAACGGCATCGCGCCACTCCAGCAGCACGGCACGCTCGTGAGCATCGCCCGATGGCGCAGCTCCGACATGCTGAATCGCAACTACTTCAGCCACACGATCCCCGGCTGCAACTGCCTCGTCTACACCTACTACGACCAGAACGGGCTCAACTATGCCTGGGCAGGCGAGAACATCTCGTGGAACTCCGGGCAGGCCGATTCCTACTCGCCCGTGCACGCACACAACAAGTTCATGGGCTCGGCGGGGCACCGCAAGAACGTGCTCGATCCCGCCTTCACCCACGGCGGAGTCGGGGCCGCCGCCGCGAACGACCAGCTCTACCAGGGGTACGTGCAGGACACGCGCATGTACACCGAACTCTTCATGCAGGCCGGCGGTTCCGCTCCCGCTCCGCCTCCGGAGCAACCGGCACTTCCACCTCCGTCCGGCGGCGGCGGTGGTGGAGGCGGCGGCGGCCAGGCGCCCGCCCCGGCGGCCCCGCAGCCGACGCCCGAGCCCGAGCCGACGGCCCTCGAGGTGTCGGTCGGGACGCCGCAGCGCCCCGTCTCGAAGGCCGGCATCGACGGTGTCGCCACGGTAGTGCTGCCCTCGGTTCCCCCGGACCTGTCCGCGCGCCTCGTGGCCGATGACCTCCTCGGCGTGGCCGAGGACGACGCACCGGCGCAGGAGAAGCGGCCCGGAACGATCGTCGCCGACCGTGGCATGGAGGTGACCGCCGCGGCCCCATCCGATGCCGGCCTCTTCGAGGGCATCGTGGGCTCGCTGCTCGGCTTCCTGCTCGGCTGACGGGCCTGCCGTCAGCGTAGACTGGCGCCCATGCCGGTGATCCTCGAGGCGCGCGACCTCGTCAAGCGCTATCCGCTGGGTGACGGCGAGGTGGATGCCCTGCGCGGCGTCTCGCTGGCGGTGGAGAAGGGCGAGTTCGTCGCCATCATGGGGGCATCGGGCTCTGGCAAGTCGACCATGCTCCACCTGCTGGGCGGGCTCGACCTGCCGACGTCGGGCGAGGTCACGATCGACGGGATCGGCATCTCCGCCCTCGACGAGGAGCGCCGCACGCTCACGCGGCGCGCGAAGACCGGATTCGTCTTCCAGTTCTTCAACCTGATCCCGCTCCTGACGGTGGCCGAGAACGTGGCGCTGCCATTCCTCATCGCGGGAGACCACGCCGCGCGCCACCGTTCACGGGTCGAGGAGCTCCTGGCGCTGGTGGGCCTTCCTGACCGGGCCGATCACCGACCGGATCAGCTCTCGGCCGGCGAGCAGCAGCGCGTGGCCCTGGCGCGCGCCCTGGCCACCTCGCCCGCCATCCTCCTTGCCGATGAGCCGACCGGCAATCTCGACTACACGACCGGCGCCGAGATCCTCGACCTGCTGTGGGACTCGGCCGATCGGCTGGGACAGACGATCGTCCTGGTGACCCACGATGCGCGCGCCGCGGCCTACGCCGATCGGGTCGTCGTCGTGCGCGACGGCCAGGTGCGCGATGAGATCGTCCTCGGCCGCCGCAGCGACCACGGAGCGCGGCCGCTCATCACGCGCCTCGCCGAGCTCGGGCTCTAGGGGCCGATGCGTCTGGCGTCCCTCGCCTGGCGCGGGCTCCTGGCCCGCCCCCTGCGCACGGCGCTGGCGATCGCGGGCGTGGCGCTGGGGGTGGCGGTGGTGACCGCCACGATCGTCACCAGCTCCGCGTCCGACGCGGCGCTGCGCAGTGCCACGGCCGAGCTCCTCGGCAGCGCCGATGTGCGACTGCGTGCCTTCGACGAGGCCGGCTTCACGCCGCGGACCGTCCAGGGACTTCGGAACCTTCCCGAGGTGGCCACCGCCGCGCCGGTCTCGGAGCGACGGCTGGTGGCCCACACCGACCCCGGTCCGGACGAGCGCGTCTTCACGCTCCTCGTGCTGGGCATCGATCCGGCCGTGGACGCCGAGATCCGCACCCCGAGCCTCTTCGCGGGCGTGAGCCTCTCGCCGGACAGCCCGACCGACGCGCTGGTGCCGGCGTCATGGGCCGCCCGGACCGGACTCGAGCTGGGCGACAACATCCACCTGGACGGGCGGCGCGAGGGGATGCCGCCGCTTCGCATCGTCGGCCTCCTGCGCGACACCGGCTTCGCGGCGCTCGAGCGCGGCGACGTGCTACTCGTGTCGCGCTCGACGCTGGACGAGTCGTTCGAGGTGCCGGCGCCGATCCGCTCGATCGACCTGGACCTCATCGGCACCGACCAGCAGGCGGCACTCGAGCGGGTGACGGCGACGCTCGACGAGCCGTACATCGTCGAGACGCCCGAGGACGCGGCGGCGCGGCTCGCATCGGCCCAGGCGAGCTTCAGCGGCGTGGCCTTCCTGTTCGGGCTCGTCTCGCTGGTCGTCGGCGCATTCCTGGTGGGCAACACGCTGGCCATGACGGTGGGGGAGCGGACGCGTGAGCTGGGTCTCCTGCGTGCCGCCGGAACGACCTCGCGACAGGTGCTCGGCATCGTGCTCCGCCAGGGAGCCGCGCTGGCAGTGATCGGCGGAATCGTGGGCGTCGTGGCGGGCATCGCGCTGGCAGCGGCCATGATCGCGTTCCTCGCCTCGACACGGGACGTCCTCGTCGCCGGGCTGCCGATTCCTCCGCTCGGCCTCCTCGTGGCATTCGGCCTCGGCGTGGTCGTCACCCTCATCGGCTCCGCCATTCCCGCCGTGCGCGCGGCGCGCCTCTCGCCGCTCGAAGCGCTGCGGCCCTCGCTGCGGAGCGAGCACGGCCTGGCGGATCGGCTGCGATGGCTCATCTTCATCGAGCTGGTCGTGGCGATTGCCGGCATCGCTGTCTTCCCGATCGATCGGGCCGGGATCCCGTTCCTGCCCCTGATCCTGTCGCTCGCCCTGCTGGTCGGGGGCGCCGTGGCCGCCGCCTTCGTGCTCGAGCCACTGGGGAGGCTGATCGGCGGGCCGTTCGAGTGGTTCTTCGGCGCGCAGGGGCTGCTGGGCAGGGCGA
>JBOGSW010000163.1:0-38810 GCA_050695815.1 Candidatus Limnocylindria bacterium | reverse complement strand
CAGCCGGACACGTACCTGAATCCTGGCATGGGTGGCATCTTCACGCTCTTCCTGCACCGATTGCGACCGATGGAGGAGCTCGTGAACGCGGCGGTCGCCCGCATGAGGCAGATCCCGGACAACCTCGAGGCGGGCAGGCGCAACCTGCGGCCCGAGATGGTCCCCGGCATCTTTCTGGACCGCGCCGCCAATCAAGCGCGGGCCGGCGTGCGGTACGTGCGCGAGATCCTCCCCAGCCAGATCGAGGACCCAACGCTGCGGGCGAGGCTCGCCGAGGCGGGGGAGGCGGCCGCATCGGCCTATGAGGCGTACGTGGCGTTTCTGGAAGGGATGCGGTCGGGCGCGACCGGCGACTACCAGCTCGGCGAGGAGCGCTACTCCGCGCTCCTGCGCGAGAAGGAGCTCCTGGGCTTCGGCGCCCGCGAGCTGCGCGACCGGGGGCAGGCGGCGTACGCCGAGCTGGCCACGGAGCTGACCCGATGCGCCCGCGAGCTGAGCGGCACCGATGACTGGAAGGCCGTGCTCGACGAGCTCAACGAGGATCATCCGCGCACGCCGGAGGAGATGCGCATCGGCTACGAGGAGTGGACCGAGCGTGCGCGCGTCTACCTGCGCGAGAATTCGCTCGTCAGCTTCCCCGAGGGCGAGGAGTGCGCCGTGGTGCCGTCGCCGCCCTTCCAGCGCCCGGTGCTGGCGGTCGCGTCGTACATGCAGCCACCACCGTTCAGCGACCGCATGCTTGGCCACTTCTTCGTGCCATTCCCGCCCGATGGCGCGTCGGACGACGAGATCCAGAAGCGATTGGCCTCGAACTCATACCCCGGCATCCCGACGACGGCCGTCCACGAGGCCTATCCGGGCCATCACTGGCACCTCGTCATGTCGAAGTCCAACCCGTCGCGGCTGCGCCAGGTGTACCGCACGCCGTACTTCAGCGAGGGCTGGGCGCTCTACGCCGAGCGCATGATGCGCGAACAGGGGTTCTTCACCGACCTGCGCCACGAGATGAACCAGTACGAGGCCACGATCTTCCGGGCCGCGCGGATCGTGGTCGACACCTCGCTCCACCTGGGCGAGATGAGCTGGGACGAGGCGGTCTCGTTCATGACGTTCCGCACCGGCCTGACTGAGCCGACGGCGAAGGCGGAGGTGACGCGCTACTGTGCCTGGCCGACCCAGGCGTCCTCGTACCTCACCGGATGCCTGGAGATCGTGCGCATCCGCGACGCCTTCTTTGCGGCGCACGGCTCGTCGGACACCGATGCGCTGCGCGCCTTCCACGACGGCATCACGTCCTCGGGCGGTCTGCCGATTGCGCTCGCCGAGCGTGCGGTACTCGCCACGGCCTGAGGCAGCACCTCGACTGGCGCAATGTGCGCCCGGGGCACGGAGGCGCGTTCCGCCGGCTCAGTCCACCAGGTACTCGCGGACCTCGTCGAGCACGCAGCGGCCGCCGACCTCCACGGCACCATCGGCCGCCGGTCGCGCGTGCAGCACCGACCCGACGCCCTGGCGGATCTCGAGGTCTCGCCCGAGAAGGTCGCCGAGCACCACCGCCGCGGCGCCGGTGGCCTGGTCCTCGCCGATCCCCAGCGACGGCACGAAGTAGCGGCTGCGCACCGTGCCCGCCGCCTCGTCGATCCACGCCCACGCGTAGTAGGAGCCGTCGCCCGCGGGCGGGCCGCTCAGTGCCTCGACGGCGTCCGACGACGCGAGCTGTTCGACATGGATGGGCTGGACCCATGCCGGCCGCGCCCGGATCCAGCGCAGCGCCCCATCCTGCCAGGTGGGCACCTCTCCGGCCGGCGGGTGGATCGACGCGAGATCCCGGCCGCGCTCGGCGAGGAGCCACGCCGTGCCGACGCTCGGGTGCCCGGCAAACGGCAGCTCGGCGGCGGGCGTGAAGATGCGGTACGACCCGTGATCGGGATCGTCGACGAAGACGGTCTCGCTGAAGCCGAGCTCGGCCGCCACGCGCTGGCGATCGGCAGCCGCGACGGCCGAGCCATCCAGGAAGACGCCGAGCGGGTTGCCGTGGGCACCATCGGGCGCCGTGAAGACGCGCAGGACGTGCAGCTTCATCGGCTCAATCGGTCGGTGATCTCGAAGAAGTCGTAGAAGTGGTAGAGGTCCTCGTGCGCCCAGGTGCGGTCGGGGAGCAGCGGGAGATCGGTCCCGAAGCGAGCGTTGAAGATGATCCGGAACGTGTTCACCGGCGTGATGGCATCGTGGAGGCCCTCGCCCGCGAGATCGGCACCCGGGACACGCATCGCGAAGAGGATCCCGAACTTCTCCTCCAGCTCCGCATCGGTCGCGTCGCGCCACTCGAAGCCCCACTCGTCGGCCCGGTAACGGGCGGGGAACGGGCCCTCGTCGGACTGGATCATGATCACGGCGTCCCGCGAGTCCGCCAGGATGCGGTCGACCAGCTCGAGCATGCGCGCGTTGCCGTACTGCAGGTAGCGAACGTAGCTGGAGTGCGGGCCCTGCTCGGCCACCTGCTCGCGGTCCATGAACGAGCCATCGGCGTCGATGACGTACGGATCATGGGGCAGGAGCACGTGGGCGAAGACGAACTTCGGCCCGCTCATCTCGGTGATCTGGTCCAGCGTGTTGAGCTCGTAGAGCGTGTGCTGCCGCAGGACGCGCCAGTCCCATGGATCGTCCGGCGCCGCGTCCGGCTCGGTGAAGGCGCGCAGCAGCGTCGTCTGGCTCAGCACGCTCGAGAATTCGTCCTGGCCGTCGTAGCGGAACGTGCGATCGGCGTCGATGTTGGTGGCCGTCGGTGTCCACCAGTTCGAGACGTGGACGTAGCTGTACCCGAGCTCCTTGAGTGCGGTGGGCACCACGAGGTGATCGCGCAGCACCCGATGAATCGGCTCGCGGTCCTTGCCCTCCGTGGCCTCGGCCGCGAGCGCATCGGCGTCGAGGTGGTCGATGTTCAGCGAGCTGCCAAGCGAGAGCGGCGTCTTGATGTAGCTGCTGTGCGCGTGCCGGGCGACCGAGAAGCCTCGCTCCTCGAGCGCGGTCAGGAACGGCTCATTGTCGAAGCCATAGGTTTCGGCGAGCGCGGTCGACCCGGCGTAGCGGTCGAGGATGATGTAGTAGACGTCCGGCATCGGTCCGGGTCCGGGATCCAGCTCGAGGTCGCTGAGGTTCGCCGAGGCCGGCGTGTGGACGGCACCGATGGCGACCATGGTGCCGACGACGCTCCAGCCATTGATGAGCAGGGCGATGGCGGCCACGAGGTTCAGCGCGCGGGTCGCCGGCCGAGCCCACCGTCCGGCTCGAAAGGCGAGCACCAGCCCGATCACCACCAGCAGCACCCACGCGCCGATGAGCGGCCATTGGCTTCCCAGCAGGCCGGCCACGGCATTCCACGCGTGCCCGTAGCCGAAGAAGCCGATGACGAGCACGGTGGTGAGCAGGCCGGCGCGGAGCCAGTCGTCCAGGAGGAGACGCAGGGCGAGCATGACGGCCGTGGCTCCGCCGACCGCGAGCAGGAGCGGACCCCAGAGCGGATCGACCGTCACCTGCTCCGATGCGTTGATGGCGAAGAGGAAGACGACCGGGTACGCAGCCGCGAAGAGCGGATGGAAGGGGAGCGAGGTCAGGGCCCGCAGGCGTCGTACCGAGGCGATCACCCTGGATCCTCCGCCACCGTGGACATGATGGGGAGCCCGTCGGGGTCGCGCTCGACCGCGACGAAGTCGTAGGCGTGCGGGTAGTCAGGGGAGAGGAAGACGGTGTCCGGAAGGAGCGGCAGCCCGGCGTCGAACAAGCCGTTGAGCACCATCCTCAGGGCGTTGACCGGGCTGCTGCGCGGGTGGAGCCCGAGCTGCTCCGGCGTGGCGCCGGGAATTCGCACGGCGTTGAGGATGCCGAACTTCTGGGCGATCTGCTCCGGCGTCGCCTCGAGCCACGCGAAGTTGCGCTGGTTCGCGTCGAACTCGACCGGGAATGGGCCTTCGTCGGCCTGGATGATGATCGTGGCATCCTGGCCGCCGGGCGAGGCCATGATCGTGTCGATCGCACGCAGCACGCGCAGGTTGGCGTACTGCACCTGGTCGGTGTAGCGCTCCTCGTCGGTGCGGGGACCGTCCGCAGCGGTCGGCGCGCTGCCGTCGGGCATGTACACGAACGGCGGGTGGGGGAGGAGGAAGTGTGCGAAGACGAACGTCGGGCCATCGCGCTCGGCGGCACGCTCGACCTCGGTGAAGCCGTACTCGTGGAAGCGTCGCACGAGGTCGCCGGTGTAGATCGTGCGGGTCGTTGCCGCGGGACGCGCCGGCGAGAGGAGTGAGAGCGCGGTGGTCTCGCCCAGCGCGGTGCTGAATTCGAGCCCGTCCCCGTAGTTGAGGACCACGTCGGCATCGGCGTTCGTGACGCTCGGCTCCCAGAACGTGCCGATGTGGACGTACTCGTAGCCGAGCGCCTTGAAGGTTGCGGGCCCGGCCAGGTGGCCTCGGAGCATCGCGTTGATCGGGCCGAACTCGTGGCCCTCGGTCGCCCTGGCGCCCAGCGCGGCGCCGTCGAGGTGCGACATGTCGAGCGAGCTGGCGATGGAGAACGGCGTCTTGAAGTAGTTCGCCCACGCCTCATCGGCGACGTAGAAGCCGCGCTCGCGCAGCGCGTCGAGGAACGGGGTGTTGTCGTAGCCGTACAGGTGCTCGAGGGTCCAGCCGTTGGCGTAGCGATCGAGGATGATGTAGTAGACGTCCGGCCGGTCGCGTCCCTCGGCAGAGACCGCCAACGGCTCGGCGGCGGGCGCGTTGGCCGAGACCGTGGCCACGACACTGCCGATGGTGAACGCATTGATGAGCACGAGCCCGGCCAGCCCCAGGTTGAGGGCGCGCGTCACCGGCATGATCCAGCGCCCACCGCGCCAGATCAGCACGGCCACCACGATCCCGACCACCGCGTAGATGCCGATGAGGTAGCGACGCAGGACGAGCGTCTCGCCGACCGCGAACCAGACGTGCCCGAACGAGAAGAAGAGCGCCGCCACCACGGTCGCCAGCAGCGCGCCCCGGCGCCAGTCGCCGATGAGGATACGGCCCACGACGAGCGCCACGCCCCCACCCGCCATGGCGACTGCCAGCGGACCCCACAGCGGCCCGAGCGTGACCTGGTCGGCCACGTTCTGGGCGAACAGGAAGAGCACGGGATACGCGGCCGCGAGGATCGGGTGCAGCGGCAGGAGGGTGGGATCGAGTTGGCTCTTCGATGCCCGTGCGGTTACCATCAGCCTAACACTATCCGAGGCGGTCCTTCCATGTCTTTCCTGGCCTATATCGATCCGGGCTCCGGCACGCTCCTGCTCCAGGTGATCCTGGCCGGCGCGCTGGCCGTGCCGTTCTTCTTCCGGCGGCTGATCAGCGATGGATGGCGTCGCATCCGTGGCGGACGCGTCGAGGAGGCGTCGGGGACACCCCCGGACCGCAAGGACTGACCCTGCCGTCAGCCGCAGACGACCTCGTACGCCCGTCGCAGGAGCTCTGAGGCAGCGGCCTGGTCGACCGGCAGGACGAAATTCTCGGCGCGGCCCGGCGCGATGAAGCCGCCGCGGAGATCACCCAGCATTGCCGCGCTCGGGATGTGCCGACGCACGATCTCGGCCGTCTCCGCTTCGCGGAAGAGGTCGTACACGCCCCGCGCGGCGGCCGCCACGGACGTTGCCCCCAGCGCGCCCACGATCAGGTCCGCCCGCTCCGGGTTCCCGCGGCCCACCTCGGCCAGGATCTGCGGCAGCGTCAGGCTCGAGGCGATGCCGTGCGGCAGCCCGAGCTCGGCGGTCAGCGGATACGAGATCGAATGGGCCAAGGCGGTCCGCGTGTTGCTGATCGCCAGGCCTGCCAGCAGCGATGCGGCAAGGAGCGCCTCTCGCGCGCGAGGATCCCCCGGCGTGGCGAGCACGCGGCGCAACGCCTCGGGGATGATCCCGACGGCTCGAACGGCGACCGCGTCTGAGACGGGATTCGCCGATCGGTTCCAGATCGCCTCCATGGCGTGCGACAACGCGTCGAGCGCCGCGGCCAGCGTGGCGGGGCGAGGAACGGAGAGGGTGAGAGCCGGGTCCAGCAGCGCGGCCTCGGGATACAGGCGCGGATGCGAGATGGAGTGCTTGCCGCGAGTCTGCTCGTCCCAGATCGTGCCCCACATCGTCACCTCGCTGCCCGTTCCGGCCGTAGTCGGGATGGCGATGATCGCCGGGGGCTCGAACGGCTCGGGGAACGGTCGTCCGTCGCGGAGGTGCGCCTCCAGCCAGCCAGCCTCCGCGCCGCTTCCCTGCTGGGCCGCCACCGCCTTGGCCGTGTCGATCACGCTGCCACCGCCGAGCGCGATGATCAGCTCGGCATCGGCATGGGCGCCGGCACCGCGAAGCGCCTCGAACGCCGTGATGCAGCTGCGCACGGTCGGGTTCGGAGCAATATCGGTGTACACCGCGGCAACGCTGCCGCCCAGCGACCGCTCCACGGTCGCCAGCGCCCCGCGTCGGGCCATGCCCTCGGTGGCGAGGATGACGGTGCGTCTCGAGCCCGCGAGCTCCGCCAGGCCGCTCAGCACGCCGTCGCCGAACCGAATCCGGACGGGGTTGTGAAACGGCCGCACCCGGCTCACGTCAGCCGGCGAACCACGCCATGAACTGCTCCTTCACCTCGGTTGGCGCCAGGCCGGGGCGACCGAGGTCGGCGGATGAGCCGATGGCGACCTTCGCATGGACGAGGTTCGGTCCATCGAGGCTCATCGCCTCGCTCACGGCGGCCGCCAAGTCGGAGGGGGAGTCGGCCCGCCATGCGTTGCGGTAGCCGCACCCCGCCGCGATGGTCGCGAAGTCGATGCGCGACGAGACGGTGGCCTGCCCACCGGTCGACTCGTGCGCCTCGTTGTCGATGATCACGTGCACGAAGCGTGTCGGTGCCGAGAATCCGATGGTGGCGAGCGTCCCCATCTTCATGAGCGCGGCGCCGTCGCCGTCGAGCACGACGACCGGTTTGCGACCGCCCGCCCCGAGATGCACGCCGAGCGCGACCCCCGAGGCGCATCCCATGGATCCGACCACGTACAGCTGGTTCGGTCGATGGCCGAGCGCGTACAGCTCGCGCCCGATCTTGCCGGTCGTCCCGATCAGGGCGGTATCCTCGCCGGCCGCCTCCCGGACCACGCCGATCGCCTCGATCCGGCTCATGCGGTCCGCGGGGTCACGCTCGAAGGATCCGCTCGGAACGCTCTGCGGCGAGAAGGCGGGTCGCGGCTGCTCCCGCAGGTCGAACGCGTCGACCGTCCCCTTCTTCATGACGAAGGCGAAGGGCCGGCCGCTCTCGGCCATGGCCGAGTCGGCGCGCTCCAGCGCGGACCCGACGGCCTCCGCGCGGTCTGGGAAGACCTCCCAGGGGATCCGCATCGTGGTCAGCAGGTCGCCGGTGATCTGTCCCATCAGCTCGTGCTGCGGCTCGTCCTCGAGGCCCGGCTCGCCGCGATGGGTGGTGATGAAGAGGGTCGGGATCCTGAACGTGTGGTTGAGCGAGGTGAGCGGGTTGACGGCGTTGCCAAGCCCCGAGTTCTGGCAGATGACCACCGTCCGGCGGCCGGCCAGGTGCGCGCCGGCGGCCATGGCAAGCGCCTCGCCCTCGCTCGCCGCCCCCACGTAGTCGAGGTCAGGACTGCCGATGACGTAGTTGATGAACGGCGTCAGGAACGAGCAGGGCACCCCCGCCCAGAAGGAGTACCCGCGTTCGAGCGCGGGCTGCACGAACTCCTCGGCCCTGATCATGCGCTGACGTTCTGCCGGCCCTTGGGGTCGTACCACTGCTTCGAGTCGCCGACGACCCGCGCCAGGTTCTCGCGCCCGTGCGCCAGGATGCGGGAGAGCTCCATCTGCCCATCGCCGGTCACGCGTCCACCGATGCGCAGGACCAGCAGCTGCCCGCCGCTGCCCCGGTACCCATGCGCCAGCGACGGCTTGAGGTAGGCCGAGTCGCCCGGCTCGAGGGTCTCCTGCTGGAGGGCACCGTCCAGGCGCCACGCCAGCGTCACCGGCGCGGTGCCGACGTTGTAGACGTACTGGTGCAGGCCTGCCTGGAGATCGGCATCCGGATCGGCGTCGGTCAGCACGTTGATCTCGAGCCCCTTCGAGAAGGGCATGCTGCGGACCGGCGTGAGCTCGACGATCTCGTAGGCCGGATCGGTCTCGGGGTACTGCCAGCGCGCCGAATCGGCGTAGTGCTGGACCAGGACCGGCTCCTCGAACGCGTCGGGCACGAGGAGGTCCCGGACGTTTACTCGCAGCGCATCGGCCAGGCTGCGCAGCTCGTCGTCGCTCGGCTGGCCGCCATCGGTCTCCAGGGCCTCGACCCGCGCCGGATCGAGGCCGGCCCGACGCGCGAGCTCGCCCCTGGTGAGGCTCAGGCCCTGGCGCTGGAACCGCAGCAGCGAACCGAAGGCCCTGCCCCGGTCCGAGAAGTCGAGCGCCAGGCCGGCCGCCAGCTCGGCACCGAGCGCAGACACCTCCTGCCGCGTCTCGCCACCGAGCTTGTCGCCGTAGGTCAGGGCCAGGATGACACCGAGCTCGCCACCCTCATTCCGGCGCGATGCGAAGGAGTGCGGCACGAACGGCGAGATGTACATCGAGTCGCCGGTCTCCATCACCGCGACGCGCTTCGCGTCGTCCGCTCCGCGGTAATAGAAGTTCACCGGACCCACGAAATACGTGAACTGGTGCAGGAAGTGCCCGTTGTTCCACTGGACGGCTGGATTCTCCGGATCGTCGTCATCGACGATGCACAGCTCCTTGATCCATTCGGGGCGGAACTGCGAGAGCGAGCTCATGGCCGTGTCGCGGTACTCGTAGTAGTCACTGCCGGCGCGGCTCATCACCCGGCTGCTGCGCTCGGAGTCGGCGGCGCGGTGGACCCGGACGCCGCTGGGCGCATCGTCGTTGAGCAGATAGAAGTCGCGCGGGCTGACCGGCCACGCCGCCGTGGCTCTCTCGACGAGCGCCGGCGGCAGCGGGCGCGTGCCACCGATGATCTCCTCGATCTCGGGAACCGATACGCCCAGCTCGGCGGCGGCATCCTCGGGTCGCCGCTTCAGGTCGTTGAGGATCGCTCGAAAGTTCTCGCCAGTGCGAGCGTCGGTGGTCACTTCACCTCCAGCATTGCGGAAGTCCTCGATGGTATCGATCTCGCGCCAGCCGCCCTCGATCACGACCGGCCGAACCGGGTGCCCGCGGTCGATGAGCTCCTGGAGCATATCGGTCAGGTAGGCGATCTCAAAGCGCGTGGACGCCTGGAACGGCTTGCCCGCGTGGGTACCGGCCACCTCGGCGAAGGTCGAGCGCAGCGCGTCGGCACCGGCTCGCGAGAGCCGAATCAGACCGATGAACTCGCCATCGGCCTCCGTCGCGTCGAGGTGCTTGCCGATGCGGCGGATCACCCCGTCCGCGATCACGACCTTCTCCGCCTGCTCGATCGGGTGCTCGACCCGGCCGACGTAGGCCTTCTCCCAGCCCGCATCGCACACCGCCAGGATGTCGCCCTCCGCGGCGAGCAGCCGCTCCACGATGCTCCGCTCGTAGACGATGTCCGAGTAGCTGACGATCACGTCGTCGTCGAGATCGTCGGCCGCGTACATGAGGGAGAGGAGGATGTTGTTGTTGCGATAGTCGTCGTTGTGCCGCGTCTTCACGCCGGCCTGTTGGAGCTTCTCGGCTTGGTGGCCGGTCACGATGGTGATGTCGGTGATGCCGAGCGCGCGAAACGTATCGAGCTGGCGATCGATGAGCGACCGGCCTTCGATCTCGAGCGTCGTCTTCGGGCGATCGGTGGTGAGGTGACGCAAGCGGCTGCCGAGGCCGGCAGCGAGGATGATCGCCTTCACCGGTACTGGCCGGCGCCGCCGAAGTTCGAGGCGGCCACGACGTCGTGCATGTCGTCCACGTCGAGCCAGTGCCCGCGGATGTAGACGACCTCGACCTGCCTGCCATTGGCGATGAGCAGGTCGAAGAGGTCGGCCATGCGCATCGTGCGCAGCCGTTCCGGATCGGTCATGGCAGCGACCAGCTCGAGGAGCTGCGTCACGCCCGCGGCGGTCATCTTCAGGAGCCCGATCCATTCGCCGTGGACCTTCTCGGCGGGCGTCTCGGTGCTCATCTGGACCAACCGCGTTCGCTGGTCGAACTCGCTCCAGTGGAACGGTCGGTCGCAGGTGACCAGGTCCCGATAGCGATCCTCGTTCGGGCCACCCCGCCAGGAGGGGTCCACCGCGATGCAGAAGTCGGACTCCGACTCGAACAGGTCCATGGGGATGAACTTCTGGAAGAGCACATCGCCGTATGCCACGAGCACCGAGCCGCTGTGTCCCTCGAGGCCCTTGAAGAGTGAGTAGGCCTCCTGTGTCGTCTCGTGCTCGTCGTTGTCGACGTATCGGAGGTTCGGAAGCTGGATCGCCTCCTTGTGATAGCCGCGCACGACGGTGATGTCCTTGATGCCAATGGCCTGGAGCGTGTCAACCGTGCGCTCGAGGAGCGGCTTGCCGGCGATCTCGATCATCGCCTTCGGACGATCCTCGGTCAGCACGCCGAGCTCCTTGCCGCGGCCCGCTGCAAGCACCAGCGCCTGCGGCGCCTTCTCGCGCGCCGGCAGGTAGCGCTTCTCGGCCTCCGCCAGCTCGCTCGCGCCCTGGATCCGGAAGACCTCCTTCACCGGGACGATCCGGTCCTCGATGTTGCTCAGGCTCTCCTCCTCCCGGATCTGATGCGCCGTCTGCTGCATTGCGGTGAGGGAGCTGCGCATGAGGTGGTTGGCCCAGATGACGACGCTGATCCCGGCGTCGCGGAAGGCCTGGGTCGGCGTGCTGTAGTAGGTGGTCGGCACGATGAGGACCGGCCCGCGATCGCCCCATTCCTTCATGAAGCCGAGGATCTCGTCCGGCCTGGCGAGCTTGCTGTGGATGAGGATGGCGTCCGCGCCGGCACGGCGGTACGCGTCCGCCCGCTTGAGCGCCTCGGACATGCCCCAGCCGGCGATGAGTGCCTCGACCCTGGCCACGATGCTGAAGTCGTCGTCGCGCTGGGCGTCCTTGCCCGCCTTGATCTTGCCGCAGAACTCGTCCATGTCGGCGAGCGGCTGGTTCTCGCCGATGAAGCTGTTCGTCTTCGGGAAGAGCTTGTCCTCGATGCAGACGCCCGCGATGTCGCGCGTCTCGAGCTTCTGGACGAGTCGGCGCATGTTGTTGAAGTTGCCGTAGCCGGTGTCGCCGTCCAGGAGCAGGGGAATCTGCGCCGCGTCGCCGACGAACTCGACCAGGTCGAGCACTTGCGTCCAGCTCATCTCGTTGTTGTCGCGGACGCCCATCGAGGCGGAGATGGAGAGCCCGCTGCCCCAGATCCCCTCGAACCCGGCCTCCTCGGCGACCTTCGCGCTGAGGCCGTTGTGCGCTTCCATGAGGAAGCCGAGGGTGTCGCTGGTCAGCAGCCGTCTGAGCGCTTTCGTCTTGGATGAGGTCATGGTCCGGCTCGTGATGGATCGGCCTGGCGCGCGCCGTCGGCCAGGCGCGCCACGTGCGCGGCTCCGACGCTCGCGCTGCGCCCGACATTGTAGACAGTGCGCAGGCGCGCCTCGCGCAGACGCTCGCGGTAGGCATGAGGATCGGCGCTCAGCGAGTCGATGAGCGGCAGCGCGGCGCGGAGGTCGCGCGGGTCGACGATGGCTCCGATCTCGTCCCTCACGGACTCCTCGATGGTGATCATGCCGATGCGCTCGTACTCGGGATTGTTCACCTTCTTCGGCGTGTCGATGAAGAGCACCGGCCGCTCCAGCCCGAATGCGTACTCCAGGGCCGCTCCCGACCAGTCGCCGATCATGAGCTCGGACTCGTGCAGCGACGCCTGCTCGCGCATATCGGTCTCGATCCGAAACCGGCGATCGCCGAAGCGTGCGGTCAGCTCGCCGGCGAGTGCCGGGTGGTGGCGGACCGTCATCGGGTGCAGCCGCAGCACGACCGAGTGGCTGGCGGCGAGGAGGATCTCGACCAGGTCGGCGCCGTAGGGCGCCTCGATGAAGGAGCACTCACCCCATGACGGTGCGAGGACGAGCCTGCGGCCCGGGCCAGGGCCCGCGTCGACCGGGGGTCGCTCCGCGGCCGTGGCCAGGATCAGGTCGAGGCGCCCGTAGCCATGCTCGACCAGCTCCTTGGGCGTCAGGCCGTGGACCTCCTCGGTGCGCCTGATCTCCGCGACGTGGTGCGGACCGACACACAGGATCGTGTCGTACGCGTCGAAGGCGCCCTTGCGGTAGATCATGTGGGTGCTGACAATCGAGTGGAAGACATAGGCGTAATGCACCGGGTGGACCGAGCGCTTGAGGTGGTACGTCTCGAGATCGGGGAGGGTCATCACCACCACGGTCGCCTCGACCAGCTTGAAGAAGGTCGTCCGGGTGCTGCCGGAGCCGATGTAGAACGCCCGCAGACGCGGGTTGGCCTGCGAACGGACCGGGTCATCGGCATCGGAGGTGACGTAGCAGACGGTCCGGCCGAGCTCGCCCACCAGCTCCTCGACGATCGGTCCGAGGTGCGCCCAGTCGGCCCTGCTCTCGGCGTAGAAGACGATCGTGCGGTCCTCGCGAGAGAGCCGGTTGACGCTCCGGAGCGATGACCAGGCTGGAAAGATCCGATCGAACACGCCCATCAGGCCGCGGGCGCGGTGAGGTCGGCGGGATCAGGCTGCATCGGTCACCCGAGCATAGCCGGAAATGACGACAGGAGGTGTCGCCAACATCGTCCACAATGAGCGCATGACCGATGCAGATGCGCTCGAGATCCTGCCGCTGACGCCTGAGCGGCTGCCCGACCTCGCGAGCCTCTTCGGGCAGGGCGGCGATCCGAAGCGCTGCTGGTGTTCGTTCTTCCGCCTCCGCAACGCCGATGTGGTGGGTGCCACCGCCGAGACGAACAGGAAGGTGCTGGAACGCGCGGTCGAGGTCACGACCACCGAAGGGCGGGCGCCGGGGCTGGTCGCCTATCGCGACGGGGAGCCGATCGGTTGGGTCAGCCTCGGTCCGCGCGACGACTACCAGCGGTTGCAGCACTCGAAGGTGCTGGCGCCGCTCGACGAGCAGCCGGTCTGGTCGATCGTGTGCTTCGTGGTCTCGCGTCGGGCTCGGAAGCAGGGCGTCGCGAACGTCCTGCTCGAGGTGGCCATCGCCTACGCCGCCGAGCACGGCGCCACGTTGCTCGAGGCGTACCCGGTCGACACCCATGGCGGCCGCATCCCATCGGCCAACGTCTACAAGGGCACCCTGGCGATGTTCCGGCGCGCCGGCTTCTCGGTCGTCGCCGAGCGCCAGTTCAACCGCACCACGCCGGTCCACCAGATCGTTCGGCGCGAAGTCTGAGGCACTTGCGCCGGGTCGCTATGCTCGGGATGCGCCCGGAGCGGCAACGCACACCCAGCGCCAATTCGAACGGATCGGACTCGGACCACGTAGGCGGCAACGCCGGACCACGTAGATCTGATCGGTCCGAAACGGCTGCAGGAATTGAGCGAGGTCACTCCGGGCGCTCTGCTGCGCGGAGGCGGACGACGTGTCCGTAGTTGCACCCGGCGACACTAATCTCGAACGAGCCCGAGCTCACACGCCCGGTGTTGCGCCCGGTGCGACCCAGGACGGTGGAGCCTCGCTTCGTTCGGCTTTGGTTCCATCGGGTGCAACGAGGCCGCTCCAAGGCAGATGTGGCCGATCTCGCCGGTGTTGGCGACGTGGGTGCCGCCATCGGCCTGGAGGTCGACGTGGGTCGCCTCACCAGACGGTGCGTTGCGGGTCATAGGAGGTGAGTCGAGCGTCCCGCGTAACAAGGCCCGCACCGAGAGCCGCGGCCGTTGCGTAGATGATGCGATCCGCGGGATCACCCGGGAAGGAGTCAGGCAGCATCGCCGCATCCAGGGCTATCTCGGCCGTGAGCGGAATCGGCTCGACGCGATCGGCGGCAAGCGCCTGACGGACCCATTGCCGCACATCGCGATCCAGCTCGATTCGGTTGGCGCCGACGAGCATGCCGATCTCCCAGCAACTGATGCTGCAGACGCCGATGCGATCCGCCTCCTGGATCAGCCGTGCCGCCGTGTTCGAGAGGCGCCGTGGATCGGTCGTCATCCATATCCAGACGTGTGTGTCGATGGCGATCACGGCCCGTCGCTCGACCCTTCCCAACGGACATCGATGGGGGCGATCAGCTTCTCGTCGTTGACGAGGAACTTCACGCTGTTGCGAAGCGAAGGGGATTGGCGCGCCGTCCGCACACGAGCCAGCGGCCGGCCGCGCTTTGTGACGATGATCTCCTCTCCGGTCTCGGCGATCTCTTCGAGCAGGCCAAGAACCTCAGCCTTGAACTTGCTGACAGCTATCTCTCGCACCACCGGGTCACCTTCAGATCAGAATAACTATGGTCATCGTACCATAGTCATCTCAACCGCTTGGGCAATGAGACGCTTGCCGGATCGGCTTGAGTAACCCACTACTCAGGACAACAGGCCTCCGCCGTCGTCGAATGGATCGAGCACATGTCGATGAGACGAGCAATGGTCGCCCTGGCGCTCGTGCTGTCGCTGGTGATGGCCGCGTGTGGTGCCGTGCCGGCGCCGACCAACGCCCGGTTTAGCGGCCGTTTAGCCGGCGCCCGTATCTTCCGCTCAACAAGCCTCCATCTCCTGTGCCGACATACTGGAGGAACGCAATGAGCGCGGGTCGCATCGGTTCAGCCAGCGCAGGTCCAAGGTTGATTTCGGCCGCCGTCGGACTGCTGCTCGTCCTGTCCGCCTGTGCGTCCGGCGGCGATGCGGCCACTGCTCCGGTTGCGGCCGAGCCGGGCACGTCGCAGGTCACCGCGGCGGAAACTGAGCGTGCGGATGCTGCGCCCGCCGATACGCCGGCGCCAGAGGCACCGGCGCAGGAGGCATCGGAGATCGATTGGGCGACGGTGGACCTGACGACGATCGACTGGGCGACGATCGACATGAGCCAGATCGACTGGGTCGCCATCGGGGACAACCCCACCGCGGCCGATCTCGACGAAGAAGCCATCGGGCTGATCCAGTCGCGCACCAACCCTGGCAGCGCCACGCTCACGATCGGAGACCAGATCTGGGAGTTCGACGGATTCCTGTGCGCATTTGGGCACGAGGCCACGGAGAGCGAGGTCTTTTCGTTCACCACCAACTCGTCCGGTGAGTTCGATGGCGTTGGCGTCCAGATGCAGGCCACCATCTCCGAGGACTACGGGCACGAGATCACGTTCGACGACGTGACCGACTTCGAGAACCCGAGCATCGGCTGGCACATGAGTGACGGCTCGATCACGGTCGACGGCAACGCAGTCAGGGGCGAAGGCATGTTCGATGACGAGCTGACCGAGGGCGAGCGCGAGGAGATCCGGGGGACGCTGGAAGCAACGTGCGGCGATCAGAGCCGGCGGTGATGTAGCTAAGGAGATTCCAATGTTCGGTTCCGCTTTGGCCCAAGCGCGCAAGCGCGGAGGTGGTGGCCCGGTCGGCCTCGTCCGCAAGCTCGTCGTCCTGGCCTTCGCCGTCGTCCAGCTGGTCCTGGTCGCCCGGATCCTGCTCGACCTCGGGGTCGTCCCGGCCGACTGGGGCTTCAGCCCAATGATCCTCACCTGGAGCGACGCGCTGGCCGCCCCGGTCGCCGGGATCGTCGGCAGCTTCGGCTTCGGCGGCTTCGGCGGAATCCCGGGGGGCGGTGTTCCGGGACTCGGCCCGAGCCTGGGGAGCGGGCTCAACCCGGTGATGCTTGCCGCGCTCGCGGGCTGGACGGTGGTCGAAGGGCTCGTCCTTGGCGTGGTGAAGAAGTTCGCCGCGGTCTGAGCGCCGGAGGTACCTCTGATGAAGAACCAACAGCCAACCGATGCCGATGCCGCCGCGAGCCTGGTCGAGTCGGCCCTGGCTATGGGCATCGAGATCGATCGCGACGAGGCGGACCGCTGGATCGCGGCCATGACGGCCGAGTCGGCCGGCAGCGTCACGGTGGATGTGTGCTCGGGGGTCTATGGCCATCGCGTCACGATGGCCGACCACGACTCGGCCGGGCTCGAGCGCTTTCGCCGGATGGCGGCGATCGTCGGCTTTCCCGACCGGCCGCCGCAGGTGACCACCGCTCTGGCGCTCTCCGGGTCGGCCGCGCAGAGCCGGATCCAACGCTTCCCGGCCGACGCCGACTTCTTCGAGCGCGTCAACGTCCAGGCCGATACGCGCGAGGAGGCATGCGACGTCCTGGCCGAGGTGATCCGGTCCAAGGCTCTGTCCGCCCTGCGAGGCGACGGCTTCCGCCTCCAGGAGGTGAAGTTCGGCAGCTGGCCGGAGGACGCATCGGTCGATGGCATCGCCGTGAAGGCGGGGGAGCCGGTGTCCTGGCGCCCGGCCATGATCGAGGCCGGGGCAATCGGCTACGTGCGCTCCGACGGCACCTATGGGGAGCTTCGTTGGGAGGAGGCCGCGCGCGAGCCGGGCTGGTGCAAGCTCGACTGGGTCATCGCCGATCCCGAGCACCGCGGCCTGTCGAATGCCTCGAACGTTCTCGATGCGACGTGGGAGGCCTCCGACGGCACCATCACCCCGCTGGACGGCTTCCTGAATCCGTACTTCCAGGAGGTCTACCTCGAGACCGATTCGATCCCGCTCTTCTCCAAGCTTGTCAAGGGCATGGACGCCGATTCGGTCGCCGACTACGTCGGGCGCCTCGGCAAGGAGGTCTACAAATACACCGTCAAGGAGCCGAACTACGGCAAGGCTGCCAGGCGCATGTACAACATCTTTCGGCTGACCGGCCGCTATGCCGAGGCGGCCTACATCCGCGAGCTGTTCGACGAGCCGGTCACCGCCCTCTACCAGGTGGCGGCGTTGCTGCGCACGCTTGACGAGGCTGCCGAGGCGAGGGATGCTTTTGAGATCGATGCACTGGTTGCCCAGGTCGACCAGTTGATCATGTCTGCCATCGCCGCGCTCGAGGGCCGGGCCGAGGCCGAGATGGTGCGCCGCCTGCTCGACTTGCGCGATACGATCAGCCGAAGGGCCGATGCGGCGAGCCGTGACGACGATATCGACACCATCCAGGACGATGCCATGGCGGCCGTGGACGAGTACTTCAAGCGGGTCCTGACTGCGGTACCGACCATCAGGGCCTACCTCGACAGTGTGGCGCGCACGGGGGACTTGACGGCAGCGTGATCAAGACCAACTCGTCGGTGGGACCCCTGCCGCAGGATCTGCCCGATCCGTCGCCGCAGCCCCCGCCGGATCGAGCGCCCCCGGTCCCGAGCGACGTCCTGTCCGTGCCCGAGCATGGTCTGGAGCCAGGTGCGGCTGAGCCGAGGCGGGTGATCATCATCGGCGCCGGCCTGGCCGGCCTAGCGGCCGGGTACGAGCTGGATCGGCAGGGACACGACGTTGTGATCCTCGAGGCCCAGAACCGCGTCGGCGGCCGCGTGCACACGCTGCGCTCCTTCGCCGCGGGCCTGTATGCCGAAGCCGGGGCGATGCGCATCCCGCGCGCGCACGATCTCACGATCCGCTACTGCGAGGAGTTCGACCTTCCGCTCCGCCCGTTCGTGATGGGCAACCCGAAGGGGCTCGTGTTCGTCGGCGGGACGCGCAGGACGATGGAGGAGGCGAACGCCGATCCGACACCGCTCGGCTTTGATCTCGCCGAGCACGAGCGGGGCCGAACCGCCGACGAGATGTGGGCGGAGGCGATCGGCGAGCTCCGCGCCCAGGTGCAGGCCGATGGCGACAGCGCCTGGGAGGCGATCGTGCGCGAATACGACCGGTATTCTCTCCACGAGTTCCTCCGGCATCGGGGCTGGTCGACCGGCGCCATCGAGTACTTCGGCGTCATGAACTTCCTCGAGTCCGACATGCACAACGCCTTCGTGGAGGTCCTCAGGGAGGATCTCGGCCGTGCCTACGTCGACATGGTCGAGATCGCCGGCGGCATGGATGGGCTGCCCAACGCGTTCTACCGCCACCTGCGGCGGCAGATCAGGCTCGGAGCCGACGTTTTCGCCATCGACCAGGATCCCGGATCGGTCACGCTGCACTACAAGACGGAAGCCGGCCGCTTCTCGGTCACCGGCGACTACGCCATCTGCACCGTTCCGTTCTCCGTCCTGCGCCACGTCGAGGTCCTGGCGCCGTTCTCGCGTGAGAAGCAGCGAGCCATCCGCCAGCTCAACTACCACGCCTCCACCAAGATCCTGTTCCAGGTCCGCGAACGGATCTGGGAGGACGAAGGCATCCGAGGCGGGGCCACCGTCACCGACCTGCCGATCCGCCGCATGAACTACCCCACGCCAGATCCCGAGGTGGGCCGCGGCATCCTGCTCGCCTCCTATACGTGGGGCCAGGATGCCCTCCAGTGGGGCGCCATGGACCCGGAGACGCGCCAGGAGGAGGCGCTCGATGACGTCGAGCGTATCCACCCGGGCATTCGCGAGGTGTACGAGGTCGGCGACTCGTACGCGTGGTATGCGGACCGATGGGCGCGCGGCGCCTTCGCCATGTTCGCCCCCCAGCAGCAGACCGAGCTGCACGCCGACATCGTCAAGCCCGAGGGCCGCATCCTGTTCGCGGGCGAGCATTGCTCGCTCTATCACGCCTGGATCCAGGGCGCGCTCGAGTCGGGCATCCGCGCGGCCCGCCAGATTCACGAGACCTCACACCTGGCCCCGCTGGCGCCGGCCTGATGACGCTACGGACTGGATTCAGCCTCCCGCACCAGCGCCCCGCGTCCGATCGTGCGTCGCAGCCCCTGACGCCCGGACCCCAACGGCAGCGCAGTCGATTCTCGGCACGCGGATTTAGCGTCGATTTAGCTCGCGCCAATAGCCTCCGGCCAAACGAACCAACGCAGGAGGTATTCGACGTGCGAAAGCTCGTGACCGCGGCCATCTCATCGGTCGCAATTCTGGCGCTCACGGCGGGCGCGGCCCTGGCCAATGACTGCTATATCGCGAACAAGCCGATCGGGGCCGGTGCATTCGAGGATGGACGCGGGGCGTTCCGCACCTTCGACCTGGGGTCGTTGGGAACGTTCGACTTCCTCGACCCACCGGCAACGGGCCGCGGGCTGGACGACGAGCCTTTTGGCAAGGCATTGCCGCAAGGCGCGCGGAACTCAGGCCCTGGGGATGGTTGCGGAAACGGCGTCGATTCCTTCGAGGTCTGCGTTCTCGGAGAGTAGATGCCCGTGCGGGCCGTCGCGTCTCGCACGGCCCGCGCTTGACCCACCGCCCTACGGTTGAAGGGCCTGATGCGCTGCCGAGCGGGTGAACACAGGAGAAGACGGAGGATCAGATGACAGATGTCGCGCGAGCCACCACCGACGAGCCGGAGGGCGTCGATGACTTAGCCGGTAGCCTGGCAGGGAGACTCCTCCGGCCGGAAGACGACGGGTACGACGCCGCCCGCCAGATGTGGAACGCCATGTTCGATCGCCGTCCGCCGCTGATCGCCCAGTGCGCGAGCATCGGCGACGTGACCGCCGCCCTCGCCTTCGCTCGGAGCCATGACCTGCCGGTCACGGTCCGTGGCGCTGGCCACAGCTTCTCGGGGAAGTCCACCTCCGACGAGGGCATCGTGATCGACCTGGGTCCGATGAAGGGCGTCGAGGTCGATCCCGGTGCGAAGGTCGCGCGTGTCGCGCCCGGCGCGGTGGGTGCCGAGCTCGACCAGGCGACCCAGGCCCACGGACTGGCGACGACGGGCGGGACCTACTCCACGACCGGCGTGATCGGCCTGACGCTGGGCGGCGGCATGGGCTTCCTCGCTCGCCGATATGGCCTGGCGGTCGACAACATGCTCAGTGCGGACGTCGTCCTGGCCGACGGCAGGCAGGTCCACGCCAGCGAATCGGAGCACCCGGACCTGTTCTGGGCCCTGCGCGGCGGTGGTGGCAACCTGGGGATCGTCACCTCGATCGAGCTGCGCCTGCACGAGGTCGGGCGCGAGGTCGCGGTGGCCCAGGTCTTCTATCCGTGGGAGGTGGCCGGCGACATCTTCCGCAAGTACCGCGACTTCGTGGCGGAGGCACCCGATGAGGTGGGTGGCTATGCGCTGGCGGTCAACGTCCCGCCGATCCCCGAGTTCCCTCAAGAGGCACACGGCAGCACGGCCGTCGCACTCGTGTTCAGCCATTGCGGTCCGGTCGAGGAAGGCGAGGCCGCTCTTCGGCCATTGACCGAGTTCGGAACGCCGCTGTTCTCCGTGCTGGTGCCGATGGAGTACGCCACCCTCCAGCAGAGCTTCGACGCCGCCGTCCCGGCCCACCAGCGCTACTACGGGAAGACGACGTACCTGAGCGGGATCCCCGACGAGGCGATCGCCACGTTCGTCGCCAGGGCGGACCCGTTACCGGGCCCGTACAGCTCGGCCTACTTCGAGACAATGGGCGGGGCCATCGGCCGGGTGGATCCCCAGGCGACCGCCTTCCCGCATCGGAGTGCGCCGTTCAACCTCGCCATCGGCCCAGGATGGGCCGATCCGGCCGCGGATGACGCCTGTATGGCCTGGACCAGAGACTTCGCCGAAGCGATGAGCCCGTACTCTACGGGCGGCATCTATGCCAACTACGCCGATCGGGACGACGTCCATCGGCTTCGCGCGACCTACGGGCCGAACCTCGAGCGTCTTGTCGAGATCAAGGCCCGATACGATCCCGACCAGGTCTTCAGCCGCCTCTCTTCTCGCGACTGACTCGGCCCCTTCGGTTCCGGACTCCATGGCCGTCGGCTTGCGAGCCGGCGGTGACGAGCGGAACGCCGCCGCGGCGGGCGACGGAATCGATCTCGTCCCGGAGGATTACGGCGCCGAGCTCGGAGGCTCGGAGGCGAGCGTGATCCAGCTCTCGCAGCGCCTTCTCGTTCTGGTTTGCGGCGAGCAGCGCTTCGCCGAGCCGGCAGTGCGCGTAGAGGCGCCAGTACGCATACGAGGGGCGCTCGAGCAGGACGCGCCACAGGTCGGGCTGAGGAGCGGTCGCGCGCGTGAGCTCCGCCTCGGCCAGGAGGAGGTAAATGTCGGCGATCTCGAGCTGGAGCCCGGTGAGCGTCCCGGGCGGGAAGCGGGCGATGAGATCGCGCATCGTCTCGACCGCTTCTCGCGCGCGCCGGAGGTGATCGGCCCGCATCGGTCCATCCAGGTCGAGGGCGGCGTCGATCTCGGCGCGGACCAGCGCATGAAGGGTTCCCGACTTGGTCGATTCCTCCATCGGGGCGACCTCGGCTGCGAGGTGCGCGTTGGCCAGACGGCGGACCTCGTCCAGCCGACCCTCATCGAACCGGGTGTTCGCCTCGGTCGGGAAGCGCACACGGTGGTAGAGCCGGGTGGGCTTCGCCGCGCGTAGGGCGGCCAGGTCGGTATCGGCCTCATCCAGTCGCCCTTGGCTCCAATGCAGCAGACAGCGCAGAGCCAGGAAGGACATCAGGTCCGTGCCCTCAGGGTGATGGCGAGAGCTGCGATCGAGGGCCTCCTCGGCGCGTGCCCATCGGCCGCTGCGCATGAAGCCCATCGCGAACCACATGAGCAGGCTCGACGACTGAACCCAGCGATCGGCTCCGGCGTCAAGCCACGCGATCGCCTCATCGGCGACCGTGTCGGTCTCGTCACGACGGTGACCCAAGTCGAGGAGGGTGATGTACAGGCGCATGTAGACACCGAGTGTTGCCTGCGGGTTTCCGCTCCGGCGCGAGATTGCCAGGGCGTCGCGCAGCCGGGCCACACCTTCTTCGATCTCGCCGGCCCACCCGAGCGCCGCGCCCAGCTCGCGTAGTGCGTGGCTCTCGGCGAACGGGTCATTGATGGCGCCTGCAGCGATGACCGCCTCGCGAGCAGACATGATCGAGGGTGCCGGATCCTGCGGGTTGAGGCGCAGGTGGATGGTGGCAAACTCGGTCAGCGCCCGGACCTTCGTCAGTGACGGCGGCGCACCGGCCACAAGGGAGCGGGCTCGCTTGGCTTCCGCAAGCGCCGATTGGTCTCCCAGCTTGTACATCGTTCCGGCGAGCCGGACCCGGATTGCTGCCTCACGTTCGACATCCGCCCACGGCTCGAGCTGGTCGAGGGCGATCCGCATGTGGTCGACGGCCTGCTGGTAGTGGCCCTGGTTCACGCGATACCAGCCCATCGCCTCGGCGAGCATCGCCGCCTCACGATCGTCCCCGTTGTCCAGCGACCACACGAGCGCAGCCGCGACGTTGTCGCGGTCCGCATGAAGCCGATCAAGCCAGGTCCTCTGGTCCGAGCCGTCGATCTGCGCGATCGCGCGCTCCGCGAGCCGGAAGAACCAGTCCCGATGCCGAAGCCAAACCGATGCGGCCTCCGACTGTCCGAGATGGTCGCGCGCGAACTCGCGAATGGTCTCGAGCATTCGGTAGCGAGCCTCTCCCGTCGGCGCGAGGTCCAGGATGACCATGCACTTGTCCACGAGGCGGGAGAGGAGGTCCAGGATCTCGCTCCCGCCGATGCCCTCTCCGGAACCCACCGCCTCGGCCGCGTCCAGCGGGCAGCCGCCCACGAAGACGGAGAGCCGTTCGAAGAGAACTCGCTCGTCGGCCTCGAGGAGCCGATAGCTCCAGTCGATCGTCGCGTGGAGCGTCTGTTGGCGGGGCGGCGACGTACGGCTGCCCTCCCGCAGCAGTCGGAACCGATCGGAGAGCCTCGACGCGATGTCCTCCGGCTCCATCGCGTGCACTCGGGCCGCTGCCAGCTCGATTGCCAGTGGCAGGCCGTCGAGGCGACGGCAGATTTCGGCCACAGCCGCGGCGTTGCCGCCGGTGAGGGCGAAGTCCCGGGAGACCAGCGCCGCTCGTTCGATGAAGAGGCGCACCGCGTCGAAGTCCTCGACCTGCCCCTTGACGGAGTCATCTGGCGGAGGAGTCTCCAAGGGCGGGACGGCGTACGTCTTCTCGCCGGATGTGCGCAGTGCCTCCCGACTGGTCGCGAGCACGGATACCCCCGGCCCAGACTGGAGCAGGACCTCGCTGAGGTTGGCGCAGGCCTCGAGAAGGTGCTCGCAGTTGTCGAGCAGGATCAGGACCTTGCGGTGCCGCAGCGCATCGGCGAGCACATCGGCTGCCGGCCTTCGCTCGACTCGCAGGCCCATGACCTCGGCCGTGTCGGTCGCCACCAGACCGGGATCCTCGAGCGCTCCGAGGCTGACCAGGTACACGCCGTCGGGATAGCTCGCGAGGGCGCCCTGTGCCAGCTCGATGGCCAGGCTGGTCTTGCCGGTCCCCCCGACCCCGGTCAGCGTGACCATCCTCGAGCTTGAGAGCAGGTTGCCGAGCTCCTGGAGCTCGACGCTGCGTCCGACGAAGGTCTTGAGCCTGGCCGGCAGGTTGTTTCGGACGCGCGACGGCACCAATACGGGATCCTCCTGGAGGATCCGCTCTTCCAGCTCGCGAAGGGCGGAGGCGGGCTCCAACCCCATCTCGCCCAGTGTGCGGCGCAGGTCCTGGTAGGTCTCGAGCGCTTCCGAGACGCGTCCGAGCCGCGCACGCGCCACCATGAGGTGCTCGCGCAGGCGCTCTCGGAGCGGGTACTCGATTACGAAGCGCTCGAGGTCCGGCAGCGCGTCCTCCGTCCGGCCCAGGGTCAGCAGCGCCTCGGCCCGCATCTCGACCAGCTCGATGCGCAGCTCCTCCAATCGTGCGATCTCCGCCATGGCGAACTCGTCGCCCTGTAGCTCGGGGAAGGGCGGTCCGCGCCACAGCGCCAGCGCGCGTTCGGCGTCGTTCAACACCTCGTGCCAGGCGCCGGCGTCCAGTGCCGTACGAGCCGCGGAGGCGAAGGCGTTGAAGACCTGGCTGTCGAGGTGTTGGCCGCGCAGGTCAAGCAGGTAGCCGGACCCTGACCTGACGATCAATTCCTCGCCCAGCAGGCGGCGCAGCTGCGACACGTAGGTCTGGAGCGCGGCCCTGGCGGTCTCCGGCGGCTCGTCTCCCCAGAACCGATCGATGATCACCTCGGTGTCGAGCGGTCGACCGGACTCAACGAGCAGGATCGAGAGCAGGCGCCGATGCGCGCGCCGATCCAGGGCAACGTCGGATCGCGAGATCACGCGAAGCGGGCCCAGGACCGCGAACCGCAAGCAGTTCCCTCCTCGGAATTCGCTCCAAGGTATCAGCCGGGTCGAGTAATCGGCTACTCATGCCACGGTGGCATGCAGATGTTTGCCTTACAGCCATGAGTACCGACGGAGGGGCCTCAGGCTGCCTGCACGTGGCGGGGGCCGACGAGGTGGATGGCTGCCCACACGGTCGGCACCTCCCGCTTTAGCGCGCGTTTAGTCGCGACCCATATGGTCCGCGCGACGAACACGAGACCACGTTCCGATTGAGGACTCCCGAGCAGGACCGATGATTCGAGCGAACAAGAGCCGAGCGAGAGAGGCGAGCCCGAGGTCACGCCGGTGGCTGGTGATTGCCGCGGCGCCGATGGTCACCCTGGCCGCGATCGCCGGCGCCTACAAGGCCGATCCCACTGTCTCAGGCAAGGCACGGTTCGCGTTCGTGTCGAAGTACAAGAAGGGCCGATCGGTCCCGGACGGCAACACCAGGTTCACGTTCCGGGCGGCTGACCTGAAGTTCGAGAGCACGGCCTACGACTACCTCATCGTCAACAAGAACGACTCGCGAGCGCAGTTCAAGGGGACCGGAACCATTGACGGCGCCGGAACCTACGGATTCATGGTCTGGGCGATCGACGACGACGAGGACTCAGACACCTTCCGTATCCATATCTGGGACGCGGAGACCGACGCGACGGTCTACGACAACGGCACCGATGAACCGATCTCGGCTGGCCAGATCACCATTCATGCGAAGTAACTGGCCGTCAATCGAAGACTGGACTGACAGCTGACCCCTCCAAGGGCCGGCGAAGGAAGGGAGAGCTCGATGGGATTCACAGGACGAACAAGCACGACGCTTCGCCGGCTCGTGGCGGCCGCCATGACCGCAGCACTCGCCATGGCGCCGGCGACCGCCGCTGCCGCTGAGGAGTACGAGCACGCCGGAACGGCCTTTGACATCGCGGCGGCTCCGAACGGCGGAATCCTTCTCGCCGATGGCGGCACCGGCGTCATCTACGAGCTTCGGAACGGGCGCTCCACGCCCCTCGCCTCGGTCGCGATCCCGGTCACGGTGCCTCCGACAACGCTGAACGGGCTGGCACCCATTGGGCGAGGCAACGTCTTCGCGACGACGGGCGGCGGCGATCTCGCCACCGGCGCCAAGCTGTGGCGGGTGTCACCCGGTGGCGCACGAATGGTGGCCGACATCGAGGCGTTCGAGACGAACAACGATCCGGACGCCCTCGCCGGGCCGATGTGGAAGGACCAACGCTGTGAGGCCGTGCCGCCGTTCAACGCAGGACCGCAGTCGAACCCGTACCACGTTGCAGCACGTTCGGGCGGCGAGGCCCTGGTCGCCGATGCCGCCGGCAACACCCTGCTTTCGGCCAAGACCAACGGCGACATCGACTGGGTCGCCGTCTTCACGCCGCCGACGGCGGATGGCTCCGGTTCGATCGATCCGTCCGAGTGGCTCGCGCTCTTCCCCCTGGACGCTGACACGACCTGCTACGTCCAGCCGGTTCCCACCTCAGTGGCGATTGGGCCCGATGGCGCCGTCTACGTTGGCGAGTTGACGGGCGCGACCCCCACGAACCTCGGAGGCCTGGCATCCACCGGTCAGTCGCGGATCTGGCGGATCGCGCCGGGCGCGCAGAACGTCGTGTGCCCATCGGCGCAGTGCACGGTGGTGGCGAGTGGACTGACCTCGGTCATCGACCTCGCATTCGGCCCGGATGGGGCCCTCTATGCCGTCGAATGGGACGCGAATGGCTGGTTCGCGGCGCTGGTGCTCGGCACCCCGGCAGGCGGGACAGTTCAGCGTTGTGACGTGTCGACCGGCGCCTGCGCGCCGATCGCTACGGGGCTGGCGCTCCCCGGCGCCATAACGTTCGATGGCGAAGGAAATCTCTGGGTGCTCGAGAACGTATTTGCCCCGATGGTGCGAATGCTTCCATAGGTCACCGCCGTGGCCGAGGGCGGCACCCGAAATCCCGCCCCTCAGCCACGCCCCGTGACGAGCGTCATCGTCGCGTCGTCATCGGACCCCGGTGACCCCGATGCCCGCGCGACGAGCGATCGAGTCGATCTCGTCGCGCAGGATCTCGGCGCCCATCTCGGTCGCCTCCTCGCGCGCGACGCGCAGCTGCTCCGCGCCATTCTCGGGTTGACCAACCGCGATCAGGCTCTCGCCGAGGCGGCATCGCGCGTACAGGCGCCAGTAGGCGTACCAGGGTCGGTCGAGCAGCGCGCGCCAGAGCTCGGGCTCCGGATCCATGGCCCTGGTGAGCTCCGCCTCGGCGAGGAGCAGGCACGTCTCGGGGGTCTCGAGCTGGAGCCCCGATAGCGGCGTCGGCGCGTAGCGCGCGATGAGCTCGCGGATCGTCTCGATCGCCGTCTCCGCTCGCCGGATGTGATCGGCTCGCATCGGTCCCTGTGCATCCAGCGCCGCGTCAACCTCGGCCCTCACCAGGATGTGCAGGCTGCCTGCCTTCGTTGATTCCTCCGCGGGGGCGACGTCGGCCGCGAGGTGGCTGGCCACAAGGGCGCGAAGGTCGTCCAGCCGTCCCTCATCGGCCCGAATGCCGGCTTCGATGGGGAACAGCATGCGGAAGTATCGGGGTCGAGGATTGGTGCCGCGGAACTCGAGGATGGCGTTCCCCGCCTCTTCGAGCCGGCCTTGCTGCCAATGTGTGGCCGCGCGGAGCGACAGGTAGGACATCACCATCATGCCCTCGTTGTGGTACCGGCCGCAGCGGTCGAGGAGCTCATCGGCCCGTGCCGAGTCGCCGCTGCGCAGGAAGCCCATCGAGAGCCACGTGAGCATGCTGGCGGCGCCACCCAGCCGATCGCCGCCGTCATCGAGCCAGCCGACGATCTCATCGCCGAGCGCATCGGCTTCGTCACGGCGCTGCGCGTGGTCGAGGAGGGTGATGTACAGGCGCATGTAGACCCCCAGGATCGCCGTCGCGTTGCCGAGCTCCTGGGCGATGGCGAGCGCCTCGCGGAGCCGATCGATGCCCTCATCGATCTCATCGGCCCAGGCCAGCGCGGTGCCCAGGGTTCGCAGCGCGTGCGTCTCGGCAAAGCGGTCTCCCAGCACCCGTGTGGCGTCGATCGCCTCCCGCGCCGCCGCGATTGCCACCTCCGGATCCTGCTGGTTGATCCGCTGATGGAGGCTCGCGAACTCCGTCAGGGCTCGGACCTTGGCCGCGGATGGGGGCGCGCCGGTGACGAGATCGCGGGCGCGGGTGGCCTCGAGCACGGCGTCCTGCTCGTCGCCGTTGGTGTACATGGTGCCGGCCATCCGGGCCCGCAGTGCCGCCTCGCGCTCCACCAGCGCCGCCGGTTCCAGGTGCTCCAGCGCCATGCGCATGTGGTCGATGCCCTGGCGCGTATGGCCCTGCCGTTGCCGATACCACCCGATGGCCTCGGCCAGGCTGGCCGCCGCTGCGTCATCGTCGTTGGCGACGGACCAGTCCAGCGCCGCGGCCAGGTTGTCCCGGTCCTCATGCAGCCGATCGAGCCATGCGAGCTGGTCGGTGTCGTCGAGATGGCTGATTGCGCCCTCGGCGAGAGCCAGGAACCAGTCGCGATGCCGGCTTTGGACCGATGCGGCATTCTCGCCAAGCCTGTCTCGGCCGAACTCGCGAAGCGTCTCCAGCAGCCGGTAGCGCACGGCGCCCGACGGTGCCGGCTCGACCACCACCAGCGACTTGTCGACGAGGCGGGTGAGGAGCTCGACGATGGGCGCATCCAGCCCGTCGGCCGTGCAGACCGATTCCGCCGCCTCCAGCGTGCATCCGCCCGCAAAGACCGAGAGCCGCTCGAAGAGCGCCGCCTCGTCATCGGCGAGGAGCTGGTAGCTCCAGTCGATGGCGGCATGCAGGGTCTGCTGCCGGACTGGGGACGTCCTCTTGCCCTCGGTCAGCAGCTGGAACCGATCGTCGAGGCGTGCCCGGATGGCTTCGAGCGGCAGCGCGCTGACCTGGGCCGCCGCCAGCTCGATCGCCAGCGGCAAGCCATCGAGGCGCCGGCAGATGTCGGCGATCGACTCCATGCTCTGCGGGGACGGCTCGAAGTCTCGCGACACGAGGGAGACACGGTCGATAAAGAGCCGTGCGGCGTCGAACTCGCCGATCTCGCCGGTCATCGGCGTCTCCTCGGGCGGAATGGCCAGCGGCGGCACGGTGTAGACGACCTCCCCATCCACCCGCAGCGGCTCGCGGCTCGTCGCCAGCACCGATACTCCCGGCCCGGCCTGCACCAGCACATCGGTGAGGCTGGCGCAGGCATCGATGAGGTGCTCGCAGTTGTCGAGCACCATCAGGACTCGCCGATGTCGCAGCGACTCCGTCAGCACCTCGGCGGCGGTCCGCCGCTCGACACGCAGGCCCAACGCCTCCGCGGCATCGGTCGCCACCAGGTTCGGATCGCTCAACGCGCCGTAGCGCACGAGGTACACGCCGTCCGGGTGAACGTCGAGCACGCTCTGCGCGAGCTCGATGGCCAGCCGAGTCTTGCCGCTTCCGCCCACGCCGGTCAGCGTGACGATCCGCGAGCGGCCGAGGAGGTCCCGCAGCTGGTCGAGCTCGGCCGCACGTCCGATGAAGGTGGTGAGCCGTGCCGGCAGGTTGTTGTGGACGCGCGGTGGCACCAGGACGGGGTCCTCGCGCAGGATCCGCTCCTCGAGCTCGCGCAGGGACGGCCCCGGCTCGAGGCCCATCTGCTCTAGCGTACGGCGCAGATCGTGGTACGTCTCGAGCGCCTCCGAGACGCGGCCGAGCCGCGCCCGCGCAACCATCAGATGCTCGCGCAGGCGCTCGCGGAGCGGGAACTCGATCACGTAGCGCTCGAGGTCGGATAGCACGTCCTCGGTTCGGCCGAGCGTCAGCAGAGCTTCCGCCCGCGTCTCGACCAGCTCGATGTGCAGCTCGTCCAGGCGGGCGATCTCGGCGATGGCGAACTCGTCGTCCTGCAGTTCCACGAAGGGTTGGCCACGCCACAGCGCGAGGGCGCGGTCGGCATCGTTCACGACCTCCTGCCATGCTCCCGCCTGCATGGCCGTTCGGGCTGCGGAGGCCAGCGCGCCAAAGACCTGGCTGTCAAGGTGATGGCCGCGCAGGTCGAGCAGGTAGCCGGAGCCGGAGGTGACGATCACGCCGTCGCCGAGCAGCCGGCGCAGCTGCGAGACGTACGTCTGGAGCGCCGCCCTGGCCGTTTCCGGCGGCTCCTCGCCCCAGAACCGATCGATGATCACCTCGGTGTCCAGGGCGCGACCGGGTTCCAGGAGCAGGATCGAGAGCAGGCGCCGATGCGAGCGGCGATCCAGGGCAACCTCGGATCGCGAGGCCACTCGAAGCGGGCCGAGGACGGCAAATCGCACGCGGGGGACGATCTCCAGCGGCTTTAGCTCGGGTATAGAGCTCAATCCTACCGTTCGGCCTCAAGTTCTGGAGGTCTGCATGAGGATCGGGATCATCATCGGCCTGCACGGTCCGCAGGGGAGGGCTCCGACGTGGCGCCACATTCGCGACCAGGTGTTGGCGGCGGAGGCGGTCGGCTTCGACGTGGCGGTGGTCGAGGACGCCCTGCTCTATCCAGGCCAGACGGGACCGTCGGCCGGCTCATGGGAGTCGGTTGCCATGGTCGCGGCCATGGCGGTGGCCACGTCCCGGGTGGAGGTCGGCCAATCGGTGATCAACGCCCCGTATCGGACGGCGGCGCTGACGGCGAAGATCGCCGAGACGCTGGACGAGATCTCGGGCGGGCGGTACGTCCTCGGCATCGGCCTCGGGAACACCGACGACTACGACCAGTTCGGCGTTCCTGCCGATCACCGCTATGCCCGCTTCGAGGAGAGCATTCGCATCATCCACAGCCTCCTGAGGACCGGGAAGGCGGATGCGGACGGGACGTATCAGTTCGCCCGAAAGGCGGAGCTCATTCCTCGTGGCCCCCGCTCCCACGGGCCGCCGATCGTGATTGCCGCCGGAGGGCCGAAGATGCTGCGCCTCGCAGCTCGATATGCCGATGGGTGGAACTGGTGGACCCAGAGTCGGCCCGACCTGGACTCGATGCGGGCGCTCTTGACCGAGATGGAACGGGCGTGCGAGGAGGTCGGTCGCGATCCGGCGACGCTCTCACGCAGCCTGGACCTGTACTCCGTCGATCCGCTCGGCACATTCCAGGGTGGGTATGAGGCGATCTCCGGGAGTCCTGAGGACATTGCCGAGACGCTGCTCGGCGTGGGCATGCTCGGCTTCGGGGAGGTCAGGGTCAACGTTGCGCCGGTCGACGCGCTCGAGGCGCTGCCGCGTGCGGTCGAGGCACTCGCCGAGGTGGTGGAGCTGGTTCACGGTGTCGAGTCCGCCCAGCGACCGGCGCTCGCCGGTTCAGCCGTGGAAACCGCAAGTGGCTGAACGGCGTCGGCGTCTCTAGTTGCACCCGGCGGAACTAAACTCGAACGATCCCGAGCTCACACGCCCGGTGTTTCGCCCGGTGCGACCCAGGACGGTGGAGCCTTGCTTCGTTCCGCTTTGGTTTCATGGCGTGCAACGAGGCCGTTTTCGAGCGCCCCCACCTCTCGCCGGTCAGCGTCACCGGGCCAGTGGGGGATGTCAGTCATCGGCTCCGTCGGTGACTTCGATCCGGATGCGCTTGTTGATGCGGCCCTTCGATTCATAGCCGGTCACCTTCACGTGGCCGATCTCGCCGGTGTTCGCGACGTGGGTTCCGCCGTCGGCCTGGAGGTCGAGACCCACGATCTCGATCGTGCGTACCTCGCTGATGCCATCGGGCAGCAGGTTGATCTTCGTCCGGATGAGGTCCGGGATGGCGAACGCTTCCTCGCGTGGAAGGATGGCCACCTTGATCTCGCGGCCGGCGGCGACCTCCTCGTTGACGCGCTTCTCGATCTCGTGCACGAGGTCACCGGACATCGTCTCGAACTCGAAGTCCATGCGCCCGGTCAACGGCTCCATGTTGCCACCGGTGACCGATGCGGAGTGATCGCGCCAGACGACTCCGCACAGGACATGGAGGGCGGAGTGGGTGCGCATCAGCTCGTGGCGTCGCCGCCAGTCGAGCTTCGCTACAACCTGGGTGTCGAGCGCCGGCAGCTCGGCATCGGTCTCGACCGTGTGCCAGATCTCCTCGCCGCGCTTCTTCGCGCCGGTGACGCGCCACGTGCCCCCCGAGTCGCCGATCAGCTGGCCGGCATCGGCTGGCTGTCCGCCACCGCCGGGGTAGAAGACGGTCCGATCCAGGAGGACGGCATTCGCGTCGGCGTCGACCTCGACCACGGTGGCATCGGTCTCGCGCGCGTAGGCATCGGTATAGCAGTAGTTCTCGCTCACCCCGCAAGGCTAGCGCTTCCGGGCCGCTACAAGCAGCTGGTTGACGATTCGCTCACCGATGCGCGACCCAGGATCATGCCCGGGGGATCTCGGACTCCGCCCGTGAACGTCCGGTCGCGGCCAGCGCCGCCGTGCGGTTGCCGACCTCGAGCTTGGTGTAGATGTTCTCGAGGTGCTTGCGCACGGTCCCCGGTGATATGAACAGGCCGCGGGCGATCTCCTCGTTGGTGGCTCCCGTGGCGACCTGGTCGATGACCTCGCGCTCGCGCGGTGAGAGCACCTCGGGACGAGGTCCGTGAGGCGGATCGCCGAGAAGAATCGGTCGCCAGTCGATTCGGAGTAGCGGCACCACGGGTTCTGGGCGCGGACGATCTCCATCTCCCTCGGCGTAAGCGGGCGCCACCCGTCCCACGGCGGCCAGCCGGAGCCGTGGAGCAGCTGCGACGTGGCATCCCACTCGGTGTACGACGCGTCGTCCACGCCGACCAGGATTGCGAGCCGCTCCATGATCCAATCATCGGCGCGCTCCGCGGCGGCCGCGCCCTCGAGCACCTCGCCGAAGAAGGCGAGGGCGTTCGCCATGTCGGTGCGAGACAGACGGCCCATGGCGCTCACATCGTACGCCCGCACCACCAGCACTCCACGGGAATGCGGCCGATCCGGCCGCGATTGAACGATTCGACGTCGCCGAAGCCCATACGTGTGTACGTGGCGCACTCGGTTCGCCGATCGGCGGACATCGCGGGAAATACGCCGAACCTCGTATTCCCTCACCGTCCGGCCCGACGGACCCTGTACGCGCCGAGCTACCGGGTAGCAGCAAGAAGAAAGGGAATCAGAACCATGCGCAAGATGCTGGCAGTGCTGATCGCGATCGTCACGGTGCTCCTGGGCGGTGCCGTTGCATCGGCAAGCTCCGTGTTCACCGCCGAGGGGGTCGCCAGCGGCGAACTCGGCCATGGACGCAACGTGTTCGTATCGAAGATCACCATTGAGCCGGGCGGCTACGTCGACTGGCACACGCACCCAGGGCTGACGCTGGGAGTGGTCACGGGCGGCGGCACGATGACCATCGTGACCACCGGCTGCAACGAGCTCACCTATCCGACGGGAACCGCGTTCACCGCCCCGAAGGCAGCTCACACCGCTCGCAACTTCAGCAGCGAAACGTTCACGGCTGTCGTGACCTTCATGGTGAAGGGCACCGCGCCGACGGTCTTCGTCGATCCTGCGCGCGACGTGCAGCTGGACGAACGCTGCGGGTTCGCGGACTGAACCTCTGCCTCCGCCCCTGCCAGCGGCCGTTCGCCGAGCGCGGGCGGCCGCTACCAGCGCTCCTCGTGAACCACATCGTCGAGCAGCCGGCGTCCGCCGCGACGGTTCGGCGCCATCAGCACCGACGCATCCGCTGGGAAGCCGAACGAGAGGAGGAAGTCGCACCGCTGATCGGGTGGCAGGCCCAGGAGCCGATGCGCCAGTTCGTGGTCGTACACCGTGGCCGGGACGCTCCCGATGCCGAGCTCCCAGGCTGCCAGCACCATGTTCTGGGCCGCGCGCCCGAGGTCCCACATGATCGACCGCTCGCGCCCGCCCGACACGTCCGGCGTGACGAGCGCGATCGCGATCGTCGCCCCCGCGAGGTGGCCGGCATATCGTCCGACGCTCGCCAGCTCGCCGAGGTGATCGCGGTCACGCACGACGATGAAGGCCCATTCCTGGACGTTCTTCGAGCTGCCGGTCCGCCGGCCGGCGTTCAGGATGCGCCCGACGTCGTCGTCCGCGAGCGGTCGGTCAGAGAACTCTCGCACGACCCGCACCGAGTTGATGGCCTGCCAGGTTTCCATCGGTCGAGTTTCACCTCACTGGTTCTGATCGGAGCCTACGCCAAGCCGATGAAGCGGGCTTGCCACTCGGACCGCCGCGATTTCATCGGATGAAGGTAACGGCGAAGCAGAGGGCTCTCGATGGTCGCCAGCTCCTTGCCGTGCAACAGCCGACCAGGCAGAGTGGCGATCGGGCACCTCCCTCGCCGCTACCTTCACGCGGTGAAACGGCACGGCACCTCCCTCGCCATTGCCGTCACCCGGTGAACGGACCTCTCGCCGCAGAGCGGTATTGAAGATTCCGCCTTGCAGAGCGCCCATACCGTATGAGCGTCGGATTGAACCGATGCCGCCCATACGGATGAGGCGATGGATACCGATCTCGTGGTCCGAGCCCAGCGAGGAGACAGGGAGGCCTACGCCGACCTTGCCTCCGGGATCGCAGATCGGTTCCTGGCCGTCTCGCGCAGGATCCTGCGCGACGTCGATCTCGCCGAGGACGCGACGCAGCAGGCGCTGCTGAGCATCTGGCAGGACCTTCCGCAGCTGCGCGACCCGGCCCGCTTCGGGGCCTGGTCGTATCGGCTTCTCGTGCGCGCCTGCTACGCCGAGGGTCGAAGACAGCGTCGCTGGGCGCCGAACCTCCACCTGCTGCCGGCTGACGAGCCGACGGCTGAGGACGGCTTCGGCTCCGTCGTCGATCGCGATCTCCTGGAGACCGCGTTCCGGCGGCTCTCCCTTGATCACCGGACGATGGTGGTGCTTCACCACTATCTCGACCTACCGGTCCACCGGATCGCCGAGATGCTTGGGATCCCGGTCGGAACGGCCCATTCACGACTTCATTACGCGATGCGTGCCCTGCGTGCGGCCCTCGATGCCGAGGCGCGTGTTGCGCCGCAGGAGGTGGCCAGGTGAGCACCGATCGCGACGCGACGCGCATCGTCCGGTCGTGGCTGAAGACCGACGGGCACGAAGATGCCGGGCGAGTCGTGGACGCCGTGCTCGAGCTGGTCGACACGACCCCACAGCGCCGCTCCACCTGGTGGCAGGCGCGGAGGATCTTCCCCATGAGCAACGCCTTGCGCATCGCCGTGGCATCGGTGGCCGTCGTGGCCGCATTGACCGTCGGCGCCTACTACCTTGCCGCGAGCGGCGGAGTTCGAATCGGCGGCCCCGAGTCACCGACAGCAACTCCGACCCCGATGCCACCGCAGTCACGCGGCGGGCCACTCGAGCCGGGCACGTACCTCATAACGGCCATCCCGGAGTTGGACATCACCGTCACGATTCCCGAGGGCTGGTCAGGATTCCAGAGCTGGGGGCTCATCGGTCCGCGATCCGAGTCCCCGCCCGACGGCATGGGGATCGGCTTCTGGGAGGTCGGGAACCTCTACGCCGACCCCTTGGAGTCGGGGTTCGTCGACCCGCCCATCGGTCCCAGCGTGGACGATCTGGTGGCGGGTCTGATCGACCAGCCCGGCCACACCGAAGGCGAGCCGGTCGATGTGACGATCGATGGATACGCCGGACGGATGATCGAGCTGAGGTTGCCGGCGGACATCGCGTTCGATTCCTGCTTCGTGGGCACAGTCAACTACCGGCTCTGGGTGTCGGCTTCTCACGGTGGATGGCGATGCCTCCAGGGCCCGGGCCAGATCGAGCGCGTCTGGGTCCTCGACGTCGACGGCACACGCGTAGTCATCGACGCCCACCACTTCCCCGGTACCTCCGAGGCGGATCGCGCGGCCCTCGATGCTGTGATCGAGTCGATCCAGATCGAGGTCGATCCGCTCGACGAAGATTGAGTCGCCTCATCGCGTAGCCTGCCCATACCGTGTGAGTGGACCGGCGTCATCCTGACGTCGTCGGCCCGAACGGAGAGGCATGGATACCGATCTCGTGACTCGAGCGCAGCGCGGCGACGAAGAGGCATTCGCGAGCCTTGCCGTGGCCGTGGCGGATCGGCTCCACGCGGTTGCGCACCGAATTCTGCGCGACATCGACCTCGCCGAGGACGCGACGCAGCAGGCGCTGCTCGCCATCTGGCGCGACCTCCCCCAGCTCCGCGACCCGACGCGCTTCGACGCCTGGTCGTACCGGCTCCTCGTGCGCGCCTGCTACGCGGAAGGACGCCGAAGCCGCCACTGGACCCCGAACCTGCGCCTGCTTCCCTCGGATGAGCCGATGCAGGCGGATGGCTCGAGCACGGTCGTCGATCGCGACCAGCTCGAGCGCGGGTTCCGGAGGCTCTCCATCGACCATCGCGCGGTGGTGGTCCTGCACCACTACCTCGGCTGGCCGCTCGACCGCGTCGCCGCCACGCTCGGCGTCCCGGTCGGGACGGTCCGATCTCGACTTCATCACGCGATGCGCGGACTGCGCGCGGCTCTCGATGCCGACGCGCGGCCGCCGGCTCGTGAGGTGGCGCAATGAGCACCGATCGCGAGACGACCCGCATCGTTCGGTCGTGGCTGGAAGACGGCGTCACGGCACTCCCGGATCGCGTCCTGGACGCGGTGCTCGACGAGCTACCCACGACCCCACAGCGCCGCGTCACCTGGTGGCCGGTACGGAGGATTCCCCAGATGACCAGCTTCGCGAAGATCGCCCTGGGCACGGCGGCCGTCGTGCTCGCCGCCGTCCTTGGCATCACCGTGCTCGGTGGCGGCGGCTCCGTCGGTGGCCCCGACATCGGTGAGCCCACCCCCGGTCCAACAGTCGATGCCGGTGCCAATGAGGCCCTGGTGCGGGCGTGGGTGAAGGCCGCCAACCTGGATGACGGCGATGCCCTCGCAACCATGACGGCCGACCCGGTGGGGTTCCACGATGATACGGTCGATCGGGAGGATGCCATTGGCTCGGTCCTCGACGAGTGGTGCCTCATCACGATCAACAGCGTCGAGCACGTCGGCGATTCGGTCCTGGTGGATGTCACCTGGCGCGACAACGCGGACGGCACATGCGTGGACGCCCCTCCCGGAACCACGGGCCAGATGGTCTTCGAGGTCCGCGACGGCAAGGTGGTCCGGATTCCCTAGCGCCCCTCCGGTCGTCACCACCTGCGTCCCGTGGGTTGATTCGTAACTGTTCCGGTTACGAATAGGCACGGGCGTGACGCGCAGGTCTGTCACCATGCGCGGCATGAGCTTCGCCGAGGCGCAGGACGCCTTCTTCGCCGACTTCTTCCGCCACTATCCCGTCCACGCCACGAACGCGGGCAACCACGACCACGACGACCGCTGGCCTGACCTGACCGATGCGGGCGCCAGCGCCCGGCTTGCCTGGATGGCCGATGCGCGCGCGCGGCTCGAGGCGGCCGACGGGCTGAGCCGCGAGGAGGAGATCGACCGCCGCGTCCTGCTCGACCAGCTCGACGAGCTGCGCTTCGACGAGGAGGATCTCGACGAGCCGTCGTGGAGCCCGATCACCTACAGCTACCTCCTCGGCGGCGGCCTCTTCCCGCTGCTGAGCCGCGAATTCGCTCCGATCGACCAGCGCCTGGCCAGCGCCGCGGGGCGCATGGAGGGCGTCCCGGCAGCCCTCGAGGCAGCGCGCGAGAACCTCACCTCGGGTCGTGGTCGTGCGGTCAGCGCCTTCCACGTCGAGAAGGCCGTCCAGACGATGCCCGGAGTCGCCGACCTGTGCCGCACGGCGGTCGAGATGGCCGCCGAGGTCGATGCGGAGCTGCGCGGCCGGGTCGAGGCGGCGACCGAGGCGGCGATCGCGGCGGTCGAGGCCTTCACCGCCTGGCTCGGCGAAGACCTCCAGGCCACCGCCGAGGGCGACTTCCGGCTCGGCCACGACCTGTATCGGCGCAAGTTCCACCATCGGCTGCGGGCGACGTTCTCGCCGGAGGAGCTCGAGCGGCGGGCTGCCGCGTCCTACGACGAGGTGCGCGCCGAGATGCTCCGCCTGGCGCGAGAGCTGTGGCCCGCCTGGATCGGCGATGAGCCGATGCCGGACGATCCGAACGCCGTCACTCGGCGCGTCCTCGACGCCATCGCCGCCGATCACCCGAGGGCCGACGAGCTGCTCGAGTTCTGCAGCGCGGAGCATCGGCGCATCGAGGCCTTCATCCGCGAGCGCGACCTCATCGGCCTCGCGACCGAACCGCTCCAGATCATCTGGACGCCGCCCTTTCTGCGCGCCTTCGGGGGCGCCATGCTCATCGCGCCCGGCCCGCTCGACAAAGGGCTGGACAGCTTCTTCGCGATCACCCCGCCGCCGCCGGACTGGACCGACGAGCAGGTCACCTCGATGCTGCGCGAGAACAACGCCCGCAGCCTGCGGATCCTGACCATCCACGAGGCCGTCCCCGGCCACTACGTCCAGCTGGCCTGGTCGAACCGATGCGACTCGCTGCCGCGCGCCGTCTTCGGGTCTGGCGTCTTCGCGGAGGGCTGGGCGGTGTACGTGACGCAGGTGATGATGGACGCCGGCTACGGCGCCGATGACCCGGCCCTCCTGCTCTCGCACTGGAAGTATTTCCTGCGCGCCGTCACCAACACGCTGATGGACATCCGCATCCACACCGGCACGATGACCGAGGACGAAGCCATGTCGCTGATGGTCACCGGCGGATTTCAGGAGGACGCCGAGGCGTCAGAGAAGTGGAACCGGGCGCGCCTGTCGAGCACCCAGCTGTGCGAGTACTACCTCGGCGGCGTCGAGATGACGGAGCTCGAGCACGAGTCGCGCCGCCGTTCGGGCGATGCGTTCGAATGGCGCCCCTTCCTCGAGTCGGTCGTCAGCCACGGCACGCCGCCGATGCCGGTCATCCGCGACATCCTGTTCGGCGCCGGCTAGTCCTCGGGGTCGACCTCCTCGACCGGGTCGACCACGACCCCGGCCAGCTCGAGCAGCGAAGGGCCGTCCATCGGCTCGGCGCTCAGCATCGCGCCGAGCTCGACGTCGCTGCGGTTGACGAGGAGCGCCAGCGTGGTGTCCTGCCCGGGAAGGTGCACGAGCAGGGTCGTGTAGGTGTTCAGCAGCCCGGTATGGCCGTAACCGATGGCGTCCTTCAGCTCGATGCGCTGCGCGCCGAGCCCGTAGTCGTCGGCGTTGAGCCGCAGCATCTCGTCGTGCAGCTCGTCGGGGAGGATCGACCCGTCGTACAGCGCATCTCCCCAGCGCGCGAGGTCGGCGGCCGATGCTGTCATGGCGCCTGACGCCCAGAAGATCGAGGTCCATGCCGGCGCGAGAGGGCCGCTCTCATCGATGCCCCGCGGCAGCATGCGCGTCGCGTCCAGGTCGAGCGGCTCGAGGAAGCGGTCCGTCAGCTCCTCGGCCAGTGTCGAGCCGGTGACGTGCTCGACGATGAGCCCCAGCAGCAGGTAGTTCGTGTTCGCGTAGGCCCAGCCCTCGCCCGGCTCGTACCACGGCTCGTGGAGCGTGCCGAGCACCTCGGCGGTGGTCCAGGCGTGCTCGGGATGCTCCTCGATGCCACGTTTGGTGGTGTCGTTGAAGAGGTCGGCCAGTCCGCTGGTGTGGTCGAG
>JBOGSW010000162.1:0-28752 GCA_050695815.1 Candidatus Limnocylindria bacterium | reverse complement strand
GGGTCGGGCGACGCACCGCGCGGCCGACCACGTCCGACGCCGCCGGAACGGATCAGGTCGCGGTCGTAGGGAAGGGTGTCGTCGTCACGAAACGGCGCCGTGGCTCGGGCGGCTGCTGTGGGACTTGCCTGCGCGCGACGGCGCGTCATGCGTTGGTCATGGATCGACGGCTCTCCGGAACGGGGGCGGCGCGGGACAGGATACGGCGTCGGGCGGTAAGCCGCCGATGATCGCCTGGTAAGCGGTCATCCCGATCATGTCTGCATGGCCATCAGCGCGATGCAATCGCTTGACGTCGGGCCGATCCTCGACGCGCTCGACCCCGAGCAGCGCGCAGCCGCGACGCTGCCGGACGGTCCCGCGCAGATCATCGCGCCGGCCGGCAGCGGCAAGACGACGACGCTCGTGGCGCGGCTCGCCGTCCTCCTCTCGCGTGGCGTCGCGCCGGAGCGGATCTGTGTGGTGACGTTCAACCGAGAAGCGGCTGTCGACCTGAAGGCGCGTGTCGTGCGACGGCTCGGGCCGACCGTCCCGGCGGCGGCGACGATTGAGATCCGCACGCTGCACGCGCTGGCGCGCCAGGTGCTGCTCGACGCCGGCGAAGGCGCGAACCTGGTCGCCGATCGCGGGCCGCTCCTGCGCGCCGCCCGACGCCGGCTCGCGGCCGCGGACGCATCGGTCCTGCTGCCGGAGGCCGCTCAGCTCGACACCTGGCTGTCGGCGTGGAAGATCGAGCGCCGTGATCCTTCGTCAGCGGGCAGGGCGGTGCTCGAGGCGTACGAGGACCTCCTGCGAGCGCGGGGAGCCGTGGACTTCGACGACCTCGTCGTGCGAGCGGGTGCCCTGCTCCAGACCGATCCTCGACTCCGCCTGCGATGGCAGTCGCGGTTCAGCCACGTCTCGGTGGACGAGTTCCAGGACGTGGATGCCGCCCAGCTGCGGCTCGTCCGCCTGCTTGCCACGCCGGAGGACAACCTCTTCGTGGTCGGTGACGACGACCAGACCATCTACGCCTGGCGCCTTGCCGACGTGCGTCGCATCCTCCGCTTCGGCAGCGACTATCCCGGCGCGCACCGGGTCATGCTGGCCACCAACTACCGATGCCCGACCGCTGTGATCGAGGCCTCGGCGCGCATGGTTGAGGCCAACCAGGAGCGATTCGCGAAGCCGATCCGCCCGCCGTCCGGCGCTTCCGGCAATCCCAGCGCGATCAGCGCATGGAGCACGTCCGACCCCGGCTGGCCCGATGCGCTGGCGCGCCTGGCGGCCGTCGAGGATCGTGCGGGGCGCAGCCTCTGCTTCCTGTCGCGTACCCGCGGCGAGCTGACGCCGATCCTCCTGGCGATCGTGCGTGCCGGCGTACGGCACACGACCTCCGTCGCTCCCCTCGTCGAGGCGGAGCCGGTGGTCGCGATGATCGACGCCGTCCGCGCCACGCAGGATCCTGACCATCCCTTCCACGTCCTGCGCCGCCTGCGTGCGGCCCGAGGCTGGGACCGCGGCAGCCTGAGCGGCGACCTCCTCGGCGACGACGACCACGCGGCGCTCGATGCGTTGCTGGGCTGGACGACCGGGTTCGTCACCGCCGAGTCGTTCGTCGCAGCCTACGATGCGGCGCGCGCCCGCATCGGCGCCTTGCGCGATCCGGATGCCCACGTGGAGCTGGGTACCGTGCACGCCTCGAAGGGTCGCGAATGGGAGACGGTCGTGCTCATCGGCTTCGAGGCCGATCGGATGCCCAACCGCCGCTCCCTCGTGGATGCCGATGACCCGGACCGTGCCATGGAGGAGGAACGACGCCTCGCCTACGTGGCACTGACACGCGCCACCCGGCAGCTCATCCTGGCCTTCGATCCCTCGAGACCCTCGCCGTTCCTGGCGGAGATGGGCTTCGCCGCTCGCTGAGTGCGGCTGCGCGGACATGCGTCTCGAATGCGGCGATTAGAAGACAGCCGCCGAGTCGCCCGGTCGTCGTGGCGGATGACCTCGAGCTCGGTTCACACGACGCTTCCCGGCCCGCGGGCCGAGCTAGCCAGAGCGGGATGAGCAAACAGACATATGGGCGCCTGGGAGGCCCTTACGTACCTGAGGGTCGGCGCAACCGGTACAAAAGGACACCAGGGTTCGCATATGTCAGGCGTCACGAACGAATCGGGGCCGATCCAGGCCCGATTCACCGGCCTCGTCTCCGTAAGGTGCCGCCGGACGCCCATATGTCGGATTCGTCGGCCCCCGTCGTGCGGCCCCCGTCGTCAGTCCCCGTCGTGCGGCCCCCGTCGTCAGTCCCCGCCGTGCGGCGGCTCGGCGGTACGTGCGGCACGCACGCCGCGCACGACGAGCGGGCACGGGTCCTCAGGACGCGGCGATCACAGCCTCGCGGCGGCGCCGGCGCTTCGACTGGCGAGCCACAGCGGCGCTCGCATCGGTCAGTCCGAGGACCGGTGCAAGGTAGCGCCCGGTGTATGACGCGGGCACGCGAGCGACCTGCTCCGGTGTGCCGGCGGCCACCAGCTCGCCGCCCTTGTCGCCCCCCTCCGGGCCGAGGTCGATCACCCAGTCGGCGGTCTTGATGACGTCGAGGTTGTGCTCGATCACGACGACCGTGTTGCCGGCGTCGACCAGGCGCGAGAGCACCTGGAGCAGGCGCGCCACGTCGTCGAAGTGCAGGCCAGTCGTCGGCTCGTCGAGGATGTAGACGGTCTTGCCTGTGGCGCGCTTCGAGAGCTCGGTGGCGAGCTTGACGCGCTGCGCCTCGCCGCCGGAGAGGGTCGTGGCGGGCTGGCCGAGGTGGATGTATCCCATCCCCACGTCGGACAGCGTCTGCAGCTTGTTGCGGATGGATGGCACGACGTCGAAGAACTTCAGCGCCTCCTCGACCGTCATCTCGAGGATCTCGGCGACGTTCCTGCCCTTGTAGTGGATCTCGAGCGTCTCGCGGTTGTAGCGCTTGCCCTTGCATACCTCGCACTGGACGTAGACGTCGGGCAGGAAGTGCATCCCGATCTGCACGATGCCCGCGCCCTGGCACGCCTCGCAGCGGCCGCCCTTCACGTTGAAGCTGAAGCGGCCCGGCCTGTAGCCGCGCAGGCGCGACTCCGGCACCGCGGCGAGCAGCTCACGCAGCGGCCCCCACAGCCCGGTGTAGGTCGCCGGGTTGGAGCGCGGGGTGCGACCGATCGGTGACTGGTCGATCTCGATCACCTTGTCGATCAGCTCGATCCCCTCGATCCGGTTGTGCTTCCCGGCAGGCTCGCGCGCGCGCCAGATGCGCTGCGCCAGGGCCGGGTAGAGGATCTGCGTCACCAGGCTCGACTTCCCCGATCCGCTCACCCCGGTGACGGCAACGAAGCGGCCGAGCGGGAACGCGACGTCGATCGCCTTGAGGTTGTTCTCGCGCGCCCCACGCACGACGAGCGCCTGGCGCTTCCCGTTGCGCCGGCGCCGCGGCACGGGCACCGCCTTGTCGCCACGGAGGTAGGCCGCCGTGATGGACCGATGGTTGTCGAGCAGCGCCGGCAGCGCCCCGGAATGGATCAGGCGCCCGCCGTGCTCGCCGGCCGCCGGACCGATGTCGATCACCCAGTCCGCCGAGCGGATGGTCTCCTCGTCGTGCTCGACCACCAGGAGCGTGTTGCCGAGGTCGCGCAGCCGCACCAGCGTGGCGATGAGCCGATCGTTGTCGCGCTGGTGGAGCCCGATCGACGGCTCATCCAGGATGTAGAGCACGCCCATGAGGCTCGAGCCGATCTGCGTGGCGAGCCGGATGCGCTGCGCCTCTCCCCCGCTGAGCGTGCCGGACGCCCGATCCAGGGTGAGGTAGTCGAGGCCGACGTCGACCAGGAAGCCCAACCGCGCCCGGATCTCCTTGAGGACCTGCCGCGCGATCTGGTTCTCACGCTCGCTCAGGCGCTTCGGCAGGCGGTCGTACCAGGCCAGCGCATCGGTCACCGAGCGGCGGGTCGTCTCGATGATGTTCTTGCCCGCGATCGTGACCGACAGCGACTCCGGCTTGAGGCGCATGCCTCCGCAGGTGGGGCACGGCTTGTTCGTCATGTAGCGCTCGAACTCGGCCCGCATCGATTCCGAGCCCGTCTCGCGGTGGCGACGGGTGAGATTCGGGATGATCCCCTCGAAGGTCGTCTTGAAGGTGTGGGTGCGACCGTTTCGGGCCCGATACTCCACGCCCACGCGCTCCCCGCGGTTCCCATGCAGCAGGATCTGCCGCGCCTCGGGCGACAGGTCGCGCACCGGGACGTCGGTGCGGAAGCCGTAGTGCGCCGCGACGGCGTCGAGGATCTTGGCGAACCAGCTCTCGGTCGCCGCCATGCGACGCCAGGGCAGGATGGCGCCCTCGTCGACGCTCAGCTCGTCGTTCGGCAGCACCATGTCGGGATCGATCTCCAGCCGTGAGCCGAGGCCGGTGCAGTCCGGGCAGGCGCCGTGCGGCGAGTTGAAACTGAAGTTGCGCGGCGCCGGCTCCTCGAACGAGCCGCCGTGCTCGGGGCAGGCATATTTCTCGCTGAAGACGCGGTCCGACTCCTTTGGGGGAGCGTCGGGCCGGTTGACCAGCAGCAGCCCGTCGGAGAGGCGCAGCGCCGTCTCGATCGAGTCGGCCATGCGGCTCGCATCGGGCCGAGACGCGCCGTCGTCATCGGCCCCGCGGACGACGAGGCGGTCGACGACGACCTCGATCGAGTGCTTGTACTTCTTGTCGAGCTTGATCTCCTCGTCGAGATCGCGCAAGTCGCCGTCCACCCTCACGCGGACGAAGCCGGCCTGCTTCGCGCCGGCGAGGAGCTTCTCGTGCTCGCCCTTGCGGTCGCGGACGAGCGGCGCCATGAGCATCACGCGCGTGCCCTCGGGCAGCGCGTAGACCTGGTCGACCATCTGCTCCACGGTCTGGCGCTCGATCTCGCGACCGCAGATCGGGCAGTGCATGTGACCGATGCGCGCGAAGAGCAGGCGCAGGTAGTCGTAGATCTCGGTGACCGTGCCGACCGTGGAGCGTGGGTTCCGCGACGCGCCCTTCTGGTCGATGCTGATCGCCGGGGAGAGGCCATCGATCTGGTCGACGTCCGGCTTCTCCATCTGCCCCAGGAACTGGCGCGCGTAGGCCGACAGCGACTCGACGTAGCGCCGCTGCCCCTCGGCGTAGATCGTGTCGAAGGCGAGGCTCGACTTGCCCGAACCGGAGAGGCCGGTGATGACGATCAGCTGATCGCGCGGCATCTCCACGTCGAGGTTCTTGAGGTTGTGCTCGCGGGCACCGCGAACCACGATCTTGTCTGAGGGCATCCGGCCGCCATCCTAGCAGCAAATGGACCGATGCGAACGCCTGTTCGGTTTACCCGGGTCGGCGCGACCTTCACCCCATGACGGTAGCGACCAAGAAGCGCCCGATTTCGCGCCGAACCTGGTCGCTCCTCGCACCCGATGACTGCGGCCACCATCAAGTCGATCTTCCGTGGCCGATACCGTCACCGGATGAAACGCGGCGCTCACCCGAAGCATCCGCGATCAGGGTCCGGCCGCAAGCAGTGCGCGGTACCACAGGCCACTGGACTTCACGGTACGACGCTGCGTGGCGTAGTCGACGTGCACGATCCCGAAGCGTGTCCCGTAGCCGAGTGCCCATTCGAAGTTGTCGAGCAGGGACCACGCGAAGTAGCCGACCAAGGGGACGCCGGCATCGATGGCGTCACCGGCGGCACGCACGTGCCGGACGATGTACGAGCGCCGCTCGACGTCATCCACGCTGCCGTCCGCGGCCACCGACTCCGGGAAGGTGGCGCCGTTCTCGGTGATCGCGATCTCCGCGGGTCCGTACTCGGCATGAATGCGCCCGAGCACGGATCGGAGCCCATCCGGCCAGATCTCCCAGCCGTTGCCGGCGTGCTCGCCGACGTTCTCGAGCACCCGGGAGCCGATGCCCCACGTCGGCCTGACCGGCGCCGCGGCGATCCGCTCGCGCCGGTAGTAGTTCACCGCCAGGAAGTCGATCGGCTCAGCCGTCGCCACCTCGTCGGGGTCGAACCGGTCGAGGAACCCGTGCCCGGCGTACCAGCCGACAAGGTCCCGGGGATAGCCGCGCCCGAAGGTCGGGCCGAGGAACCAGCCGCGCATCGCGGCGTCGTGGCGGGCGGTTGCCTCGACGTCCGCGCGCTCCTCGCTGGCCGGCACCAGGTCCGACACGTCGTGGCAGATGCCCACGCGACCCCCTGGCGCCTCAGCGCGGATGGCACGCGACGCGGATGCGTGCGCCAGGTGCAGGTGATGCGCGGCAAGGATCGCGCCCGGCCAACCGTTGCGGCCCGGCGCGTGCCGTCCGCTGCCGTGTCCGATGAAGGCATGCGTGCGAGGCTCATTGAGGGTGATCCAGCGCGTTACGCGGTCGCCGAGCCGCCGCGCGACGATCGTCGCGTACTCGGCGAAGCGGTCGACGATCATCGCCTCCGTCCAGCCTCCGGCATCTTCGAGCGCCTGCGGCAGGTCCCAGTGATAGAGCGTCACCCACGGTTCGATCCCGCGGGCCAGGAGGCCATCCACCAGCCGGTCGTAGAAGTCGAGGCCGGCATCGTTGACCGGACCGGATCCCGACGGCTGGATGCGCGGCCAGGCGATGCTGAACCGATACGCCCGCAGCCCGAGCTCGGCCATCAGGTCGAGGTCGGACTCCCAGCGCCTGTAGTGGTCGCAGGCCACGTCGCCGGTGTCGCCGCCGACGATCCGACCGGTGAGGTGGCTGAACGTGTCCCAGATGCTCGGCCCGCGTCCGTCCGCGTCGACCGAGCCCTCGATCTGGTAGGCGGCCGTCGCCGCGCCCCACGCGAAGCCCGCCGGGAAGCGCCGCGCCAGCTCCTCGAGCTCCCGGTCCGCATCGGTCACGGTCATTTCTCGACCCCGCCGAAGACGACGCCGCGCATGAAGGCGCGCTGGGCCAGGAAGAAGACGACGACCGGGAGGATCATCGCCAGGATGGCGGCCGCCTGGATGAGGGTCGGCTCCTGGGAGTAGAGCGAGTTGAAGCGCGCCAACCCGACCGAGAGCGGCTGAAGCTCGGGCGTCGACTGCAGGTAGACCAGCGGCAGGAAGTACTCGTTCCAGGCCCAGAAGAAGTGGAAGAGGCTGACGGCCACGATGGCCGGGATCGCCTGCGGCACGATCACCGAGCGCAGGATCCGGAACGGACCGGCGCCGTCGATCATGGCCGCCTCGTCGAGCTCGCGCGGGATCGTCAGGAAGTACTGGCGCAGCAGGAAGACGTTGTACGCATTCGAGAAGGCGTGCGGGATGATGAGCGGCCACCAGGTGCCCACCCAGCCGAAGGCCAGGAAGACCGCGTAGGTCGGGATGAGCGTGACCTGGAACGGCAGGATGATCGTCGCCAGCATCACGATGAAGAGCCCGTTGCGCCCCGGAAATCGGAAGCGGCTGAATCCGTAGGCGACGCAGATCGCGGAGGCGACGGCCGCAATCGTCGAGAGGCCAGCGATGGCGAACGTGTTGAAGAAGAGACGAGGAAAGTCGATGGTCTCCCACGCGTTCGCGAAGTTGTCGGTGTTCAGCGCGAAGCCCCAGTGCTGCTCGAGCGTGCGCCAGCGGCCCTCCCACAGGATCGGTCCCGCATCGGGATTGGCCGGGTCGACGAAGAGGCTGTCCTCGCGGTGCGGCTCGACCAGGGCCCACGCGCGCACGACGCCGTCCGGACCGGGAACGTCGTAGACGGGGTACGCGGTCCCCTCCCACTCGAAGGTCTCCGGTGCGGCGGGATAGAGCGGCGCGCCAGGGGCGGTGAGCTGGCTGCGATCCTTGAAGGCGGTGGCGACCATGAAGACGAGCGGCATGAGGAAGATCGAGACGACGGCGATGGCCAGCAGCGTCATCCCGGCCCTTGCCGTGAAGCGGCGCATCTCGCCCTGCAGCTGTGAGTCGCCGGCGCGCAGGCGACGTCGGGGCTCGGCGACCGCGCTCATCGTTCGCCGCCTTCGTAGACCCACGAGCCGGCGGTCCTGAAGAGGAAGATCGTCAGCACCAGCACGATGACGAACAGCAGCCACGCCAGCGCCGATGCGTAGCCCATGTGGAAGAAGGTGAACGCCTCGCGGAACAGGTTCAGGTTGAAGAAGAGGGTCGCGCGGTCCGGATCGCCACGGCCGTTGCTGATGACGTATGCCTGGGTGAAGTACTGGAAGGTGGCGATCAGGGCGATGATCAGGTTGTAGAAGAGCACCGGCGAGATCATCGGCAGGGTCACGTTCCGGAAGCGCGCCCACGCCCCGGCCCCGTCGACCCTGGCGGCGTCGTAGAGCTCGGTCGGCACGCTCTGCAGCCCGGCCAGGAAGATGAGCATCATGTTGCCGATCCCCCACAACCCCATCAGCGCCAGGGCCGGGCCGACCCACACGACGCTGTTGAGCCAGTTCGGGCCGGGGATGCCGACCGCCTCGAGCCCGTAGTTCAGCCAGCCGTTCGACGCGTTCAGCACGCCGATCCAGACGACCGTGCTCGCCACGATCGGGATCTGCATCGGCATATAGAAGAGTGTCCGAAAGACGTTCCTGCCGGCCAGGAGCGTGCTGTTCACGAGCAGCGCCACGGCAAGCGCGAACCCGAGCGTGAGTGGCACGACCATGAGCGCGAAGCGCACGGTGACCCAGAGCGACTCGAGCAGGATCGGATCGCGCAGCATTCGCGCGTAGTTGTCGAGGCCGATGAAGCTGATCTCGTCCGGCCGCCGTGGGTCGAAGTCCGTGAACGAGAGCGCGAGCGAGGCGAGCATCGGAAGGGCCGAGAAGATCAGGAAGCCGATGATGAACGGCGCGACGAACGCGAGCCCCGTGAGCGAGTCGCGCGATGTCAGCCGCGCCCAGAGGCCCGGTCGCGCCACGGGAAGCACGACGACCCGGCCGCTCGTGGATTCGGGGGTCAGCGCCATCGGGGCCTCACGTGGTGCGTCAGGTGTGTCGCAGGGTACGTGGTCGGAGGCGGCGCGGTGGCCGCCCCCGACCCAGGGGGAGGAGCTCAGCCGTCCTCGTCGAAGATTCCCTGCAGGAGCTCGACATGCGCATCCAGCTCCGCTCCGATGTCGAGGTCCGGCGTGTTCCAGAGCCTGCTGCCCAGGTCCTTGTTCGCCGAGTCGGCCACGTCGAAGTTCGGCATGTACGCCTCGTGACTCGGGTTGTCCGGGTACTCGAGCATCTGGGTCGACACGTTCCAGTCGATCTCGAGCGGCGCGAACGTTTCGTCGAGGCCCGCGAAGAACGCGTCACGCTGGCTCTCGATGGCCGGCAGCGCTCCCCAGACCTGGGTGAGCTCCGGCGACGCGGCCAGGAAGGTGAGCACCTCGAACGCCTCGTCGGGATGCTCGGTGCTGGACATGATGCCGATCGTGTCGGCGTGGAGCTTCGAGGTGATGTTCCCGTCAGGACCCTCGGGCAGCACGGCGATGTCCCAATCGGTGACCGATGGCGTTCCCTCGGCAGGAACGATGCAGCACGTGTACCACTGGTGCACGACATCCATGGCGATCAGCCCGGACTGGAACGTGTTGCCATCGGCCATGCCCTGGACAGCTGTCTCGTTCGGGATGAAGTGGTCGGTGTGGATGCCGTCGTAGAAGTACTGGAGCCCCTCGCGCCAGTTGTCCGGCCACTGTGCAGTCGTGCCGTCATCAGCCACCGCCGAGCCGGAGCCGCCGAAGATGGTCGACCAGGCACGAGCGTCGTTCTCGGTGAACTGCGCGTCGAGCCCGTACTGCTCGATCGCCTCCGGATCGAAGTCGGCGCTGGTGGCATCGTTGCCGTTGGCGTCGACGGTGAGCAGCATGGCGAGGTCGCGTACGGTCTCCCAGGTCCAGTCCTGGCCCTCGTACTGCTCGCCCACCTCGTGCGGCGGATAGGCGACGCTGGCCTCGTCGAAGAGCGTCTTGTTGTAGAAGATGAATGACGGGTAGACCGCCATCGGGATGCCGATCTGGGTCCCGTTGACGTTGTAGACGTCGATCAGGGCCTGCGGGATCTCCGACAGGTCGACCCCCGACTCCTCGATGTATGGACCGATGTCGAGCAGCTGGTCGCCGAACGACTGGAGGCCGCGAATGCCGACCGGTCCGATGATGTCGGGCGCGTCGCCCGCCGCGATGCGCGTTGCAAGGGTCGTGGACGCCTCCGTATTGTCGACGACCGTCAGGACCAGCTCGATGCCCGGATTGGCATCGTTGAACGCCGCGACGACCGCCTCCTCGACCGGGATCTGCTCCTCGTTCTCGCCGGTGCCGAGACCTACGAACCACTCGATCTCGACCGCCTCGGCCGCCGGCTCCGACTCGATCGGCGGGGCCTCCGACGCTGCGCTCGACTCCGGCGGCTCCTCGCTGGCGCCCTGCGTCCCGCAGGCCGCGAGGATGAGCGCGAGACCGATTCCGACCGCTCCGAGCGGGTGATGACGTTGATTGGGTCGATACATGACCCTCCTCCATTCCATCTACTACGGGCGAGTGACGAACGCGGCCGAATCACATAGGCGCGCTTGACTGACGTATGACGAGGCTGGTGTCGAGGATGACCCGACGTGGCGGATCGTCCGCGTGGCGGACGCCGTGGAGCAGGAGGCGCGTCATCTCGCGCCCCATCTCCTCGATCGGCTGGCGAACGCTCGAGAGCGGCGGAAGCGCCGATACGGCAAGCGGCGAGTCGTCGAAGCCGATCATCGCCACGTCATCGGGGATCCGCCTGCCCCCCGCACGCAGTGCGTCGAGCGCCCCCAGCGCCATCAGGTCCGACGCGACGAAGACCGCGTCGAGGTCGGGCGCGCGAACGATGAGCCGCTCCATGGCAGCCCGCCCACCCTCCAGCGTGAAGTCGGCGACCTCGATCAGGCCTTCGTTAGACGACCGGCCGGCGGTGGCGAGCGCCTCGTGGTAGCCCGCGAGCCGATCGGCTCCCGGGGGCATGTCCTGCGGACCGGCGATCGTGGCCACGCGGCGCCGCCCGATGTCGACCAGGTGCTGGACGGCCACGCCCGCGCCGCGCCGGTTGTCGACGTCGACGTAGCTGATCCCCGCCCCTGGCGGCCGTCCGCCCACCGCGACCGGGATGCCGCGGCGCTGCAGGTCCATGGGCAGCGGATCCGATCCGTGGAGCGACACCAGCAGGACGCCGTCGGTGTGCCCGGCCGCGAGGTAGCGCTCGACGCGCTGCTCGTCGGCCCGGCCCTGTGGCATGAGCAGGACCAGCTGCATCTCCTGGCGGGCGAGCGCGTCGCTGATCCCGCGCAGGACGCGCGGGAAGAACGGGTCGCCGAAGACCTGGGCCGTCGGCTCGGGAATGATGACCGCGATCGAGTCGCTGCGCCTCGTGACCAGGCTGCGCGCTGCCCGATTCGGGATGTAGCCGAGCTCCTTGACGGCCGCCTCGACGGCCGTGCGCGCCGGTTCGCCGACGCGGGGATCGCCGTTGACGACCCGCGAGACCGTGGCTCGCGACACGTTCGCGACGCGCGCGACCTGCTCGAGCGTGGCCGGTCCGCCGCCGTTGGTCCGAGTTCTCATCGTTGTGAGAGCGCTCTCACGATCATTCGAGCATCATAGAGGGCCTTGTCAAGAGAGCGCTCTCCGGGGGACGACGGGTCTGACCCGGCTCGGCCCTGCCACCCACCAATCACCGTCGGCTTAGACCGGCCCAGGCACGGCGAGGACCCTCTCGGGCGACCCAACCACGCTCGACCACGCTCAATCGGCGAGCGACAGGGCGCCTGGCATCCCCTCGAAGCTGTCCAAGCCGACGGTGAGTGGTAGGCGACAACAGCGCGGGTATTCGGCGGAGGCGTCTCAACCCGCCTCGGGGAAGATCAGGTCGCCGGTCCTGATCGCTCAGGCTTTCCATGGCCCAGGACCTTCGGGGCAGCAGATTGGGGAGATCGGTGCTGTTCGGTGCGGATACGCCGGATTGCCCGCGCTTCGACGCGGGCGCATGGTACCGGTACGACGGTACGGGGGGTTCGAGGCCGTCGACAAGGGGGACCAACGGGGAGCTCGGGCCGGCCGACGTCGAGGGGAGCGAAGCCGGCCCGAACGCCCCCCGTCGATGAGGAGCGTGGGGGAATGATCTCTGTGGCGGTGCGGGGCTACGGCCTCGTGATCTGGGACGAGCCGGGTGCGTGGCGGGTCTTCTCGATCAGCACCCGAGCCGGAACGAGCCTCGCCGCACGTGTGGACGACGCGCTCCGCGCAGCCGACCTGGACGGCTCGGAGGCCGTCCGTCGGGCGCTCCTCTCGATCACCGGCTCGCTGCTCCTGGTCGACAGCGCGTTCCCGGAGTGTGACGGCGACTGCGACTGCGACGACGACGCGCTCCGAAACTGACGCCCCGTCGCGACCGCCGTGAAGCGCGGCATACGTCATCCGACGTATGCCCCCCGCCCGGCCACGGTGTACCATCCCGACTCCCCGCCCGCCAAGCTTGCTCCCCGGTGCTGCCTCTCGATGCCTGACGAACCTGCGATCCGAGCGCGGGCCGTGACCCGCGTGTACAAGGCCAAGCCCGACCCCGTGACCGCCCTCGGCGGCGTCGACCTCGACGTCGCGTCGGGGGAATACTTCGGCCTGCTCGGTCCGAACGGGGCCGGCAAGACGACGCTCATCAAGATCCTCACGACGCTGCTGCTCCCGACCAGCGGGACGGCGAAGGTCGCCGGCTTCGACGTGGTGAACGAGACGGCGAAGATCCGGCGCGTGATCAACATGGTCGCCGGAGGCGAACAGTCGGGCTACGGCCTGCTCACCCTTCGCGAGCAGCTCTGGATGTTCAGCCAGTTCTACGGGCTGCCCCAGCGCGACGGCTGGCGGCGCGTGGACGAGCTCATTGAGATCACCGGTCTCACCGAGCAGCGCGACCAGAAGGTCCGCACCCTCTCGACCGGCCAGCGCCAGAAGCTGAACTTCGCGCGCGGCCTGCTCAACGACCCGTGGGTCCTCTTCCTCGACGAGCCGACGCTCGGCCTCGACGTGGCGGCGGCGCGCGACCTGCGCGAGCACACGCTCTCCTGGAAGGCGGCGGCCCCGGGACGGACCGTGCTCCTCACCACGCACTACATGGTGGAGGCCGAGCAGCTCTGCGATCGGATCGCCATCGTCGACCGCGGCAAGATCCTGGCGCTCGGCACGCCGACGGAGCTGCGCCGGCGGGTGCAGGCCGAGTCGATCTTCCGGCTCGAGCTCGACCACCTGCCGCCGAATGGAGGCCTCGCCGCGATCGGCGGCCTGCCGGGCGTCCTCTCAGCCGTGCGCGCCGACGATGAGACGGTCGACGCGGCCGGCGCCGACCGCGTGGCGCTGAAGGTCGCCCTGGCGGACGATTCGGCCCTCACCAGCGTGGTGACCGCCGTAGCCGAGCGGGGATCCCACCTGGTTGGCCTGGCGAAATCGGAGCCGAGCCTCGAGGACGTCTTCGTCGAGCTGGTCGGGAGGGGCTTCGGGGACGAGGACGGATCGGAGGAAGCGTCCTCGTGACCGCCTACGGCGCCGCGCCGGCGAGGAACGCGCGCGAGGCGGCCGAGTGGTCGAGCGGGCGCGTGCTGCGCACGAACCTGCGCGCGATCGTGGGGCGCGCCTACCCCCGCATCATCGGTCTCACGCGCGAGCCATCGTGGCTCTTCTTCGAGATCTTCCTGCCCTTCCTGGCGGTCAGCGCGTTCGTGTTCGTCTACCGCGCGCTCGAGGCGCCGGAGGACTACATCGGCTTCGTCGTGCTCGGCGGAGCCATGACCGCCTTCTGGCTCAACGTCGTGTGGATGATGGCCGCCCAGTTCTACTGGGAGAAGGACCAGGGCAACCTCGAGCTGTACTTCACCGCGCCGATGCACCTGATGAGCATCCTGGCCGGGATGGCCATCGGCGGGCTGGTGATGACCAGCTCGCGCGCGCTGGCCGTGATCGGCATCGGCTCCATCCTCTATGGCGTGACGTACGACATTCAGCAGCCGTTCCTCCTGGCCGCGGTCTTCCTCCTCACGATGCTCCCGCTGTACGGGATGGGCATGCTCTTCGCGTCACTCTTCCTGCTCTGGGGCCGCGAGGCATTTCACCTGGCCCAGCTGCTCCAGGAACCGATCTACTTCCTCGGCGGCGTCAACGTGCCGCTTCGGGCGCTTGGCCCGGTGTCCGGCCTGGTGGTGGCCACGCTGCCGCTGGCGGTCGGCCTGGACGCGATGCGCCAGCTGACGTTCCCCGGCGAGGCGAGCGAGGGCGTCCTGTCGGTGGGGGCCGAGGTCGCCATCCTGGCGGTGATGGCCGTCGTGTTCCTGGCGGCAGCCCGGTTCGCGCTCTCCTATCTCGAGCACCTGGCCAGGCGCGAGGGCCGCCTGACGCTGCGATGGCAGTGAACGAGCGGGCCGCAGCACGACCGGTGCGCGGGCTGACGCTCGCCGATGCGTGGCGCAGCTTCCGCACCGCCATCGGTCTCGGCTGGGCGATCGAGTCGAACTGGTCCGACCCGTTCCTCTTCGCCATCTACACGCTGGCCAAGCCGCTCGCCGCCGCGATGATCCTGGTGCTCATGTTCCAGGTCATCACCGGCGGGCGAGGCACGGAATTCCTGCAGTTCATGATCGTGGGCAGCGCGCTGTGGAACGTCGTCTTCGGCGTGATGGGCGGCCTGGTGCAGTCGATCCTCGAGGACCGCGAGCGCTACCGGATGATGAAGTATGTCGTGGTGACGCCGAGCTCGCTCTTCCCCTTCCTGCTGGGCCGATCGCTGGCGCGCGTGCTCATCAGCTTCGTGGCTGTGGCGCTCACCCTGCTGGTGGGGGTCGTCTTCCTCGGCGTCGAGCTGCAGCCAACTCTCGCCATGTTCGTGCCAGCCACGGTGCTCGGCATCCTGGCGGTCATGGCGCTCGGGATCTTCATGGCGGGCTGGTGCCTCCAGCTGCGCCAGGAGGCGTGGTCCTACCCCGAAGCGATCGCCGGCGCCCTCTACCTGATCTCGGGCGCGATCTTCCCGATCGACGTGCTGCCGGCCTTCCTGCATCCGATCGCCTACGCGTCGCCCACCACATGGTGGCTCGAGGCGAGCCGGCGGGGGCTGCTTGGACATGGCTCGCCGGGCGTGCTCGGCGGGCTCTCCGATGGCATCGTGATGCTCTTCCTGGTGATGAGCACCGCCGTCGCCATCCCGCTGGCACTGGCCGCCTTCCGCTGGTTCATTTACCGCGCCCGCCAGGCGGGCCTGCTCGACATGGTGACCGGCAGCTGAGGAGCCCGCGCGCCGCTCGATCTATCGGCCTGGACTGGCATGAGCCCCACGCCACGTGACGGATCCGCGATCTATCCGCTGCTGGCTGGCATAGCGGCGCCCGCCGGGCGGTCTCCCGTCAGCCAGCGACCGATAGATCGCGTCCACGCCGCCCAGGGCGGCATTGATGCCACAATCGGCCGATAGATCGCGCAGCGATCGGCCGAACGCGACCCCGAACGCCGACCGCCGACCGCTGAGCGCTGACTAGCGAACCAGCTCGTCGTAGTCGCTGACGACGAGCGTGTTCAGGCACCGATCGGCGCCCTCGGGGACACAGAGCTCCGCAGTTTCGTCCGCGAAGTGGCCGACGAACACGAGCTGCTGGCCACGCAGGTTCGCTCCTGCCGGCTCCGCGCGCGATGGGAAGGCTCTCCCCTGCGGCGCCGCCAGGCGCAGGCCATCACGCAGGAGCTCTTCCTGGGTGACGTCGGGGTTCGGCTGCTCGGGCATGAGGACGCGGACGGGGCAGTCACGCTGGAGCCAGGCGACGGACGCATCGGCTCCGCCGTCGTCACCGACGCAGTCCCCGTCGAGCTCGGCGTACCAACCCGTGACGTGAAGCTCCTCGCTCCCCCATTGTTCGGCGGGCTCGCCGCCGGCCAGCGCCTCGTCGACGGTGAGCGGGTCGACCTCGGGCCGCGTCTCGCCCAGGGAGCCGACCACGAGCATGAAGGCGGTGAACGCGCCGAGTGCCACGAGCAGGAGGACACCAATTCGCGTCTCGCGCGTCACGGTTCAAGCTCCGCCCAGCGGTCGCGCAGGAGTCCGATCCCCCGCCGCCACAGCTCGACCCGCGCAGGGTCGGTCAGCCACGTGGACGCCCCGGACGGATGCGGCAGCGCCAGGACCGATGCGCCGGGTGCGCCATCCCAGGACAGCTCGCGACCGACGAGGTCATCGAGCTTCACGCCGGCGCCGAAGGCGAACCGATGGGACATGCCGCCCACCAGCAGGACGAGCGCCGGGCGCACGATCCGTAGCTCCTCGCGCAGGTGGGGCGTCCAGCGCTCGATCTCGGCGCGCGACGGCGGGCGGTCGACGGACGAGCCGGCGGAGCGGCCCGGATAGCACTTGCCGATGCTGGTCACGTACCAGCGATCGCGGAAGTCGTCGACGCCGATCCCGGCAGCCCCGAGCCAGCCACAGAGCCGCTTGCCGGCGTCCCAGGCGAAGGGCAGGCCTGTCTCGATCTCGCGCCAGCCCGGCGCCTGGCCGATGAGCATGGCGCGCTCGGTGCCGTCGCCGGAGAGGACCGGCGCCGCATCGCCGTCGCAGCGCGGCATCGCATCCTGGAGAGCGCGCAGCTCGGTGCCCGCGGCGGCGCGGCGCGGGACCGGCGTCGGCCACTCACCGGCGTGGCGCAGCCGCTTCGGGACGGCGGTGGCGATGTCGATCACGTCGCGGGGCGCAGGGCCTCGGCCGCCCGCAGATCATCCGCGATCGCCAGCCGCAGCACTCGTCGGACGCCGTCGTGGAACGGGCCTGCGGACGCGAGCGCGTCGGTCAGCGCCTCCCGAGAGGCATAGAGGCGATCGATCGGATCGGCCGTGAGCTCCGGCGCGGCACCGCCGAGGTCGCGCACGAACGCGACGTCCTGGCGCTCGATCGCATCGAGCAGCTCCGCGGCCGACGACGGGTCTCCGCGGTCGAGGCGCTCGGCCAGCTCCTCGCGCGCCAGCTCGAGCCAGCGGAGCCAGGTCCCGAACTCCGCCTCGGAGGGCGGCAGCTCGTCCAGGGTGAACGCGGCGCGACCCCCGATCTTGGCCGCCGCGCGCTCGACCTCGTACCAGTTGTCACCGATGAAGCTCGCGACCATCTCGCCCTGGTCGCGGAGCCATGCCGTGAACCGGCTCACCCGCATCGGCATGGCGCCTGCCGCCTCGTCGTCGGTGGCGGCGAAGACGGCGCAGCCGGGAAGCTCGGCGGCGTACGCCGCGACCAGGCCGTTCCCATCGACATCGGTCTCGATGAAGATGGCGTGCGGCATGGTGCCCGCCACTAGGATCGTGCCTCGGCTCGGCGCGTCACGGGCGCCGGCGTCTCGGCGGGCGGCGGCGCGAGCCGGCGGCAATGACGTTCGGGCGGGTCTGGACGCTGAACACCCGGTTGCCGTCCGGCGGCCGCCGACCATCGCCGGCGCCGTCCTCGGCGGCCGCGGCGTACACCTCGGCCGGGATGCTGCCGGGTGCCGCCGCGAGCTCCTCGCGCAGGCGTCTCAGCTGGAGCACCTCGTCGCGCAGGGCCGCGGCGCGCTCGAACTCGAGGTTGCGCGCCGCCTCCTTCATCTGCGCCTCGAGGCGGCCCATCATGGCGGCGATCTCCTCCGGCTCCTTGCCGGCCACCTGGAGCTCGGCGCGCTCCTCGGCCACGCGTCGCAGCCCCTCGTGGATGTCGCGGATCTCCTTGATGATCGTCTCCGGCGTGATGCCGTGCTCGGCGTTGTAGGCGATCTGCTTGGCGCGGCGCCGATCGGTCTCATCGATCGCCGCCCTCATCGAGTCGGTGACGCGATCGGCGTACATGACCACCCGCCCGCCGATGTTGCGTGCCGCACGACCGATGACCTGGACGAGGGAGCCGCCGGAGCGCAGGAAGCCCTCCTTGTCGGCGTCGAGGATGGCCACCAGCGTGACCTCGGGCAGGTCGAGCCCCTCGCGCAGGAGGTTGATGCCTACCAGCACGTCGTACACGCCGAGACGCAGGTCGCGCAGGATCTCGATCCGCTCGAGCGTGTCGACCTCCGAGTGCAGCCACTGGACCTTGATCCCCAGCTCGGCCAGGTAGTCGGCGAGATCCTCGGCCATCTTCTTGGTGAGGGTCGTCACCAGCGCTCGCTCGCCGCGCTCGACCGTGGCGCGGATCTCGGCCAGCAGGTCGTCGATCTGTCCGGCGGTGGGACGCACGGTGATCGTCGGGTCGACCACGCCGGTGGGACGGATGAACTGCTCGGCCACCCGATCGGCCCGCTCCGTCTCGTATGGCCCGGGCGTGGCCGACATGTAGACCACCTGGCTCATGTGGTCCTCGAACTCCTCGAACGTCAGCGGCCGGTTGTCGAGGGCCGATGGCAGACGGAAGCCGAAGTCGACCAGGATCTCCTTGCGGGTCCGGTCGTTCTTGTACATGCCATGGACCTGCGGGATCGTGATGTGGCTCTCGTCGACGACCAGGAGGAAGTCGGTCGGGAAGTAGTCGATCAGCGTCCACGGCCGGCTCCCCTCCTCGCGGCCCGCGAGGTGGCGAGAGTAGTTCTCGATGCCCGAGCAGTAGCCGACCTCCCGCATCATCTCGAGGTCGAACTGCGTGCGCTGGCGGAGCCGTGCGGCCTCGAGGTCGCGGCCCTGGTCGTTCAGCCAGGTGACGCGCTCCTCCATCTCCGAGTCGATCTTCTCGACCGCGACCAGCAGCTTCTCGCGCGGCGTCACGTAATGCGATGCGGGATAGAGGTTCACCTCGGTCCGCTCGGCAAGCACCTCGCCGGTCAGGTCATCGACCTCCACGATCCGTTCCACCTGGTCGCCGAAGAAGTCGACGCGCACCACGTACTCGCCGTGGGGTGGCTGGACCTCGAGCACGTCGCCACGCACGCGGAACTTCGCGCGGCCGATGGCAGCGTCGTTGCGCTGGTACTGGAGGTCGACGAGGTGACGCAGGATCCCGTCGCGCCGGTACGAGCCGCCGACCTTCAGGTTGATGACGGTCGCGCCGTAGTCCACCGGCGCCCCTAGGCCGTAGATGGCCGACACCGAAGCGACGATCACCACGTCCCGGCGCTCGAAGAGCGCGCGCGTGGCGTTGTGCCGCAGCCGGTCGATCTCGTCGTTGCGGGACGAGTCCTTCTCGATGTACGTATCGGACCGCGGGAGATAGGCCTCCGGCTGGAAGTAGTCGTAGTAGCTCACGAAGTACTCGACGGCGTTGTCGGGGAAGAACTGCTTGAACTCCTGGTAGAGCTGCGCGGCGAGCGTCTTGTTGTGCGCCATGACCAGGGTCGGCTTCTGCACCGCCTCGATCAATTTTGCACCGGTGAATGTCTTCCCCGTGCCGGTTGCGCCCAGCAGGACCTGGTGCTTCAGCCCCGCATCGAGCCCATCGACCAGCGAGGCGATCGCGGCAGGCTGATCACCGGTCGGCTCATAGGGGGCATGGACCTTGAGGTCGGGCATCGCCTCGATTCTAGCCGCCACGGCCGCGGGGGTCGGCGGGGGTGTCCCCCGCCTGCCCATCGGTCCCATTCAGACCTCCCCCAAGGGCCTATACCGATACCGCCCTCCCGTTCCTACGATCGTGCTGGCTGCCCCCGCCATGCGTAACCCGATACGAGCTGCGGCCCTTCCGTCCGAATGTTGCCCTTCAATCAGTTCCGCCCTGCACCGCAGCCGGCCACGCCGGCCGATCACGCGCGCGCGGCGGAGCATGGACAGGCGCTCGTCGAGTTCGCGGCTGTCCTCCTGCCGATCCTCTTCCTCATCGTGGGCATCATCCAGTTCGGGCTGATCTTCGGGGCCAACGTCACGTTGACGAACGCGGCGCGCGAAGGGGCGCGAGCGGCGACGATCGCGCCGTACGACATCGCCTCCTCGCGCTCGTCGAACGACCTCAACCGCTGCACCGATGTCGTGGACGCCGCGCGCCAGTCGTTCGGGATCATGAACGCCGCCGCGCCGAACTTCACCGTCTCGCGGCCGTGCACGGCCGGCTCGGCCGCCGACCTCAACGGCGACGGTCTGCATGACAGGTGGGTGAACGGCGACCTGACCGTCACGCTGTGCGAGTCGATGGCGACGCCCACGACACCGTGTCCCACCAGCGGCGCGTACTGCGTCGATGACGACCCAGCCGGGTGCCTCGTCCAGGTGCAGCTCACATACCACTCCGACATCGTGGTGCCGTTCATCGGCCAGGTGCTCTCGACCGATGGCGGTGGACGCTTCGTCCAGTCGGCGACCGCCACCATGGTGCTGAACTGATGCGAGGCACCGAGCGGGGCCAGGTCCTCGTCCTGTTCGCGATCCTGTTGGTGCTGCTCCTCGCCTTCACCGCGTTCACCATCGATCTCGGCCGGCAGGTCGCGGAGCGGCGGCACGTGCAGACGGCGGCCGACGCCGCCGCGCTCGCCGCCTGTCGGGCGCTCATCGCCGGCGCGAGCGACGGCGAAGCGGCCTCCGCGGCCCAGCAGGTGGCGCTCGCGAACCTCCAGGGGTCGCCCGCCGGGGCGAGCGCCACGATCGACTCACCGCCGAGCTACGAGGACCAGGACGGCAGCGCCACGATCGACGCCGACGAGCTCGTGAGCGGGATCGTCGTCGCCGGCACGAACGTGCGCGTGGCGATCGAATCGACCGTTCAGACGACCCTGGCGCGCGTCGTCGGCATCGCGACGCTCGAGACCGGCGCGCGGGCGCGCTGCAGCCTCCAGGGGAGCCCGGCCGTCCCGATCGTGGCACGGCGCTACGAGAACCCGTCCGGGCCCGGGAACGGGTTCGTCGATCATCTCGCGGCGGAAGGCTGGAGCTCGGACGGCGTGGTCGACGAGCTCGACCCGCGCGGATACGACATCCGCGTCCCGGCCAGCGAGGCACTGCCGGGCCCGGAGTTCTCGATCTACGGACCGCAGAGCAAGGCGCACAACGAGTCGGGCTTCCGCGGCTTCATCGCGCTCGACATCCGGAACTTCGAGGGGGAGGACACGCGGGTCTACTACAACGACGTCGAGGCCGGCACCAACCCGAACACGATCAAGGATCTCCAGGGCGAGTACCTCGTCACCGGCTATGACGGGCCAGCCTTCCCGGAGGTCAGCACGCCGCCGAACGGCGCGACGCAGGTCGCCGCACTCTCCGGCAACAGCACCTCGTTCGTGGTGGGCCAGTTCGACGACACGTTCGCCGTCGGCGAGCGCGTGCTGCTGGCGGTGTACGACGGAACCGTCATGGAGATCCCCGACTTCTCGCTCAGCCCGCCGGTCGAGATCTCGCTCCCCGGAACCACGACGGCGCCGTTCGACGGCCCGTCGCTGACCGTCTCGCGCAACGACGAGTTCCTGAGCACCGTCACGCTCTCCCTGGCCGGCGATGCGGGGGCCGATGCCGCGGGGCATCCCGAGTTCAACCTCGTGCCCGACCCACCGGTGACACCACCGGCCGCCGGCCATATCAGCGAACCGATCTGGTCGGACAACGTGTTCGAGCCCGCCAAGCAGGGCACCGTCATTGACATGAACGCGTTCCAGACGAACGCCGTGCCCCCGGGGATCTACACCGTATGGCTGGAAGGCGAGTCGGGCAATCCGTACTTCAAGCGGCGCAGCGTCCCGGTCCCGGTTCGCATTCAGACGGATGCGAACGCCGATGGCGACTACAACGATGCCGGCGACGTGAAGGTGACGCGCGAGTTCAGCCTCACCAACTCCGTGTTCGACGGCTCGACGGGGTCGATCGGCGGCGTCATCAACCTGCCGATCCGCGTCTCGACGACCAGCAACCCGGACACGGAATGGGACGGCGGCGCCGGGAGCCAGACGGCGGTCTCCCTGGGCTGGGACACGGATTCGCTGACCGACTGTTCCCTCGCCCCGAAGGCGCTCGGCATGGCGACGATCGGATTCAGCGCCTCCTCGGTCACGCCCACCACCGGGACCGGCGCGCTGTCGACACTGTCGATCAACACCACCGGCATGTCAGCGGGCTGCTACATGTTCACGGGCCGCGCCAGCGGAACGAACGGGGACGGACAGCCGGTCACCCGCCTCTTCCGCATCCGGTTCACGGTCGCGACCACGAGCAGCCAGGGCCAGTACGTCGACATCATCGGCTTCGCCGTCTTCGAGATCGACTCGGTCGGCTCGAACGACATCACCGGCCACGCCGTCTCCGGCATCTACGCCGACCCCAACCAGCAGGGGCTGCGACGCGCCCAGCGGGCGCGCCTGCTCCCCTGGTCCTGATCCCCATCGCAGGAGCGTACCCACCCGTGGAACTCGAGTACTCCGACAGAAACAGCCGCCGATCCAAGGTCTACATCGCCGTCGGCGTGATCATCGCCCTGCTCGTGGCGGGCACCGTCTTCGTCGCGCTCCAGGCGAGTGGGCTCACCGCTGACGAGCAGGTCGAGGTGAGGGACGTCGTCGTCGCGACGCGCGACATCCCCGCGCGGAAGGCGGTGGAAGAGGCGGATATCACCGTGCGCAGCGTGCCGGTCGACCCGACGAACGAGACCGCCTTCGCGTCGCTCGACGAGGTGCTCGGGCGAGTCGTGGGGGTCCCCGTCGCAGCCGGACAGCTGATGACCCAGAACACGCTCGCCTCCACGACCGAGGGGCAGACCTTCTCGATCCTCGAGCCTGGCCAGGAGTTCGATCCGTCCGGCCCGGACCTCCGAGCCGTGAGCGTGACCGTCGCCGACGCGAATGCGGTTGCCGGCACCCTGGTCGCGGGTCAGAGAGTCGACCTCATCGTGACGATGGCCATCAACCCGGAGATCGGCCAGACACCCGAGGAGGCCGAGGCACAGGAGGCCCAGTTCCTCCCTGGCCCGTCGACGAAGGTGACGCTCCAGTCCATGACGATCCTCGCCCGCAACGGAGACCTCTACATCGTCAGGACCGATGTCGCGACCGCCGAGAAGATCGCCGAGCTCACCGCGGTTGGCGGCACGTTCACGATGGTCCTGCGACCCGAGCAGGACGATCGCGAGGCCGAGACCGAGGGCTCGACGATCGATCGGCTCATTGACGAGTTCGACTTCCCTGTGCCGGTCCCGCCGGAGTTCGAGGAACGCGAGGCCGGGAGCTAGGCCTGGAGCAGCGCCGCCAGGGCACGCTCCACCTGGCGGCGCGTCTCCTCCATCGCGGCCGACCCGTCGATCACCACGTCGGCCGCGGCCACCTTCTCGTCCTGGGAGGACTGGCTCGCCAGGCGCCTCCGCGCCGTCGCCTCGTCCATGCCGCGCGACGCGCCGAGCCGGCTGATCGCATCGGCCTCGTCGCAGCGCACGACCCAGATCTCGTCGCAGGCATCGGCCAGCGGAGACTCGATCAGCTTGATCACCTCGACGGCGGTGACTTCGACCCGCCCCTGCTCGAGCTCGGCCAGGCGTGCCCGGATGGCGCCGCGAACGCGCGGGTGGAGGATGCGCTCGAGGTCGCGCAGGGCGTCGGCATCGGCGAAGACAATCCTGGCCAGCTCCGGGGCCTCGTACGTCCCGAACCGACGGACGATGGCGGCGCGCGCGTCGGCGTCGTTGTGGCGGATCTCGCGGGCCACCGCATCGGCATCGATGGTGGCCACCCCCGCGTCACGCAGCATGCGGGCGACCGTGCTCTTGCCGCAGCCGATGTTGCCGGTCAGCCCGATCACCTTCATGGCCGGACCGATGCTAGCGGCTCGCCCTGGCAGCGCGGACAGAAGTGGGTGCTGCGCTGGCCGACCACGATCCGTTCGATCCGGCGGCCGCAGCGATAGCACGGCTCGCCGGTGCGACGATAGACAGCCAGCCGCTCCGCGTTGTCGCCTGGCTCTCCATCGGCTCCGACATAGTCGCTGATGCTCGTGCCGCGGTTCGCGATCCCCTCGCGCAGCACCCGTCGAACCGCCCGATGCAGGCGACGAACCTCCCGCTCGTCCAGGCCGTTCGCGGGCCGAAGCGGATGGAGCCGCGCCCGCCACAACGCCTCGTCGGCGTAGATGTTGCCGACCCCGGCGATGAAGGTCTGGTCGAGGAGCAGCGTCTTCAGCTTCGCCGATCTTCGCGCCAGCCGCTCAGTGAGGCGCTCGACCGTGAAGCCGCGGGCCAGCGGCTCAGGCCCGTGGCCGCTGAACACCTCGCCGATCCGATAACGCCTCGTGCCTTCGGCGATGCGTCGGGAGCGCGCGCCCCGGCCCGCGCCGATGCTGCGCAGCCCGCCGCCCGGCCACAGCCCGATGCGTCCGAACTTGCGCACGTCGCGGTACCTGAGCTCACGTCCGTCGTCGAGCCTGAAGACCACCCGTGCATACGGGTCCGCGGGCGTGCCCGGTTCGGCCACGATGAGCGCGCCCGTCATGCGCAGCGCGACCGTCAAGACCCTGCCGTCGTCGAGGTGGATCAGCACGGTCTTCGCGCGACGGCTCACCCGGCGGATCGTGGCGTCCGAGATCTCCGCCGCGAACCGTTCGGGCGGCTGCGGGTGTCGGATCGTCCGATCCCAATGGACCTGCGCCTCCCGGATCGTGGCGCCGGCCACCCAGCGCTGGAGGTCGCGCGCGACCGTCTCGACCTCGGGGAGCTCAGGCATGGGCGGAGTGTGCCGGATCGGCGGCCAGGCTTGCATCTGCCGTCGGCAATGGGACGAGATCAGGTCCTGATCGGAGCGGTTAGCCTCGGTTGATTTCACCAGCTGCAAGGAACCGAGCCGAGACGCCCGGGTCGAGGCATCTCAGCCGACGCTTGCCACCACTGGATGCAAGCGCAAGTGGATGCAAACGCGGGGCGCGGCCGCGTCTACGGGACGAGCTCGGCGGCCACTTCTTCCTCGGCCTCTTCGCGGGCTACGTCTCCGGCCGACTTCGGCACGCGACGCCAATCTCCATCGTCGACCTGCTCGTATCGGTCCATCTGCTCCCAGTTCCGACCGACCTTGAGGTCGACCTCGAGCGGGATGTCGAGCGGCAGGGCGCCCTCCATCAGCTCGCGAGCGAGGGCGGCGAGGGTGGGAAGCTCCTCCTCATCGGTCTCGAAGACGAGCTCGTCGTGGACCTGGAGCAGCATGCGGGATCGAAGGCCACGCGAGCGCAGCTCCGCATCCACGCGGACCATGGCGATCTTCATCCCATCGGCGGCCGTGCCCTGGATCGGCATGTTGATCGCCATCCGCTCGCCGGCCGAGCGCAGCGCCCCGTTGCGCGCGGTGAGCTCCGGCAGGTAGCGCCGGCGCCCGAGCAGCGTGGTCACGAAGCCCTGGTCGCGGGCCAGGATCTTCATCTCGACCGTGTAGCGCCGGATGCCCTCGTACGCCGCGAAGTAGTCAACGATGAACTTCTGCGCCTCCTCGCGCGGGATCTTCAGCCGCTCTCCCAGCCCGTAGTCGGAGAGGCCGTAGGCGATGCCGTAGTTGATCATCTTCGCCACGCTGCGCTCCTTCGGCCCGACCTGCTCGGGCGCCAGGCCCAGGACGCGGGCGGCCGCCGCGAGATGGATGTCCGAGTGCGCCTCGAAGTCGGCGCGCAGGCCGGGGTCGGCCGAGACGTGGGCCAGGATGCGCAGCTCCTGCTGGGAGTAATCGGCACCGAGCAGCAGCCTGGCCTCGGGCGCTACGAACGCGCGCCGGATGCGACGGCCCAGGGCACTTCGGATCGGGATGTTCTGCAGGTTGGGATCGGTGCTCGACAGGCGCCCGGTCGCCGCCACCGCCTGCTGGTAGGTCGTGTGCAGCCGGCCCTCCGCGTCCACCAGGGTCGGCAGTGCGTCGACGTAGGTCGACTTCAGCTTCGAGACCTGTCGATGCTCGAGGATGAGCGGGATCACATCGTGCTTGTCGCGCAGCTCCTCCAGCACCGATGCGTCCGTCGAGTAGCCCGTCCGCGTTCGCTTCGTGGCCGGCAGCTCGAGCTCACCGAAGAGGATCTGCTCGAGCTGTTTGGGTGAGCCGATGTTGAACTCGTGGCCGACCAGCCCGTAGATCCGCGACTCCAGGGCCGCGATCTGCGCGCCGAACTCGTCGCGCATGGCGGCCAGGGCATCGAGGTCGAGGCAGATGCCGGCGAGCTCCATGCGTGCCAGCACCGGCACGAGCGGCATCTCGACCTCGCCGAAGAGGTTCGTGAGCCCCCCATCGATCAGCTCCCGCTCGAGCGCCGGTCGGGCGAGGAGCGCGGTGAGCGCCTCGCCGGCTGCTCGACGGGCCGTCGTCGCCTCCTCCGCCCCCGTCTCCGGGGTGAGGGGCTTCTCCGGCAGCTCCCCGCCGAAGCGGGTGGAGGCGACGTCGTCGAGCGTCTGGGAGCGCAGCGCCGGGTTCACCATGTAGCCCGCCACGAGCGTGTCGAAGCACGGCCCGGCGAGCGCGACGCCGCGCGCGGCGAGCATGACGATGAGCTGCTTCAGGTCGTGGCCGACGAGCTCCCGATCCTCGCGTCCGAACCAGGCGGGAAGCTCCCGGTCATCGGTCCAGGGCAGGTACCAGGTGCTCCCATCGCCGCCGGCGAGCGCAATCCCGAAGAGCGGCCGATCGAGCGGACGCCCAGCGCCCGCGGCCCAGCCGAGGCCGACCGCCGTCTCGTGCGCCGCGAGCCAGGTCTCGAGCTCGGATCGGTCCACATCCGTGCGCACGACGCGCGGGTCGACGTGCTCGATGGCGCCGCCCGGATCGGCGAGCGGATCTGGCTGGACGCGCTGCCTTGCGACACCCTCGTTCGATGCCACGACGCCGCCGAGGAGGTCCAGGCTGAGCTGGAGCCCGCCCTTGGTGTCCTGCTCGGGCGAGTCGTGCCCGGTCGGAGCGATGCTCGAGGCGGGGAGGCGGTCGATGAGGGAGCGGAACTCGAGCTCCCGGAAGCGCTGGGCAACCGCACGGCGGTCGTAGCGGCCCGTCCGTCCCTCCTCCAGATCGAGATCGACGGGCAGGTCGATCACGATGCGGCCGATCTCGCGCGACATGAATGCCGACTCGCGGTGCTCGGCCAGGCGGTCGCGCATCTTGCCCTTCACCTCGTCCAGATGCTCGTAGATGCCGTCGAGCGTGCCGAACTGCTGGAGCAGGCTACTGGCGGTCTTCTCCCCCACCCCCGGCACGCCGGGGATGTTGTCACTCGCGTCGCCCTTGAGCGCCTTGTAGTCGAGCATCTGGTCGGGGCGCAGGCCGTATCGGTCCTGGACCCTGGCCTCGTCGTAGATGACCGTGGCGGCGACGCCCATCCGGGTCGTCAGCAGGCGCACGTGGTCGTCGACCAGCTGCAGGCCGTCGAGATCGCCGGACACGATCATCGTGTCGACACCCTGCGCCGTCGCCTTCTTCGTCAGGGTGCCGATGACGTCATCGGCCTCGTAGCCTTCCAGCTCCCGGATCGGGATCCCCATCATTCCGGCGATCTCGCGCACGATCGGGAACTGGGTCCGCAGGTCGTCCGGCATGCTCGGGCGACCCTTCTTGTAGTCGGGGTACGCTTCGAAGCGGAACTGCGGCCTGCCCACGTCGAAGCTGACCATGGCGAAGTCCGGCTTCACGTCCTGCATGCCGCGCAGCACGATCTGGAGGAAGCCGAAGACCGCGTTGACGAGCGTCCCGTCGGACATCGTGAGCGGCGGCAGCGCGAAGTAGCCGCGGTAGACGAGGCTGGGCCCGTCGATGAGCATGAGGAGAGGTCTGCGCTCGGCCATGGGTGCATCAGAGTCTAGACCGATGGCGGCCTCGCGGCCGCCGTAGAATCGGCGCGATGACGCACCGGCCGATCCTCGATCCGTACGCCGTCCTCGGCGTGGGCCGCGACGCATCCGCGCTCACCGTCGCACGCGCCCACCGACGCCTCGCGAAGGCGCATCACCCCGATCTCCACGAGGGCGCGATCGAGGCCGCCGACCGGATGCGGCGCATCAACGAGGCATGGGCCATCCTGTCGAGCCCGATCCGCCGCGCCGAGTACGACCAGGCCCATCCGTCAGCCGGAACCCCGCGCGTCGGGCACTGGGGCGCGTCTCGCGCCCCGTTCCAGGCGGGCACGCCATCGTCCACGCGTACGTGGGCCACATGGCGCGCAACCGCCGCCGATACGCGCGCGGCCCCACGCACGTCGCGTCAGCGGGGCGAGATGCCGGTCCCGCGGACCCGTCGACCACCTCGCCCCGAGCCACTGCCCACGGGCTTCCGGGACTCGGGCTGGGCCGCGGTCCTGGCGGGCGCGCTGATCGTGCTGATCCTCGCCGGCGCCATCGTGGCGGGCCGCCTCGCCCTCTGAGGGCTGCCGGGCGAGTCAGCCGCGGGGAACGAGGATCCAGCGTGCGAGCCCGGCGCCGACCATGACGGCGACGCCCGCGAAGAGGAGCATCGGCCAAATCGAACGCTCGGCCGGCAGATCGGCCTCCGCCCTCGGCGCCGCCTCGGCATCGGGCGCCTCGTCGGTAGTGGGTACTTCGGAGGCCTCGGCCTCTTCCGAGGCCTCGGCGTCCTGGGGAGCTTCGGCCTCGGGACTGCGGAAGGCATCGCGCGGCGCATCAGCCCCACTCTCGCCGAGGGTGTGAACGTCTCCGGCCGACTCGATGGCAGTCGACGGCACCGCGACATCGCGTTCCTCGGACGCCGGCTCGGACGCGTCCGCCTCGGCGGGGGCTCTACCCGCGTCGCCGGCCGCCGGCCCGGATGCCATCCCCTGCAATGCCGGCGAGGCGGTGCCCACCAGGCCGACCAGTGCGAGCGCGGCCCCGGCCGTGAGCACCGGCGCAAAGAGGCGCCGAGCCCAGCCACCGATGCCATCGGCCTGCGCGGCAGCGTCGT